>JBALTG010000025.1:0-45597 GCA_036964625.1 Motiliproteus sp.
CTGATAAATGCTGATCAGTAGCAACACCGCCGCAAACGGCAGGGTGCGGACAAAATTAAACGCAGTCTCCGCGAGTGGATCGCTCGACCCCCGGCCCTTGAGGGTATAGCCCCCCCAAGCCATGCCAGCCAGGGTCATCAGTACAAAGCCGAGCAGTGAGGGGGTGCTCAGGGTGGGTAGTACTAGATAGATGAAGCCGCTGAATGCCAGCCCCAGTCCCAGCCACTCGCTGCGGGTTAAGCGGATCCCACTGAGCAGGGTGATCGTGATCATCGTCAGTTGCACCGCCCCGAACAATATCAGAGCCCCGGTGCCGGTATCGAGGCTGTTGTAGGCGTACGAAAAAGCGATGGCGTAGCCGAACAGATAGAGCGCGGCCAGCCAGCTGCCGTGCTTGGGCGAAACCGTAGCAGCCTTTGGAGGGCGCGCGTGCTCCGCGCTCATCTGGATACGGCGACGATTACGCAGTTGTAACAGCAGCATCAGCATCAAGGCCCCTGAGCCGAGGCGGATCAGGGTAAAGCTGGCCGCGTCGATGGATGATCCACTGGCGTCTGTGGTCAATGCCAAGCGGCAGAGCACCGAATTGGCGGCCAGAGCGATCAGCGCTAGCAGAGTCAGCAGCAGCGTGGTTAATGCGGGCTTGGCATTATGGGATAGGGGCATAAAGGCGCGTCCGTACAGCGATGGATCGGTTGTCAGCCCTGTATCTGACCATGGAGCGAATTGAAACGCCAGTTCGATTGGTCTGGGCGCGGCACTAAACTGTTATTTAGAGAATGGCAATGAGAGGGCAAAGGCAAGTTTAGGGCTATTGAGGGATTTGACCTGTTAGGGCGGGTCAGGGAATATGGGAGTGGGAAGAGACAGGCAAGGCGTGACACGAACGCCCTAAATGCACCTGGAGTTATGCATTGCCTAAGTGTGTTTTATCGCGTTACATGACCGTGAATAAGTGTTCAAGCGAGCAAGGAGGTAGGCTAAGGAACCTGCGAATAAGTCCCCAAGCGTTTCAGGCCTTGCCCTTCGGGGCATTCAGACGGATCCGCACTCCGCGTTGCGACTTTTTGACAGGTCCATTCTTGTATAACCAAGAGGGCCTGCTAAGTCGCGCCTTGATTGCGAACCAGTCTGATTGCCAGAAATGCATTTGGACTTGTTCGCAGGTTTCCAAAGCCTGCTGTCCTGTAGGGGCCGCTATATCGAGAAGATCTCCACCAAAAGGGGCGATGGCGGGAGAATGGTGCTAATGTCCTAAATCTGTCTTCAGAGTGCTTGCGCAGTACGATAAGCAGGCTGTTAAAGCGGTTTGGTGATCGAGTTTTAATTTGGTTTTAATTGAGAGTGTCAAGCGTTAACGTTAAATGGCAGGATGAGATCGTCGGATGGAGTTGCTTTTGTTGGCCTGGATTTTTATCCGACAACAGCGTTATGCATACTGAGTAAGCGTGATATGGATATAAATAAAAAGTCTCAAACTTGGATGTTAGCGCCTTGGTATGTGAGGTTTGGGGCCTATGGATTCAGAACATATAAAAGTATCGAGTTGATCTCAGTCGTATGTGCTGTTCTTGGTTTCTTGGCACCGCTAGTCTCATTTTGGCTTTACTGGTCCGTTTCACATGAATATGCGTATATCGCAATGGCCTTCACAATCTTTGGGTTATCTGCATACTTGTATTCAATTGTTTTGATTTGGCTGATCAAAAACAGGGATGAGGTTTTGAGGGGGAGTGCATAATAAAACGTGCAGACAGCGTTACCGGCGTAAAAACACGCGGCTTCCATGCGCAACTTTTACGCCGCTTCGCGCTTAAAAACTACCGGTAATTAAGCGTTAACCTCTCAGCAACCAACGGCAGCCTCAACCAGGCCGGGCGGTCGTCCATGCACGCCGCAGTTGGCTGGATACGGCTCCAGATCCAGGGCGATCTGTTATGACATGCTGGATGGTCAACAAAGAGCACCCTATATGGTGGTATTGCCGCAGCTAGGAAATGTGCAAGTGGCGATCGGTAAATTTGAGATATCGGTAGCGGATTTCAACCTTTACTGTTCACTATCCAAGCAGTGCTCAGTGTTATCTGCAGATTCGCAGCATCCGGTAACCGGTCTGAGTTCCGCTCAGGTTGAGGATTATGCGCGGTGGTTGAGTGAGCGTACGGGGTCTTCCTACCGGCTACCTAGCGTGGATGAGTGGCAATATGCGGCCAACGCGACAAGTCTGGAGCAACCTCAGGATTATAACTGCCGCCTGACGCAAGGTGGGACTGTACTTAAAGGCCGGTCGTTGATCGCCGTGAAGGCGGGTAGAGCCAACGCGTGGGGGGTTGTGAATTATTTAGGCAATGCCCAGGAAGTGGTTTCTCAAGAGGGGCGGCTGATGGCTGTGGGAGGTCATCATAAGGACAAGATGTCGGAATGCGCTATCACGCTTAGTCGCTCAGTACCTGCTGAGGGCGATGGTTTGACAGGGTTTCGTTTGATCAAGGAAATATAGTATGCCCAGAACCTTGCTAGACCTGTCACGAAGCTATGCCGCCGGTCAGTTGGATCTGCAATCGTATCGACGGCAGCGGCTTACGCTTATCCGTCAGCTACTGCAGGCCACCGAGGACGTGACCTTGCCCGTAAGGGCGGGTGTGCCAATAGCGCCCGTAGACGATAGCACGCGTGAGTGTACCCCGGCTCAAACCGTGACTCTTACCGATTCAGAACGGCGGATGAAAATGATCATTGCAGCGAGTCTGCTGCTCATCGTGTTTATTTTAGTCGCTGTCTTGGGTGTTCGGTTGGTTGATGCGCCCAGTTCAAGTCCAGGTCGAAATTCAGAGGGCGTTGTGTCGCCAGCCGCGTTGCCAGAGACGCAGTTGCAGCGCCATTTGGCAGCGATGTTGAGTCAGGAAAGTTGGTCGACGGTGCCGCTTCAGCAGTTTCGCAGGGCCTGGCAAACCAGTACCGAAGAGGTCCGGCTGCAAACCCGGCAAGATCCGCGCTACCTCCAATTAGTGGAGCTATTAGGCAGTCGGGTACTCGTATTGGAGGCGCTGGATCCAGAGGGTAATGATTCATCTATCACTAACCGTATTCAGCTGATTGAGCAGTTGCGTCAACAGGTCTCAGCTGTGGATTCCTATTCGGTTACCAAATAGTGAGTTAGCGAGCAAAGACAGGCGGCCTTTGAAGTTCACTTGGCTTCATCACAGAGCTAAGAGTCATGCTCGACAATAGAGCAACAGTTTTTTCCCGCTGCTTTGGACCGGTAGAGTGCTTGGTCTGCCAGGCGGTATAGGTCAGTAGGGTTGTTGCTATCCAGCGGGAAGGTGGCTATGCCAAAGCTGGAACCAATCTGAATAGCGCTTCCGGCAATGTTCAAGGGTTGTGATAACGCTTCTATTACCCGTTCAGCAGGCTGGCAGATAGCGCGGGGGTTTTCCGGGTCAATCATGATGATGGCGAATTCATCGCCGCCAATTCGGGCGATGATATCGGTTTCGCGGAAGCTGGCTGTGAGAATCTGGGCTACTTTTTTCAGCAGTTCATCGCCCGTAGGGTGACCAAACTGGTCGTTGACCGGCTTAAAAAGATCCAGGTCCATAATAGCCAGAGATAGCAGTTGCTGTTGTCGTTTGGCCAGTTTTACCGATTCATTGAACCGACGGTTGAACTGGTGGCGGTTGGCCAGGCCGGTTAGGGGGTCCGTCAGCGCCAGGCGAACCATCTCCAGTTGCGTTTTTTTCTGCGCGGTGATATCGCGCATCACCTCGATATAACCGACCATGTGTCCGCGGGTGTTGATGATTGGACCGCCGAGAGACTGGCTGGGGAATATCTCTCCGTTCTTGCGCCGATAGTCGATCTCGTAAGATTCAATGGTCGGCTCTGAGTGAGGGTAGAGGCCGCCCTCCCTTGGTTGTGTGAATTCGGCCTTATTGGCGTAAAGCAGCGCAGTCGATTGGCTTATCACTTCCTCAGGCGGGTAACCAAATGTTTGACTGAAAGCGGGATTGCAGAGGATGATTTCTCGTTTTGTATTGGTGATCACGGTTGCATCCGGGGTGCTGCGGAAGATCGCTTCGAACAGGGTGGTCTGCTGTTGCAGCTGGCCCTGGACCTGTTGGCCATGGGCGATAGCATTTTTGAGTTTGCGATTGTAACGCAACAGGGTCATCGCAATGGCGCCTATGAAGAACAGCCCTAACAGCAGGAGTAGTACCAGTACATACCAGCGGGAGTAGTCCGGAACTGGATTGGGGTCATAGAGAAAACCATCCAGGTTGTAGCCGGGTGGGATCATCCCCTGTTTTACGAAGGTCTCCGCCATATATCTCCAGCGCCCGGGATTCATATGCCCGTATTCGATCAGATCGGGCATGATCAAGTCGCGAATACTGGCTGCTTCAAAGCGCAGCTGTTCGCGACTCTTGGCTTGGGTGTACTGGTTGAGGATCAGCTCGATGATCTGCTCCGGGTTATCCATAGCGTATTCCCAGCCGCGCAAAGAGGCCTGCCGGAACTGTTTGACCCGCTCCGGGTTCTGCGCCAGTTCTGTCTCGGTGGTAAACAGGATGTCGGAGTAAAAATCGACCCCGTAGGTGCTCGGGTGAATCAAGGACACCGGGATCTGTTTCTCCGCCATCAAATAGGGTTCGTTGGTGAGGTAGGCGTTGAATGCATCGACCCGGTCTTCAATCAGGTCAGTAATGTCATAGCTGCTCTTGATTATTTCGACTTTGGAAATATCGACCCCCTCGTTGTTGAGCATCGCCATCAGGCCGACATCGGCCCCTTTACTTATCAGCATCACTTTGCGGCCGATCAGGTGCTGGGGGGTGCGAATTCCAGAGCTTTGTTTAACCACAAACACGGCGCCTGAGTGCTGAAAGATCGCCGCTAATGCAATTAAGGGCGCCCCATTGAGGCGTTGATGGAGTAGTTCGCTGTTGGCTGCGCCATACTGGGCGCGCCCCGCCATCACCTCCTTAACCGGTTCGCGCCCCGGTGCGCCAGCTCTTATCTCCACATCCAGACCTATTTCACGATAATAGCCCTGCTGTTTGGCGGCGTAGTAGCCGGCGAACTGGAACTGGTGCAGCCAACGCAGTTGCAGGGTGATGTTTTGCAACGATTGCTGATCGGCCGCAAAGCACAGGCGAGGGAGGGTCAGGCAGAGGGCCAGGCAGAAGAGTGCACTGGCTAAAGCAGGGGGGCGCAGCCTAGGCGCCAATCGCGTCGGTCTGTTGGACTGAATTAGCGGTATAGCAGGTATCGGCATCAGGTCCGTTGACTCCGATCAGCTGATTTCTTTGGGGGGAGCGGGAAGTGGCATAAAACAGAGTCTAGTCGGATTACCCGGAAAGTCTTTAAAATGACAATGCGGTGCAGCATAAAAGGATTGTCTAGCAGTGAACTATAAAAAATCATCCTCTAAGCAGCGGATCAGGTTGTTCACCTTATCGAAGGTCTCCTGATACTCAGAATCTCCTATAGAGTCGGCAACGATGCCGCCGCCTGCCCAGCAGTGCAGCTGGCCTTGGTTTATTGAGGCGGATCCGTTGTTGTTCCGGGTTGCGACCAGGGTGCGAATGCAGATGTTGCTATCCATCTCGCCGTTAAAGCCGATATAGCCGATGCTGCCGCAATACGCGGTGCGCCGGTTGGGCTCGAGTTCGGCAATGATCTGCATCGCGCGAATCTTCGGTGCGCCGGTGATGGAGCCGCCAGGGAAACAGTTCTGGAGCAGATCGATCGCCTCGATCGGGTGGGCGAGTTGTCCGGTAATGGCGCTGACCATATGGTGGACGTTGGCATAGCTTTCAATCTTGAACAGTTCAGGAACCTTGACCGAACCGGTGATGCACTGGCGTCCAAGGTCGTTGCGCAGCAGATCGACAATCATCAGGTTTTCGGCGCGATCTTTAGCGCTCTCGATCAGCGCCTGTTTTAATTGCTGATCCTGTTCCGCTAGTGGGTGGCGGGGACGCGTGCCCTTGATGGGGCGGGTTTCTACCTGGCCTTCACGCACCTGTAAGAAACGTTCGGGCGATAAACTCAGCAAGCAGCCGCGGGGAGATTCAATATAGGCTGAAAAGGGGGTGTGGGTCTGGCGGCGCAGCCTTAAATAAGCGCTCCAGGGATCGCCTTGATAGGCGCAGCTGAAGCGTTGCGCGAGGTTGATCTGATAACAGTCGCCAGCATGGATGTAGTCGATCACGCGTTGAAAACGCTGCAGGTAGGCATCGCGAGTTAGGTTGGACTGAAACCTGGCGTTGAGTTTGAAAGCACCGTTCGCGGGCGCACAGAAGCTGTCAATGATGAGCTCCAGTTGCTGGCGGCTAAGGCTCTGGCTAACCAGTGTTGTGCGGTGCTGCTGATGATCGACAATGATCGCCCAGGGGTAGATGCCGACCTGCATCTGCGGTAGGTTGACGTCGTCAGTCGTCGGGTTTGCCCGCGGTGACTCGTCACGCCCCAGGTCGTAGCTGAAATAACCCAGCGCACCCCCGCAAAAGGGGAGTCCCGGCGTGGCTAGACCGTTAAACCCCTGTTCGAGCAGGATCTGTCGGAGTGCGGCAAAAGGGTGGCTATTGAGTGCTGCGCTGCTGCCATCGCGCTGAGTCAGGTGGGTGGTACCGTTTTCCCGGGTTAACAGTTGATTGGGATCGGCGCAGAGGATGTCGAAACGCCCAAACGCTCCGCCGAAACTGCTGCTGTCGAGGAACACGGGGTAGGGCAGCGAGCGGATCGATTCAAACAGCGGCGCGCTATCGGGCTGGTAGTCGAGCTGTATCTTGTTGAGATGCATTGGCGGCAAGGCAGGGATTCCGGCAATCTAAAGAGTTTGGCGTAGGTTATCCGATAGCATTGATCGGAGAGGCTGCGCTTATATAAAGGAGCGCATTGTACGCTTAGCGCGGATCAAGCTCCACCAAGCCGGGTTTGGGCATTTATCAGAGCATGCAGGTTGCTCTTGGTTGTTGCTCTTGGTTGCTGCTCTTGGTTGTTGCTCTTGGTTGTTAATACATAGGTTATTTTGCGGCGGTAGATGAAAGCATGAAAGCACATTTTTCGATACAAATAGAGGTGCTTGAAACTGCGGAACAGCGGATTAGTTACCGGCTCTATCGTAACCGTTATTCCGGGACGGGGCGGCGGCTGCTGTTATTGCACGGTGCCGGCGTTGCAGGCGAGGACACCTGGGGCCATCTGGTGAACCATCTCCGCGGTTGGTGCGAGGTGTTGGTGCCCGATCTGCGGGGGATGGGGCTGACCCGGGAGCTGGATGGTTGCGAGCGTGAGTATCAGGTTGAGGAGGTTGTTGCTGATCAGATTCGGCTGCTGGACCATCTCGGTTGGTGGGCGTTTGACCTGGGTGGCTATTCGTTCGGTGGCCTGGTGTGCATGTTGTTAAAGCAGCAACAGCCGCATCGGGTACATAAACAGTACCTGCTGGAGTCCGCGTTGATCGATCGGCGCGATATCGAAGAGGTGATCGCAAATCGTCAGCGTTATAGCGATATTGCTCAGTTGTTGCGTGAGGCGGATGATCCAGCGGTCAGTGTGATGCAGTTCTTGCAGGCCGTGGCGCCTAATCGGATCGCGTCTCCGCGTGGTGATGCGATCTCAGTTGCCCGGTTGGGGCATCGTCCGCAGGGGTTCGCCAACGCACTGGATGCGGTGACTAGCGCCAGTCAGAGGCTCGATCGGTCCCGGTTGTTTGCTGACCAGGGAGATGTCAGTAGTTTTGTAGGGGGGCGTAGTCCGGAGTCGATGCACCTGCTTAATCAGCAGCTGCTGTGGCAACTGGCTGGCTGGTATTACCACCCGGTACGCGGCTGTGATCATAGCCTTCCATTTCAAAAGCCACGTCAGATTGCGCTGCAGATGAGTCAGGATCTCCAGCGTTACCTGCAGGGATAGCTTGTTTTGGAGGCTTTGTTTGGGGTCTGTTCTGGCCCCTGCGTGAGTCTGAGTTAGCTCGGTACTAACCCCTATACTTTTGTATTGTGTTGACAGTCTAGGGGCTATTTTCGGTTGACTAGCGGTTTTTCGGGGGGTATCTTGTGTTCATCAAACAACATTGTCGACAATCCTATGAATGCACCTCATCCTTTTACCGCACTAGAGCTCGCTGAACCAGAGTCCCGGACGCTGGCAGACCGGGTGTGTCGTGAGATCGTGACAGCGATTATTAAAGGTGATATTCCGCCCGGTCATAAGATTAGCGAGCCTGAGTTAGCGCGAACCTATGGCATCAGTCGTGGCCCGTTACGTGAGGCGATTCGGCGTTTGGAAGGGCTGCGGTTAGTGGTGCGCATTCCGCATGTGGGTGCTCGGGTGGTGTCGTTATCATCCCGTGAACTGATTGAGATCTACCACGTCCGTGAGGCGATGGAAGGGATGGCTTGTCGCTTGGCGGCGCAGAACATGAGCGACGCAGAAATTGCCAGTTTGCGCGATCTGTTGGACCAACACGAGCGTAGCTTGGAGCAGAGCGAAGGGCGTTCCTACTTCCAGAAAGAGGGCGATTTGGATTTCCATTACCGGATTGTACAAGGTAGTAAAAACAATAAGCTACAAGAGCTTCTGGGCGGGGAGCTTTATCATTTGGTGCGGATGTACCGCTACCAATTCAGTCTCTCCAGCTCGCGTCCGGTGAGGGCGTTAGCCGAGCATCGACATATCGTCGATGCTATCCAGCACCGTGACGGTGAATTGGCTGAGATGCTGATGCGCCGTCATATCAGCGCTGCCCGTCAAAATATCGAGCAGAAGCTAAAAGCAAAAACCGAACTCTAAACAGTACAGCAACAGCACAGAGGATATGTCATGACCCAAAAACTGACCGCAGGCGGCCGCTTCCGCAAAGCCCTGGCTGAAAACAGCCCACTACAAATCGTAGGTACCACCAACGCTTATCACGCGATGATGGCCGAGCGGGTGGGTCATCAGGCGATCTACCTGTCTGGCGGCGGTGTAGCGAACCATTCATACGGTCTGCCCGACCTGGGTATGACCTCCTGCAACGATGTGCTGGAAGATGTGCGTCGTATCAGCAGCGCAGTCGAGACGCCGCTGCTGGTCGATATCGATACTGGCTGGGGTGGTGCATTCAATATCCAGCGTACCGTAAAAGAGATGATTAAGGCGGGCGCTGCTGCCTGTCATATCGAAGACCAGGTGGCGCAGAAGCGTTGCGGCCACCGTCCGAACAAAGAGATCGTATCCCAGAGTGAGATGGCTGACCGTGTTAAAGCGGCCGCAGATGGTAAGACCGACGATGATTTCTTCCTGATTGCGCGGACCGATGCGTTCCAGATGGAAGGTCTGGACGCGGCTGTAGAGCGCGCTCTGGCCTGCATCGAAGCCGGTGCCGATGGCATCTTCGCCGAAGCGGTGCACACCCTGGAAGATTACAAAGCCTTTAGCTCGGCGATTGGTGGTGTTCCGCTGCTGGCCAATATCACCGAATTCGGTGCCACGCCGCTGTTCAATAAGAAAGAGCTGGGCGATGTTGGCTGTGCCATGGTGCTGTACCCATTGAGTGCGTTCCGTGCTGCCAATAAGGCGGCGCTGGCAGTCTACGAGAACATCCTGCAGAAGGGTGATCAAAAGGATGTAATCGACCTGATGCAAACGCGGATGGAGCTTTACGATTTCCTTAATTACCATGATTTCGAGCAGAAGCTGGATGCGCTCTTCGCAGAAGGCAAGAATAAATAGCGCCGAAGGCAAAAACAAATAAGCCGAAGGCGAAAGGTAAAAAGCGCAGAAGGTAAAAATAAGTAAAGTGATGTGACGAAGTGGGGCGGGTAATGGCCTCCAAGTGACAAATAAATATAGATAGGAGTTGATTATGGCTGAAGCAAAGAAACTAAGTGGCGCAGGTCTGCGTGGTCAATCCGCAGGGTCCACCGCGCTATGTACCGTGGGTAAAACCGGTGCAGGCTTAACCTACCGCGGCTATGACATGGTTGAACTGGCCGAGAAAGCGACCTTCGAAGAGGTGGCTTACATGCTGCTGAAAGGCAAGCTTCCTAATCAAGCGGAGCTGGACGCCTACATCACCAAGCTGAAAGGTTTGCGTGGCTTGCCTCAGGCGCTGAAGACCGTACTGGAGCAGATCCCCGCATCAGCCCATCCGATGGACGTGATGCGTACCGGTTGTTCGATGCTGGGTAACCTGGAGACCGAAATGGACTTCAGCGAGCAGCAGGACAAGGTTGACCGGATGCTGGCGGTATTCCCGTCAATCATCAACTACTGGTACCGCTTCAGCCATGACGGTGTGCGCATCGAAACTGAGACCGATGATGACTCTATCGGTGGTCACTTCCTGCACCTGCTCAACGGCGAAAAGCCCAACGCGCTGCACGCCAAGGTGATGAATATCTCATTGATCCTGTACGCCGAGCACGAGTTCAATGCCTCGACCTTCGCGGGTCGTGTTTGTGCGTCGACCCTGTCTGACATCCACTCCATTATCACCGGTGCGATCGGCACCCTGCGTGGACCGTTGCACGGCGGTGCCAACGAAGCGGCGATGGATATGATCCAGAACTGGACGTCTGCCGACGAAGCCGAGCGCGAGATGATGGGTATGCTCGAGCGCAAAGAGAAGATCATGGGCTTCGGTCATGCGATCTATCGTGATTCTGATCCGCGTAATGCCGTGATCAAGAAATGTTCTGAAGAGCTGTCTAAAGATGTCGGCGATGAAGTGCTTTACGCGGTCTCCGACCGTTGTGAAGCGGTGATGAAACGCGAGAAGAACTTGTTCTGCAACGCCGATTTCTTCCATGCGTCTGCGTACCATTTCATGGGTATTCCAACTAAGCTGTTTACACCGATCTTTGTTTGCTCGCGCCTGACCGGTTGGGCAGCACACGCCTTCGAGCAGCGTGCTGACAACCGCATCATCCGCCCAAGCGCGGACTACACCGGACCCGAAAGCAGCCAGTGGGTTGCTATCGAAGATCGCGTTTAAGCGCTCTTGTTGATCCATTTGAGACGCCTGGTTATCCAGGCGTCTTTTTCTGAATTATTCGTAATGGATTCCCTACGCTATGAATACTGAATACCGTAAATCCCTTGCTGGCACCGACCTGGATTACTACGACACCCGTGCGGCGATCGAAGCTATCCAGCAAGGTTCCTATGCCAAGCTGAACTACACTTCACGCGTATTGGCCGAGCAGCTGGTTCGCCGTTGCGATCCGGCAGTACTGACCGATTCTCTGACGCAACTTATCGAACGTAAGCAAGACCTGGATTTCCCCTGGTACCCTGCTCGCGTTGTCTGCCATGACATCCTCGGTCAGACCGCACTGGTTGACCTGGCGGGTCTGCGTGATGCCATCGCCGATCAGGGCGGTGACCCGTCCAAGGTCAACCCTGTTGTTCCGACCCAGCTGATTGTTGACCACTCGCTGGCCGTGGAAGCGGCCGGTTTCGATCCCGATGCCTTCCAGAAGAACCGCGACATCGAAGATCGCCGTAACGATGACCGTTTCCACTTTATCGAGTGGTGTAAAACAGCCTTTGATAACGTCGACGTGATTCCTGCCGGTAACGGCATCATGCACCAGATCAACCTGGAGAAAATGTCTCCGGTGATCCAGGCGCGTGACGGGGTTGCCTTCCCTGATACCTGTGTCGGCACCGACAGCCACACCCCGCACATCGACGCGCTGGGCGTTATCGCCATCGGTGTCGGCGGACTGGAAGCTGAAACCGTGATGCTGGGCCAGCCCTCGATGATGCGTCTTCCTGACATCATCGGCGTCAAGCTGACCGGCAAGCGTCAGCCGGGCATCACCGCCACCGATATGGTGCTGGCGATTACCGAGTTTCTGCGTAACCAGAAAGTGGTCTCCGCCTATCTGGAGTTTTTCGGCGAAGGGGCTAAGGCGCTGACTATCGGTGACCGTGCCACCATCTCCAACATGACACCTGAGTTTGGTGCTTCGGCCGGTATGTTCTATATTGACGAGCAGACCATCGACTACCTGAAACTGACCGGTCGTGAGCCCGAGCAGGTTGCCCTGGTTGAGCAGTATGCTAAGGAAACCGGCCTCTGGGCTGATGATCTGGTTGACGCTCAGTACCAGCGTGTTATTGAGTTCGATCTGTCGACTGTTGTTCGCAACATGGCTGGCCCGTCCAACCCGCACCGTCGTCTGCCAACCTCTGCCCTGAACGAGCGCGGTATCGCCAGCGACGAGATGTTGGCAGCAGCCAAAGCGGAAGAGGCCGAAGGCCTGATGCCCGATGGCGCGGTGATTATCGCTGCGATCACCAGCTGTACCAACACCTCCAACCCGCGCAACGTTGTCGCTGCTGGCCTTGTTGCCAAGAAAGCCAACGAGCTAGGTCTAGTGCGTAAGCCCTGGGTTAAGTCCTCGTTTGCACCGGGTTCCAAGGTCGCCAAGCTGTACCTGGAAGAAGCCGGTCTGCTGTCCGAAATGGAAAAGCTGGGCTTCGGCATCGTCGGTTACGCCTGTACGACCTGTAACGGTATGAGTGGCGCGCTGGATCCTAAGATCCAACAGGAGATCATCGACCGTGATCTGTACTCCACCGCTGTCCTGTCCGGTAACCGTAACTTCGATGGCCGTATCCATCCGCATGCCAAGCAGGCGTTCCTGGCTTCACCGCCACTGGTTGTGGCCTACGCCATCGCCGGTACCATGCGTTTCGATATCGAAAAGGATGTGTTGGGTAACGATCAAGAGGGTAACCCGATCACCCTGAAAGATATCTGGCCGAGCGATGAAGAGATCGATGCGATCGTCGCTAAGTGTGTTAAGCCTGAGCAGTTCAAACAGGTCTACATCCCGATGTTTGATCTGGGTACGGTTGAGAAATCGCCAAGCCCGCTGTACGACTGGCGTCCACAGACCACCTACATCCGTCGTCCTCCCTATTGGGAAGGCGCGCTGGCCGGTGAGCGCACCATGAAGGGGATGCGTCCGCTGGCGGTGCTGGGTGACAACATCACCACCGACCATCTGTCGCCTTCAAATGCGATTCAGGCGTCCAGCGCCGCGGGTGAGTACTGTGCCAAGATGGGCGTGCCGGAAGAGGATTTCAACTCCTACGCAACCCACCGGGGCGATCACCTGACCGCACAGCGTGCCACCTTCGCCAATCCTAAATTGCTGAACGAGATGTGTCGTGATGCTAACGGTGACGTGAAGCAGGGTTCACTGGCACGGATCGAGCCGGAAGGGCAAGAGAGCCGGATGTGGGAAGCGATCGAGACCTACATGGAGCGTAAGCAGCCGCTGATTATCATCGCCGGTGCCGACTACGGTCAGGGCTCCTCGCGTGACTGGGCTGCCAAGGGTGTGCGTCTGGCGGGTGTAGAGACCATCGTTGCCGAAGGCTTCGAGCGGATTCACCGTACTAACCTGGTGGGTATGGGTGTCTTGCCGCTGGAGTTCAAGGCCGGTGACAACCGTAACACCTACGCGATCGACGGTACTGAGACCTTTGATGTGAAGGGTGATATCAGCCCGCGTGGCGACCTGGTCGTGGTGATGACCCGTGCCAACGGTGAGTCCGTCGAGATCCCGGTGACCTGTCGCCTGGATACCGCCGCAGAAGTACATGTCTACGGTGCCGGTGGCGTACTGCAACGTTTCGCCCAGGACTTCCTGGAAGGTAACGTTTAACACCGGTTCGATTTGCGTTGTCGGGGCATCTGTACCGGTAACGTAAATCGGCAGTTGTCGCTGTTTTTTTAGTTATTTAGGGAAAACAGCGATATAGCTATACGTCTGGCCGTCAAAATAGCTGGCTGCAGAGGCGAATAGCTATATCGCCCCCGTCTGAATAGACCCTATTTAAAATTAGGATAGATACTCATGGCCCTTGCCCCTCAGATCAAAGTCCCCCAGATAAAAGTACCCGCCACCTACATTCGTGGCGGCACCAGCAAAGGCGTTTTTTTTAACCTGACCGATCTGCCCGAGTCCGCCCAGGTGCCGGGAGCTGCGCGTGACAACCTATTGCTGCGGGTGATCGGTAGCCCGGATCCCTACGGCAAGCAGACGGATGGCATGGGTGGCGCGACCTCCAGCACCAGCAAAACAGTCATTTTGTCCAAGACGAGTCAGCCTGATCACGACGTCGATTACCTGTTCGGTCAGGTCGCCATCGACAAAGCGTTCGTCGACTGGAGTGGTAACTGTGGCAACCTGACTGCGGCGGTAGGGGCTTTCGCTATCAGCAGTGGTTTGGTCGATGCTGACCGAGTGCCTGAGAATGGCATCGCCGTGGTGCGGATCTGGCAGGCCAATATCAACAAGACCATCATCGCCAATGTGCCGATGACCAACGGTGAAGTGCAGGAAACTGGCGACTTTGAGCTGGATGGGGTGACGTTCCCGGCGGCTGAAGTGCAGGTTGAATTCATCAGCCCGGTCGATGCGACCGATGCGATGTTCCCTACCGGCAATCTGGTCGATGACCTTGAGGTGCCCGGGGTCGGCACCTTTAAGGCCACCATGATCAACGCCGGTATTCCTACGGTATTCCTGAATGCTGCCGATATCGGTTACACCGGAGCCGAACTGCAGGAAGCGATCAACGGGGATCCGGCTGCGCTGGCGCGGTTTGAAACCATCCGCGCTTATGGTGCGGTACGCATGGGCTTGATCAGCGACATTGCGGAGGCAGCAGGGCGTCAGCATACGCCCAAGGTGGCTTTCTGTGCGCCGGCTCAGGCCTATGTATCTTCCAGCGGCAAGCAGATCAGCGCCGAGGCTATCGATCTGAACGTACGGGCGTTATCGATGGGTAAACTGCACCATGCGATGATGGGCACCGCGGCTGTTGCGATTGGAACGGCTGCGGCGATCCCGGGCACTCTGGTCAACCTGGCCGCCGGTGGCGGAGATCGCGCAGCGGTGACCTTTGGTCACCCGTCCGGGACTCTGAAAGTGGGCGCTGAGGCCTGCGAAAACGCCGGAGACTGGAGCGTCAACAAGGTAGTGATGAGCCGCAGTGCCCGGGTGTTGATGGAAGGTTGGGTGCGCGTCCCCGGCGATTCATTTTAACCCAGGCTTGCAGGTCTGGGGTGCGGCTATAACGCTCCCAGGCTCTCCGTAGGATCTACTGGCCCTTGAATCTAGCGATTCAGGGGCTGTTTGTTTTAGGAGGGGGCGATAAATAGCGGCAATCCTTTTATCTTTGACGCTCGAGCAATATAATTGACAACTTAGTTTACAGGAGCTGTTCATGTCACTTGCCGCTGCTGCGACCCCGTCGCATAGCCATTTCGAAGATCTGTTTGCACTCGTATCCGGAACCCTGTTCGTCACTCTTGGGGTGTACCTCTTTACTCAGCAGGGGTTGTTGACCGGCGGCACCGCCGGATTGGCGCTGCTGCTGACTCATCTGACCGGGCTGAGCTTTGGTAAGGTATTTTTTATCATTAACTTGCCGTTCTACTGGCTGGCCTGGAAGCAGATGGGCTGGCGCTTTTGTCTGAACACCTTTATCTCCGTGTTCACCGTGTCGTTGATGGTGGATAATGCCCACAGGGTGATCGAGGTCTCGCGGATTGATCCCCTGGTCGCTGCAATTATCGGGGGCTTTCTGATGGGCATGGGGATGTTGATTCTGTTCCGGCATCGCTCCAGCCTGGGTGGTGTGGGGATTTTGGCGCTGTTTCTGCAAACCCGCTACGGCATTCGAGCGGGGAAATTTCAGATGGGCGTCGATTGTCTGATCCTGATATGCTCATTTTTGGTCGTTAGTTGGGAGCTGTTACTGTTCTCGGTTACAGGTGCCGCTGCCCTGAATATGGTGATCACTCTGAATCACAAGCCGGGCCGTTATCAAATTACGTGAATTCCTGTATAGACACCCTTGCTAGCTGAGGAAAGGTGCCGTATAAAGACGCTTATTCTTCAACTTAGGTAGTGATTCTATGAGTCTCGATGACACTCTGTTTGAGCGCAATCGCCAGTGGGCTGACACCATCAAGCAGGAAGATCCCGACTTTTTCAAACGCCTATCTGAGCAACAGAACCCTGAAATTCTCTGGATAGGTTGCTCCGATAGCCGCGTTCCGGCAAACCAGTTGCTGCGTTTAGCACCGGGCGAAGTCTTCGTTCATCGCAATATTGCTAACGTCGTGGTGCATACTGACCTTAATTGTCTGTCGGTGATTCAGTACGCGGTAGAAGTGCTCAAAGTTAAGCATATTATCGTCTGCGGCCACTATGGCTGTGGCGGGGTGCAGGCGGCGTTAGGGAATGCTGAGCATGGGTTGATTGATAACTGGCTGCGCCATATTAAGGACGTATACCGTTTTCACAAAGAACAGCTGGAGCAGTGCAGCAGCCCCAAAGTTAAGGTCAATCTGCTCTGTGAGCTGAATGTCATCGAACAGGTTGCCAACGTCTGTCACACCACGATCGCGCAAAGAGCCTGGCGGGAAGGGCAGGAGCTGACGGTCCACGGCTGGATCTACAGTATCGAAAACGGCATCCTTAAGGATTTGGAGGTAACGGTCAGCGATTCGGCTGATATTCCCGATATCCACCGCATGAGCTGATCTCCGGTCGGGTGCCAGCCACTCGTTGCTCTACCTTCTGCGTCCATGCAGTCGTGCGAAAACCGGCTCTCTTAAGTTAAAGTGGGCCAGGTTTTACCCCATTTTTGTCAAATAGAATCCCTGTTAGTCGCGAATGCCGAATTATTTGACCCGAAATGCGTCTCTCTCGCTACGGTCGCTATTCTCGGCTTATCTCCTCAAGTAGCGCACTCTATCTATCTCGATATCGGCCAGCGGCGGTGCTGTCTCGATCTGCTTCTCCATACCGCTACGCGGCAGCGGTGATCCGCATCGCGTAATTCGGCCGTCAATAATTGGGAACTTGCTTTTTTCTAGACTATAACTCTTTGAACGCATTGATTGATTTGCTGTATTTATAGAGCGAGTTGACGGCTTTTGTCAGTCTCAATGCGGCTTACAGTAATCGGGAGGCGCGCATGAAAATTGGGGTTCCTAAGGAGATTCACGAAGGCGAAAAACGGGTGGCAACAACCCCTCTGTTAGTTAAGCAGCTGCAGCAGATGGGCTACGAGATCGCAATTGAGGCGGGAGCGGGCAAAGCTGCCAAATTTCTCGATGAGGCGTATCGGCAAGCGGGTGCAGAGGTGATTGATGGCACTGAGGCGCTTTGGGCCGCCAGCGATATCCTCCTCAAAGTACGCCCGCCGGAAGATCATCCCAAGCTGGGTAAACACGAAGCTGATCTGCTCAATGAGGGGGCGGTGCTGGTATGCTTTTTATGGCCAGCCCAGAATCCCGAATTAATGCAACGTCTGGCGGCGCGTAAGGTCAGCGTGCTGGCAATGGATTCGGTACCACGGATCAGTCGTTCGCAGCGTTGTGATGCACTGAGCTCCATGGCTAACATCGCGGGCTATAAAGCGGTCGTTGAAGCCTCCAATAAATTCGGACGTTTTCTTAATGGTCAGATTACCGCGGCGGGACGGGTTCCTCCGGCTAAGGTGCTGATTATCGGTGCGGGTGTGGCCGGATTGGCAGCGGTCGGCACAGCGGGACGGATGGGTGCCATCGTACGCGCCTTTGATACCCGCCCGGAGGTGAAAGAGCAGGTCGAGAGTATGGACGCCGAGTTCCTCACCGTTGAGATCGAGGAGGAGGGGGGCGGTAGCGGCGGTTATGCCAAGCAGATGTCTAAAGAGTTTATCGACGCCGAGATGGCGCTGTTTCGGGAGCAGGCCAAAGAGGTCGATATCATCATCACCACCGCCTTGATTCCGGGCAAGCCCGCGCCCAAGCTGATTCTTAAAGATATGGTTGAGTTGATGGCCGAGGGCAGCGTGATCGTCGATCTGGCGGCCGAACAGGGCGGTAACTGCGAGATGACCGTGCCCGGTAAAGTGGTGGTACGCAAAGGGGTTTCGATCATCGGCTATACCGATCTGCCCAGTCGTCTGCCGACCCAGGCCAGCCAGTTGTATTCAACCAATGTGCGTAACGTGTTGTCCGAACTGACTCCGGATAAAGATGGTAAACCGAATTTTAATATGGAGGACACCATCGTTCGCGGCACTACCGTTATTCTGGCGGGAGAGATCACCTGGCCGCCCCCCCCACCACAGATCTCGGTCGCCCCGCCCAAGCCTAAGCTTGAGCCGATCCCTGTTCCAGAACCCATGTCTGCAGCGAAGCGCAGTGCCATCACCTTTGGGACGATGGGGATCGCGTTGCTGTTGTTGCTGCTGGTGGGTAAGGTCGCGCCGCCTGCGTTTATGTCACATCTGATTGTCTTTGTGCTGTCCTGTTTTGTGGGCTGGCAGGTGGTCTGGGCGGTCTCTCCCTCGTTGCACACTCCGTTAATGAGCGTCACCAATGCGATTAGCGGCATCATTATTATTGGTGCGTTACTGCAGGCCGGATCAGCCAGTGTCAGCGTGTCGTTGCTGGCGTTTGTAGCCACACTGATCGCCAGTATCAATATCGTTGGCGGCTTCTATGTGACTCAGCGGATGCTGAAAATGTTTGTAAGGGAGGATTGATCATGGGTGGAGTTGTCATATCAGCCTATATAGGCGCCAGTATCCTGTTTATTCTCAGTCTCGGTGGCTTGAGCCACCAGGAGACCGCACGGCGGGGCAACATCTACGGTATTGTCGGGATGGGGCTTGCCATCTTGGCGACTCTGGCTAGCGGTCAGGTATCGGGGCTGGGGTGGATTATCCTGGCGATGCTGATTGGCGGCGCGATCGGTCTGTTTTTTGCGGTCCGGGTGCAGATGACGCAGATGCCGGAGCTGGTCGCGATGATGCACAGTTTCGTCGGTCTGGCCGCTGTCATGGTGGGTTATGCCAGCTACCTGGATCCGTCTAATGATCTTATCGGTGCGGAAAAAACCGTGCATAACATCGAGATCTATCTGGGCGTATTGATCGGTGCCGCCACCTTCTCGGGGTCGCTGATCGCGTTTGGTAAATTACGCGGCGTTGTACCGAGTAAGCCGTTGTTGTTGCCGGGACGCCACTGGCTTAATCTGGCGGCGTTGCTGTTTTGTATCATCCTGGGCGGCAGCTTCGTCGGCGCCTCGAATGGGGTTTTGGCGCTGCTGCTAATGACCTTGATCGCCCTGGCATTTGGGGTGCATATGGTGATGGCGATCGGTGGTGCCGATATGCCGGTGGTTGTATCGATGCTTAACAGTTATTCCGGCTGGGCGGCGGCGGCGGCGGGCTTTATGCTCTCTAATGATCTGCTGATCGTGGTGGGTGCTCTGGTTGGCTCCAGTGGCGCGATACTTAGCTATATCATGTGTCGGGCGATGAACCGTAAGTTCGTGAGCGTCATTCTGGGCGGTTTTGGCTCCACGACAGCGACTTCAAGCGCTGCGGGTGAGGTCGAAGGCGAGATCACCACCATCACGGCAGAAGAGGTGGCGGATCTGTTGGCTAACGCCAGTAGCGTGGTGATCGTGCCTGGTTATGGCATGGCGGTCGCGCATGCGCAGCATCCGGTATCTGAACTCACCAAGAGCTTGCGGGAGAAGGGGGTTGTGGTGCGATTTGGTATTCATCCGGTGGCGGGACGCATGCCGGGACACATGAATGTGCTGCTGGCGGAAGCCAAGGTGCCTTATGACCTGGTGTTGGAGATGGATGAGATCAACGAAGATCTGACCGAGACCGACGTGGTGCTGGTGATCGGGGCCAATGATACCGTCAACCCCTCGGCTGCTGAAGATCCGGGTAGCCCGATTGCGGGGATGCCGGTGATCGAGGTGTGGAAGGCGCACACCGTCGTGGTGTTTAAGCGTTCGATGGCAACCGGGTATTCCGGGGTTGAAAATCCGCTATTTTATAAGGACAACAGCCGGATGCTGTTTGGCGATGCCCGTGTTAGCGTGGACGCCATATTCAAGAGTCTGTAAAGGCCCTCAGCTTTCTAATGATCTTTTGTGGCGCCTTGTTGTAACAAGTGTGGTCGTAACAAGTGTGGTCGTAACAGGCATGGTTGTAACGAATAGCTGTTAAAAATCGTTGACGCATAAAAAAACCGGGCTAAGCCCGGTTTTTTTTATGAGTATGCTCTACGCTAGCCTTCGATTACTTTTTTGATCCGATTGATCGCCTCTTCCAGAACTTTCATGCTGGTCGCGAAAGACAGGCGCATCTGTCCCGGTGCGCCAAATGCAGAGCCGGGAACCAGGGCCACGCCCGCTTCGCTGAGCAGAAATTCGGCCAGATCGACATCGTCATTAAATGCAGGGTTGTCGTCGATGATCTGCTGAAAGTTGGGGAATGCGTAGAAAGTACCGTCTGCGGGGATGCAGTTGACGCCCTCGATCGTATTCAGAGCCGCGATGACAAAGTCATGCCGTTGTTTGAATGCGACCAGCATCTCTTGTACGCAATCCTGGGAGCCTTCCAGCGCCGTTTGAGCAGCAACCTGAGAGATAGAGGACGGATTGGAGGTGCTCTGTGACTGCACCTTCTTCATCGCCCCGATCAGTTTCTGCGGACCGGCTGCGTAACCGATGCGCCAGCCGGTCATGGCGTAGGCCTTGGACACACCGTTGAGTACGATGGTGCGGTCATACAGTTCAGGGCATGCCATCAGGATGTTGCAGAACGGCTCTTCGCTCCAGAGAATGTGTTCGTACATATCATCGGTGGCGATCAGTACGTGGGGGTGGTTCAGCAGTACCTCGGCCAGCGCCTCCAGCTCGGCGCGGGTGTAGGCGACCCCGGACGGGTTGGAAGGGCTGTTCAGAACCACCAGTTTGGTTTTGGGGGTGATCGCCATATCTAGCTGTTCGGGGGTGATCTTGAAGCGCTTCTCCTGCGAGGTGCGGATAATCACCGGTACCCCGTCTGCAATCAGCACCATGTCCGGGTAGGAGACCCAGTAAGGTGCAGGGATGATCACCTCGTCACCCGGATTAATAAAGGCCAGTGACAGGTTAAAGAAGCTTTGTTTACCGCCGCAGGAAACCAGGATTTGGTTGGGTTGGTAGCTCAGCCCGTTGTCATGTTTGAATTTATTGATGATGGCGTGCTTCAACGCCGGCGTGCCATCGACGGCGGTGTATTTGGTGAAACCCTCGTTGAGGGCGTTAATGGCGGCGGCTTTGATGTGATCCGGGGTGTCGAAATCCGGTTCCCCTGCGCCCAGACCAATAATGTCTTTACCGGAGGCGCGTAATTCAGCGGCGCGGTTGGTGACGGCCAGGGTGGGGGATGGCTTGATGTTATTAACGCGATCGGAAAGTAGCAGATCCAAACTGGTATCCTCTAAAAAGAGTAGATCATGACGATTTATTATTTTACTGGGTGACGCATTCAGGACTCCTTTCCTAAAGAGGTATTTAGGAGCCCTTACAAAACGTATAATTGTACAGCCTCGATTTAGCACAGGAAACTGCATGTCCCGTTTATTTGAAGTCAATTCGCGCTTTAGCCCCGCGGGCGATCAGCCGGTTGCGATTAGTGAGCTCTCTAAAGGGATTCATGCTGGCCTGGCAACTCAGACCCTGTTAGGGGTCACGGGTTCCGGCAAGACCTTTACTATCGCCAATGTGGTTGCCGAGATGCAGCGGCCGACCATCGTCATGGCGCCTAATAAGACGTTAGCGGCGCAGCTTTATGGCGAATTTCGCGAGTTTTTTCCAAAAAATGCGGTCGAGTATTTCGTCTCCTACTACGACTACTACCAACCCGAAGCCTATGTGCCCGCCTCGGATACCTATATCGAAAAAGATTCGGCGATCAATGAGCATATCGAACAGATGCGACTGTCGGCCACCAAGGCGCTGCTCGAGCGTAAAGATGCGATCATTGTGGCAACGGTGTCTGCGATCTACGGACTGGGTGATCCTAAGGCGTATCTGAAGATGATGCTGCACCTGGATCGGGGTGACAAAGTGGACCAGCGTACTATTTTGCGGCGCTTGGCAGAGATTCAGTACACCCGCAACGATACCGAGCTGCACCGGGCTACCTACCGGGTCCGTGGCGATGTGATCGATATCTTCCCGGCGGAGTCGGAAAAGGATGCGATTCGGGTCGAGCTGTTTGACGATGAGATCGAGTCGCTGAGTTATTTCGATCCGCTCACCGGTGAATCGTTGCGCCGGGTGCCGCGGGTTACTGTTTATCCCAAATCGCACTATGTGACGCCGCGCGCGACCCTGCTCAATGCCGTTGAACAGATTAAAATTGAACTCAAAGAGCGTCTGGAGCAGTTACGCGGTGCCAACAAACTGGTCGAGGCGCAGCGCCTGGAACAGCGTACCCAGTTCGACATCGAAATGATCCTGGAGCTGGGTTACTGCACCGGTATCGAAAATTATTCGCGCTACCTCTCAGGGCGCGGGCCGGGAGAGGCGCCACCGACGCTGTTTGACTATCTGCCGGACGATGCACTGCTGGTGGTGGATGAATCCCACGTCACAATTCCGCAGCTGGGGGCTATGTATAAAGGTGACCGCTCGCGCAAAGAGACCCTGGTAGAGTACGGTTTCAGAATGCCTTCGGCTCTAGATAACCGGCCGATGAAATTTGAAGAGTGGCAGTTGCGCTCCCCTCAGGCGATTTTTGTCTCAGCGACCCCAGGGAAATATGAGGCCGAGCACGGCGGACAGATTGTCGAGCAGGTGGTGCGTCCGACCGGTTTGGTCGACCCCGAGATCGAAGTGCGGCCTGCCACGACCCAGATTGATGACCTGCTGTCTCAGATCGGGATTCGCGTCAGCAAAGGCGAGCGGGTGCTGGTGACAACGTTGACCAAGCGGATGTCTGAAGATCTGGCTGAATACTTGGATGAACACGGCGTACGGGTGCGTTATCTGCATTCGGATATCGACACGGTCGAACGGGTTGAAATTATCCGTGATCTGCGTATTGGGGTGTTTGATGTTCTGGTCGGGATTAACCTGTTGCGTGAAGGTTTGGATATGCCCGAAGTGTCGTTGGTGGCTATTCTTGATGCCGATAAAGAGGGCTTCTTGCGCTCCGACCGATCCTTGATCCAGACGATTGGCCGTGCCGCGCGTAACCTGAATGGTAAGGCGATTCTGTATGCGGACCGGATGACCGGTTCGATGCAACGGGCGATCGATGAAACTGACCGCCGCCGTGCCAAGCAACAGGCACATAACGAGGCCCACGGTATCGTGCCCAGGAGTATCACCAAATCGATCGCCGATATTATGGAAGGCGCGCGCATACCGGGTAAGAAGGCGGCTAAGGGGGCCAGCAAGGTCGCTGAGTCAAAACCCGAATACGAATTAGATCCGGCCACGATGTCGCCCAAGGAGTTGAGTAAAGCGATGAGTCGTCTCGAAGACAAGATGTATCAAGCATCGAAGAATCTGGAGTTCGAACAGGCTGCGCATTACCGCGATGAGATGCACAAGCTTAAACAGCATGCGTTTATTAGGTAGTTACAGATGTCGATGATTTCAAGCGCCGCTCTGCTCTCTCGCCCTCGTGAATGTTGGTTGCTGCAGTTGTTGCTGGTGTGTGCTTTGCTGTTGCTGCTGCTCGGGATGGTTCTTCCGTTGATGACGTTGGCGCAGTTTTGGTTAATTGAAAGCCGCTTTTCGCTGTCGAGTGGATTGTGGCAGATGTTTCAGGAGGGGCGCTGGGTTCTGGGGTTGTTGATCGGCAGCTTTAGTCTGCTACTGCCGCTGCTCAAGATCGGCGTGTTGCTTCGGGTGCTAAACCTGTCTGATCAGGCCCGAGCCTCATCCGTATCGCTGCTGCGCAGCCTGCATTGGATGCATCTGTACGGTAAGTGGGCAATGCTGGATGTGTTCGTGGTGGCGGTGTTATTGGCAGCGGTTAAGCTGGGCGCACTGGCGCAGGTGCAGATTCATAGTGGCTTGTACGCGTTTGCAGTCTCGGTGCTGCTGACGATGGCAGTCACTGCACGGGTCACCTATTTGACCCAGGACCTGGGCTCTGCACAGCCTGACCGCTGAGCCGTTTGGTGTGACATTGGGGTCGTATTTGTATATGCTTTGGTGTCATTTCTGGCTGCTAGTTGCGCGCATCACCCGTGAATAATCGTGTCATCCTCACTTTGACTACCCTCCGCGGATCACGGCAGTTATCTCTGAGCCGGATCGTGGGTTATGTGCTGGTACTGTTTGTACTGATGCTGCTATCCAGTTTCTTTATCAGTAACACCTTGCTGGTCAAAACCTCCGACGAGCTCAACAGCCTGAGTGTAGACCACCAGCAGTTAGCCGGTCTCTATACCGATGTGGTGGATAGTCATGAATCGGTGCGTACCGAATTGGATCTGTTGTCGGATAATCTGAGTCTGCTCAAGCAAGAGCGCAACACCCTGCAGCAGTTGAGCGACGACTGGGCGCAGCCGATACGGCAGCTGGAGGCGATGATGGGGCTTGAATCCATTGGGCCGATGACGGTTGCCCGCAGTCAGGAGTTGCAGAAACTCGCCTATGAGCGGCTGTTTATGTTGCACGGTATCCCCAACGGGTCACCGCTGGAGACTGCTACTCTGACCGATCGTTATGGCCAGCGGAAGCATCCGGTTACCGGTCAAAACAAGCATCACAACGGGCTGGATTTGCGGGCCGCGATGAATACCCCTATCTATGCCACTGCGGACGGCGCGGTAGAGTATGCCGGTTTTCATAAGAAAAGCGGCTATGGCAACCTGATCATCATCAATCACAACTTCGGCTTCAAGAGTTACTATGGTCACCTTAAAAAAGCTGCGGTACGCAGTGGGCGCCTGATCTCCAAGGGCCAGTTGATCGGTTACAGCGGGAATACGGGTATCTCGACCGGCCCGCATCTGCACTACGAAGTGCGCTACCTGTTTAAGTCGCTGAATCCGATTTATTTTTTGAGCTGGAGCATGGATAATTATGAGCAGATTTTCACCCAAGAGAAAGGTATTCAATGGGATGGTTTAAAAAGGATGCTACCGCTCAATCAGCTCGAGTCGCCGTTACTATCATCGCCCGAGGAAATAAGCTCAGCGGTGAAATGAATCTGGTTGGTAAACTCCATATCGATGGCCTGTTTGACGGCCGTATCTCGTCAGTCGATAGCATCACGGTGGGTAGTCGCGGCCAGGTGAGTGGCGTGGTGCGGGCGGATAAGATCAGCGTGAGTGGGCGTGTTAATGCCGATATTCATTGCGGTGAACTGACGATTGAGAGCGGCGGGCATGTCTGCGGTGTGGTCCACAGTCGCCTTATGACAATCCATAAGCAGGGATCTTTTATTGGCCAGCGCGCACTGACCACCGATTCTTCGTTGGTGTCGCCCGAGCAGCTAGAATCGCAGCAGGGTGATGATGTGCCGCACGATTTGGTCCTGGCAAGTATCGATCATACGGTGGCTGAGCAGCCTGAGACCTCGCCTGACGTGCTCGTCGACAGCCCGCAGGAACCCGAGCATCTGACCCGGATGCTGGAAAGCATGCTCGGCGAAGTGCCGTCTGTAGGGGGCTCTCGCGCAGGAAAAAAGAATCATAATCCGGATGTTGGCAGATCAGGGAAGGTCGCCAAGTACGCGAAAAGATAATATTTCCGCCTGTAACAACGCGGCAGTCCTCACGTCTGGTTTCTTAGCTGCGGCTAGGAGCCTGTCGGACTTAACACTGATCTACTGTGGAAAACCCGAATTTGGTCATATTTTCACGATCACCCTCGTTAAATAGCTCGCTATTCACAAGCTGCGTCCCTGCAGCTTGCCCTGCGGGCAGCTAGCGCCGTGTAAATCGGCTTTCCTGCCGATTTATCGCCTCGGATGATCGAAAAATCTGCCTCAAATCGGCTATGGCCAAAATCAAAAGGCCCTCGCTACGATCGGCCAAGCCTGACAAACTCCTAGTCTGTGGCGGATATTAAGGAAGCCTGTGAACGAGACCCTTGCACCGCGTGCACCCTGGGCTTATTGGCAGGTTCCTTAGCCCTCTCAAAAAAATACAGGATTATCATGGAATACGCACTGCCAGCATTAGTCGCGATTATCGCGTTGGGGTCGGTCTGGATGAGCTCCAAAGCCCGTTCCGAAGAGGCTTTTTTTCGTGGACAGTCCAGCGATGGCCGCGCGCCTGGTCTGTTGACCCTGATCTTCTCGCAGGTTACCACCTGGGTATTTGCCCGCTCGTTGATGAATGCGGCGATCCTCGGTTTTTATTATGGACTCTGGGGGACGCTGGCTTATGCCGCTTACTATCTGTCGTTTCTGACCGGTGGCCGGATCATCGACAGCCTGCGCTTTGAGCACGGCTATGGCAGCGTACAGGCGTTCCTGAGGGATCGCTTCGGGCGCTGGGGCACCGGTTGTTACAATCTGGTGGTGGCGATTCGTCTGATCAGCGAGGTGTTTGCCAATTTGTTGGTGATCGGCCTGCTGTTTGGCGTGGCGGGCAGCCAGGCTTATACCCTGGCGATCGTCGGCTTTGCGGCGGTTACGCTGCTGTACTCGATGCTGGGCGGGCTGCATGCGTCCTTGAAGACCGATCTGTACCAGATGTGGATTTTTCTGGGTGTGTTGGTTCTGCTATTGGGGATGACGCTGTCCAGCGGCCAGTTCTCGTTCAGTGACCTGCTGTTTGTACCCTTCGAACTCGATCAGCCCGGTCCGATTCTGCTGCTGGTGGCGCTGTTGCAAGTCTGGAGTTATCCGATGCACGATCCGGTAATGATGGATCGAGGCTTTCTGGCGGACCGGGACACCACTCGACGCAGCTTTTATCATGCAGCCTGGATCAGTGTCCTGTGCATTGCCGGCTTTGGCACCCTGGGGATCCTGGCGGGTGCTCATGGCGCTAGCGGCGAGGCAATGAATGCGGTATTGACCCGGTTGTTGGGCGACCTGCCGATGCTGATCTTTAATGTGGCGCTGGTTGTTTCCGCGATGTCGACATTGGACAGCACACTGTCCAGTTCGGCGAAGCTGGTGGCGGTCGATATGGCGATACTGCGCGGCAGTGTCCGCAATGGCCGTACCGTGATGCTGCTGTTTGTGGTGCTGGGGCTTTCCTGCGTGTTCCTGGGTAACAAAGATCTGTTTAGCGCAGTCGCCGTGAGCGGGACCGCGTCGATGTATTTAGCGCCGGTGATCTTCTTCTCGTTGTGGGGAAAGCGGCGTGATATTCCGCTCTGGAGTTACCTGGCCAGTTTTGTATTGGCCGTCTCTGGGGCGATGCTCTATTTCTTCGAGTCCTCAGGCTACAGTGTCCTGCTGGGCGATAGCCATAAGTACACCAAGCTGCTGTGGATCTCGGTGACTGTGCTGAGCGGTGGCTGTCTGGCATTCTGGATCGGAGGTGCCATCGGCAAGCTCGGAAGTCGGTCGTCGCAGAGCCGTAACGCTGTGCTCGAATCGGGTGCCTGATGAGTGGGTCCGTTCAAGATCTGGGGCCGCTGAAGGGGCCTGTGCTGATTTTTGGTGGTTGCTACAGCAACCTCCAGGCAACCCAGGCGTTGCAGCAGCAGGCCGAGCGCTTAGGTATCCCGTCGCAGCAGGTGATCTGTAACGGCGATTTGGTGGCCTATTGTGGTGACCCGCAGGCGACGGTTGATCTTATTCGTGCTTGGGACATACCGGTCGTGCAGGGTAACTGCGAGCAGTCATTGGCCAAGGATGCCGATGATTGCGGCTGCGGCTTTGATGCTGGTAGCGCCTGTAATCTGTTGTCAGTGGCTTGGTATCGCTATGCCCGTCAACAGATGGACCAGCAGAGCCGCGCATGGATGGCAGCGTTGCCGCAGACACTGAGTTTTCAATTGGCAGGGCGTAAGCTGTTGCTGGTTCATGGCGGTCTGTCCTCAAACAACCGGTTTATTTTCGGCTCAAATTCAGATGCGGTTTTTGCACAGGAGCTGGCACAGACCGATGCCGACGTGGTGATCGGAGGTCACTGTGGCTTGCCTTTTGCCCGGCGGCTGGATGATCGCTATTGGCTCAATAGCGGCGTCGTCGGCATGCCCGCCAATGATGCCACCGTGGATGGCTGGTATCTGCTTCTTGAACCGGTCGATGGCGCTATCAAGTTTCGCTGGCAGCGCTTGAGTTACGACCATGATTCGGCCTCCAGGCAGATGCACCGCGCAGGCTTGCCTGAAGAGTACGCCAACGCGTTGCAAACTGGATTGTGGCCGAGCATGGATGTGTTGCCCGAGCAGGAGCGTTCCCAGCAAGGGCATCGGCTGGCGCTTCCTGCTCTGGTGTTTTGAGCTAGGCGCCTGCTGGCGCTTCCTTTGCAGTCCTCTACGCTAGAGTTCGTTGTCTGATCGTCTGTAAAGCGGCTACACTGCAGGACTCATCTCTACAGAAATTCGCTTATGACCACTCAGGAACACCCGTTCGCGCCCTTTGTGCGTATTCTAGGTAAGGGTAAAAAAGGCTCGCGGTCGCTGACCTGTGACGAAGCCGAACAGGCGATGGCGATGATATTGGACCGCCAGGTTGCCCCTGAGCAACTTGGCGCCTTTCTGATGTTATTGCGGGTGAAGGAGGAGAGTCCTGAGGAGTTGAGCGGCTTTATTACCGCCGTGCGTGCGCGGATCTCGGCTCCGGTAACGCTCCAGGCCGATCTGGATTGGTCGACCTATGCTGGCAAGAAGCGCCAGTTGCCCTGGTTTTTTCTGGCCGCCTTGGTGCTGGCAGAACAAGGGGTGCGTGTCTGCATGCACGGTGCCCGGGGGCACACCCCAGGCCGCTTGTATGTTGAGGATCTGCTCGGGCACTTTGGTCTCAAGGGGTCTAACAACTGGCTCGATGCGGCGCTGGATCTGGATGAAACCGGGCTCTGCTATCTGCCTTTGGTGCTGATCAATGCCGAGTTGGCGCGTATTATTAATTTGCGTCGGGTGCTCGGGTTGCGCTCACCGGTGCACACTCTGAGTCGGTTGTTGAATCCGCTTAATGCCCGGTTTCGGATCGATGGCGTATTTCATCCGGCCTATGGTCCGATGCATCAGCAAACTGCTCTGTTGTTAGGTCAGGATAACAGCGTTACGATTCGCGGCGACGGTGGTGAAGCCGAGATCCGGCCCGACGCAGATTGTTCGTTGCAGTGGGTCAGGGCGGGTAAGTATTTCGATCAGGATTGGCCCCGAGTGCAGAGCCAACGCCATATCCGCCCTGATCATCTGGATTCGAAAGACTTGCTGCGGGTCTGGAGAGGGCATTTGCAGCAGCCCTATGGTGAGGCGGCGGTGTGTGAAACTCTGGCAGTTTGTTTGTGTTTGCTGCAGCGAGCTGAGTCGACGGATAATGCCCGAGAATTGGCGCAAGTATTGTGGCAGCAGCGGGATAAGACTCGTTTTTGATGTGGCGAACTTGATGCGCTAAAGCGCAAATGTGAGCTGAGCCGATAGCGTGTCTGTGTTGAGTGTCGAGTATTTTTCGGGCGTGGCAATAAGCCCCGAAAAAGGCGCGGGTCTGCTAGACTAGCGCCTTTTTTGGAGATAAACATGACGCGGTCGTTTCAGCTGATTGATATCCAGCCGGGGTTTGTGGTGATCAGTAAGTCCGCTGGCGTGGCCTTTCATAGCCAGGATGGACAGCCGGGGCTGGTGCCGCAGGTTGAAGCGGAGCTTGGTCTGGGTAAACTGTACCCGCTGCACCGACTCGATAATCTGACCTCCGGGTTGTTGCTGTTGGCTCGTGATGCAGAGTCAGCGGAGCTGATCAACCGTGAATTTCGCCAACGCAGAGTCGAAAAGTATTACCTGGCGCTATCGGATCGTAAGCCTGCAAAGAAGCAGGGGCAGGTGTGCGGGGATATGCTAAAAGGGCGTCGTGGGAGCTGGAAGTTATTGAAAAGCATTCTTAATCCTGCGAAAACGCGTTTTTTTAGCTATAGCCTGAGCCCGGGTATTCGGTTGTTTGTACTTAAGCCGCTTACCGGTCGTACCCATCAGTTGCGGGTGATGATGAAAAGTATTGGCGCACCCGTACTGGGGGATGGTCGGTATTACCCGGGCGAATCCAGTCATGATCCTGATCGGGGTTATCTGCATGCCTATGCGTTGAGTTTTGATTTTTCCGGAGAGCGTTACACTTATTCTGTACCCCCTTCGCAGGGTGCGTTGTTCGGGACCCTTGTTTTTCAGCAGCTGCTCGCGTCGATAGGATCGCCTGGGGAGTTGCCCTGGCCCGGTGATAAGAGTTAGCACTCGCTGTTAGGTGAGAGCATTATCGGGTTTAGTGGAGAGGTTTGGTCTGCAGGGCGAGCAGCCGTCCTCTTTAGCAATCGTTCTCTTTAGCAGGTTTCGTCGAGGATGGTAAACGACAGGAAGGTGGTAAAAAGCCCCAGGGTCACGATGAAGTGGGTCAGAGGGAATGCCAGCATCAATAACCCAGTCGCGATCCACAAACCACGCACGATCCTTTTTTTAGCGCGATATCGGGTGGTTTGCAGGCGTGCTTGCGCGTGGTTGGTATCGAGTTTGACGGCGGGACGGTGTAGCTCTAATTCGAGTAAGATCAGTACTAATCTGAGGCCGGTAAACATAGCGAACACCTGCTGCGATAAAGCATTATTTCCTGTAGTCGTAGAGGAAATATAGCCGATCGGTGTCGCTACTGCCTGTATTGGCTCGGTTGATCGGGACCTGTGCGGTGTTGTATTGATGGCCGATGGGCTGGCAGGGCTTCGTGTCTGCAAGGGCGTTTCAACGGGAGCCCTGTCCGAGTAAAACAACTTCCATGGTTCCGATCAAAATCATGATATCGAGCATAAGGCTGTAGTTCTTGATGTAATAAAGATCGTATTGAAGTTTCTCCATCGCACCATCTTCAGTGCCACCATAGTCATAACAGATCTGTGCCCAGCCCGTGAGTCCGGGTTTGACCAGATGACGATCACCGTAATAGGGAATGCGCTGAGTCAGGCCGTTTACAAAGACCGTGCGTTCGGGGCGTGGGCCGACAAAACTCATGTCGCCCTTGAGGATGTTGAGTAGTTGCGGTAGTTCGTCTATCCGGTACTTACGGATGAATGCACCCACCACGGTCACCCTGTCATCATTTTTTTTGGCCCATACTGCACCGTTGGCCTCTGCGTCGACTCTCATGCTCCTGAATTTAAATATCTTAAAGGGGCGGTTATGGAGCCCTACGCGTTCCTGGTTGTAAAACAGCGGTGCTTTGGGGCCGCCTTCGAGCATAATTAGCAGCGCGGTAATCAGCATGATCGGGGCGGTCGCTATTAACATGAAAATACAGATACCAATATCGAAGATGCGCTTGAGTGCGCGCACCAGGAGGTCGTTGGTCTTGTAGCCACCGGAATAGATTATCCAGCTGGGGCTGAGCAGGTTTAGGGGGATCTTTCCGCACTCTTTCTCGATAAAGGTTGTAATATCAGTGATATAGATGCCCGCGACCCGGCAACGATAGAGTTCATCCATCGGGATGGTCCCGCGCCGGTCATCGGCCGCTATCACAAACTCATCGATACGGTGTCTCTTTGCGTAGCTGAGCAGTTGATTAAGGTCTACTTTTTTGCGTCGACGGGGAGTGATGGAATCTTCAGTATCAGACAGGGGGACATACCCGAGCAGGCGGAAGCCTCGCTGATCGTTGTCACGACGCAGGCGGTCCGCGATGATGCGGGCTTTTTCTCCCGCCCCGAGCACGAGTATTCTGCGTCTGATCAAGGTGGAGTTGGACAGCTTTGAGAAGCTATAGCGGCTCATGCATACCATCAAAAATGATAAACCTAAAGCGGCGACGAGCTCTTTAGGAGAGGTCTCGAGGTAGGGGATAAAGTAGAAACAAACTGCGAGAAGAACGGACGTGAGTCCGAAACTGATAATTATCCGGGCTAGCAGTTCCTTGGCGTCACTGCGTTGGCGGCTGTGATAAAGCCCCATCGCAGCGATAGAGAGGGACAGTGTTAAAACAAAGATTATCGGTTCAAAGGACGTCAAATGGCGAATAAAGCTGTCAGAAAGTGAGTGGAAATAGCCAAACGTCAGAAACAGGCTAAAAAACATCGCCCCAATTTCAAGGATGGCCAACACCGCGTAAGTATGCCGAACCGATGGTTTCCTGAAGCGCGAAATTGTCGCCATACTTTCAGTTTTTTCGGGGGTCAATTCGGGGGTCAAGGAGGGCCTTCCTTAGCTAAATTAATAGCAGTCAGTGCATAAACATCTATTGCCGCGAGGAAAGAGTATAGCAGGGGTCGAATGAATTTATGAAATCGCATGATGCCTGAGAGGTCTGGTTTTGGCCAGATTAAACCTTAGTTTTTCACTCGCTAAAATCAAATCATGGGCTTGTGGATCTATGCCATGGTCCAGCGCATAAATAGACCGGTGCAATAGTTCATTGGCTGAACCTCGGGGCTTGTCTGGTCGCGTCTCTGTTAGGGCTCTATGCCCCTGCAATAGCGGTTATCTTAATCAAATCTCTCGGTCTGTGTTCTCCTCGCTTCTGTGCGCTTAAACGGTGCTTTTATAGTTTTGCCCGCTTGGCTTCAATCGGTGCGTTGCGATCGTCCCCCCACCGCCCCAGGCTGTTGATTTTAATAATTCGTAATAGCGCTCAAAATCCAGTATTTTCCCTTAAACAGAAACGCCGACAGCGATTTAGCTGCTGCCGACCTTAGGGAGTTACAGATGCCGCAAGCACCCGTTAGTGATTTCAGCAGTGATGTAGGGGCACTGATTCAGTCCCTGCCTGAAAATCTTCGAAACCGTTTCAGTCTTAATCGGGGGATCCGTGACCAGCATGGTCAGGGTGAAGACCGGTTTGGCACCATTGCGCCGGATGCGGTGTTTTACGCCAGCTCCAGCGAAGAGGCGATGCGGCTTCTAAAAGCATGCAATGAGCTGAGAATCCCGGTTATTCCTTATGGGGCAGGCACCTCCTGCGAGGGGCAGTTGATTGCGGTTCAAGGCGGGGTAAGCCTCGACCTCTCTGAAATGGACGCAATCATCGCGGTGGATCAGGATGATATGACCTGCCGAGTCCAGGCTGGCGTTACCCGCAAGCGGCTAAATCATGAGCTGCGCCATCTTGGATTGTTTTTTCCTGTCGATCCGGGTGCTGATGCGTCCATTGGGGGGATGGCGGCTACCCGGGCTTCGGGCACCAATGCGGTCCGTTACGGGACCATGCGTGAGAATGTGATGGGCCTCACCGTGGTGACCGCTCAGGGAGAGCTGATCACCACCGGAGGTAAGGCGACCAAAAGCTCTGCAGGTTACGACCTGACCCGTTTGTTTGTTGGCTCAGAGGGTACATTGGGGGTGATGACGGAGATCCAGTTGAAGTTGCATCCCATACCCGATGTGATCAAAGCTGCCGTTTGTAGTTTCGAGACCCTGGATAGTGCTGTGAACAGCGTGATTCTGGCGATCCAGAGCGGTATACCGATGGCCAGGATCGAACTGCTTAATAGCTTGCAGATGGATGCCTGCATCCGCTATTCGAAGCTGCAGGGGTTTGAATCTAAACCCACCCTGTTCCTCGAGTTTCATGGCAGTAGTGCTTATGTACAGGAGCAGATAGACGCATTGCAGGCGATCACTCAGGAGCTGGGCGGTAGTGACTATCGCTGGGCGGAAACAACCGAAGCCAGGAATGAGCTGTGGAAAGCCCGGCACGAAGCTTATTTTGCGGGTCAATCGATTAAGCCTGGCTTTACGGCGCTAGCGACCGATGTCTGCGTTCCCATTTCTAAACTGGCAGAAAATCTGCTTGCCGCAGAGCAAAAAGCGCTGGAGTTAGAGCTGTGTTGCCCGATTGTGGGTCATGTCGGTGATGGCAATTACCACATGCTGATTCTGTTCGATAGCGAGGATGCGGCTCAATCACAGCGAGCCAGTGCGTTATCCGGCTTTCTGGTCGATAACGCGCTGTCGTCGGGCGGTACCTGCACCGGTGAGCACGGCATCGGTTATGGTAAGAAGGCATATTTACTACAAGAGCACGGTGCCGCTGTTGAACTGATGAAAACCATCAAAAAAGCCCTGGATCCGCAGCTGATCATGAATCCGGGAAAGGTGCTTGATCTCTAACCTAAGGCAAGCCCTTACGCTCATCTTTGCGTAGCAGGCGGTAATATCATCTAAACATAGCCGGAGAGCGTTATGAGCCAGACTGTCGACTGTTATTTCACTCCGATCTCCCCCTGGGCGTATCTGGGGATGGCCCGTTTCCGCCGGATCGTTGCGGAGACCGGGGCCGTGGCTGCGTTTAAGCCGGTGGACATCATGCAGGTGTTTGCCCGTGTCGGCGCATTGCCGCTGGGTCAACGTCCGCAATCGAAACAGGATAATCGATTGCAGGAGTTGGTTCGATGGCGCGACTATCTCAAGATGCCGCTAATCCTGCAGCCGCAGTTTTTTCCTACCAATCCGATCCCTGCTTGTCGGTTGATTAGCGCTGTTGCCAGCCTGGGGCTCGATGCGGCAGCGCTGTCCGAGGCTTGTCTTAAGGCATGCTGGGTTGAAGAGCAGGATATTGCTTCGGCTGACACCCTGATACAGTTGACGGATCGGTGCGGCTTGGATGGTAGGGGGTTGTACCAGGCATCTTTGCTGGATGCCGCTTTGCAGCAGGTCCAGGCTAATACGGATGAGGCCCTGGCCCGCGGTGTGATCGGATCGCCCTGTTACCTTGTTGATGATCAGGTGTTCTTCGGCCAGGATCGACTGGATTTTGTAGCGCGTGCACTCCTCACCGGGTGAGCAGAGCGGAAAGCCGCGAGATCAGGATGATTAGCGCTGGCATCGAAACGGCTAGGTGCCTACCCGGTTGGCGGAGAGTAAGCCCGGTGGCTACAATTCTGGCCTATCGGTAACTTATTGATTAATACTATTGCTGATTAGGTGGCCGGTTTGGCCAATGAATCGAGTCCAAATTCTAAGCTCTAGCGTTGATTGTTTGAAAACACGTATTTTTGTCTGGAAATTCAATAACAACTAAGTAAACTCAGGCAGGTAACCAAGAGCGTTAACCGCAAGGAATAAATAATAACAACTGCATAAAGGATCAAACTTGATGAATAGACGCGAACTATTGAAGAATGGGTTGGTCGGTCTGGGCGGTGTCGCTGCCGCTACCACCTTTGCGGCGCCTGCTATCGCCAAAAGCCGTATCGAAGTTAACATGGTCTCAACCTGGCCCAGGGACTTTCCCGGGCTGGGCACGGGTGCACAGCGCTTTGCCAAGCGCGTCACCGATATGAGTGATGGTCGCATCCATGTCAACTACTTTGCCGCCGGTGAGCGCGTCAAGGCGTTCGACTCCTTCGACGAAGTGGCTTCAGGGAATGCCCAGATCTACCACGGCGCGGAGTATTACTGGAAGGGCAAACATCCAGGTTTTGCCTACTTTACGTCTGTTCCTTTCGGCCTTTCGGCCAACGAATTCAATGCCTGGATGCGCTTTCGAGGTGGCCAGGAGTTATGGGATGAGCTGGCGGCTCCCTTTGGCATTAAGGGCTTAATGTGCGGTAACACCGGGGTCCAGATGGGGGGCTGGTTCCGCAAAGAGATTAACTCTGCCGATGATCTTAAAGGGTTGAAGATCCGCATGCCTGGGCTGGGTGGTGATGTGATGGCGAAGTTGGACGCCTCCCCCGTCTCTTTGCCGGGCAGCCAGATCTATGAAAACCTGGTTTCCGGCGCGATTGATGCCACCGAGTGGGTCGGCCCCTGGAATGACCAGGCGATGAAGTTCTACGAAGCCGCCAAATACTACTACTACCCCGGTATGCATGAGCCGGGTGCCATGCTCGGTATCGGCATGAATAAAAAGTGGTGGGATGGGTTGTCAAAGGCGGACCAGTTGATCATCGAAGCCGCTTCCGCGATGGAAAACGAAGTGATGATGTCCGAGTACAACGCCAAAAACGGCGCCGCGCTCGCCTCGCTGGTTAATGACCAAGGGGTCAAGCTACGGCGTTTCAATGACGATGTCTACGACGCCTTCGGCGAAGCCGCGCAGGAGGTGTTTGACGAGGTCCAGCAGCACAGCGAGCTGGCAGCGCGGATTCATCAGAGCTTTGTGTCCGCGCGGGCTGAGATCGGTGCCTGGACCAATATCTCAGATCAGGCTTATGTCCAGCAGCGTAACCGCGTGTTGGATCTCTGATCCCGATCAGAGCCTAACCCCGGGGGCACTCTGCTGCTTCGGGTTACGCAGCTAGACCGATCCTCTTTTCAGGCCTTAACCGGAAGAGAGGATCTTTAATTGTTCAGGCGTTTATCCATGACAGATTCAAACACAGTGCCCACGGCAGGTGCTAGCAGTCGCCCGGTAGACGGTAGTTCACCGATTTATCTACTGGTGCGTATCTGCGCCGGAGCGGTGGTTGCCACCGCACTGGTCTTTCTACTTAATAATTATCTGACGTTCTGGCGTGAATGGCCGGGATTGATCAATTTTCTCGCTCACCAGGGCTGGTTGGCCTTCGCCCCTCTGGATCAACCACTGACCGCTGAAGCGTTGCGGCTTGGCTGGCTCCAGTTAGGATGCTATCTGGCTGGGGTGGCCGTCGTGGTCGCTTACGTGACGGCGACTCCTAGGCGCAGTTTGCGGCTGGAGGCCGATCGGCTAACCGCTTTTTCTGCCTATATCGTGCGGGTGGCTTTTTGGGGGGTGTTGATTATCGGTCTGGTCGATATGCTCATCTCCCTGCTGCGGGTAGAAGATCTGCTGCTTCCGCTGGTCGGCGAAGCGCTTAGCCAGGGATTAGGTCGGCCGCATTTCCGGGGCCTTTATGTGCATTTTCCGTTAGTGTTGCTGTCCTTTGTCATCGCGTTACTAGCGCGTTCGCTGAGTTTTACCTGGCTGGCATTGCTGGTGGTGCTGGCCGAGTTTCAGATCGTGCTGTTCCGTTTTGTTTTTTCTTATGAACAGGTCTATATGGGCGACCTGGTGCGGTTTTGGTACGCCGCCATGTTTCTGTTTGCCAGTGCTTACACCCTGGTCCATGAGGGGCATGTGCGCGTAGATGTGCTTTATGCCCATTTCGGTCGCAGGGCCAAAGCCTGGTCGAACATTTTTGGGCTGACCTGTCTGGGGCTGCCGCTGTGTTGGATCATCTTAACCCTGGGGATGTGGAGCCGAGCCAGCAGCATCAACAGCCCGCTGTTCAACTTTGAGATATCCCAGAGTGGCTACGGCATGTACGTGAAATATCTGATGGCGGTCTTTCTGGTGGTGTTTGCATTGTCGATGATCGTGCAGTTCTGCAGTTATCTGCTGAGCAATGTGGCCAACCTGCGCCAAGAACCGGATCCGGGGTTGGTGGCAACCGGCACCGGTCATTAACAGGTGCCGCCGGGCTGTCTGCATTTTTAACCCTCAAGTTGTTTAACTCTGTAACCTTGTGACCCAGGCAAAAGGCTGATCCATGGAACTGTTTTTTCTACTGATACTTATTCTGTTGATGGTGGGTGCACTGTCTTCAGGTTTTCCGGTGGCATTCGCGCTACCCGGCTCTGCGATCCTGGCGATCGGGCTTGCTGCGTTGTGTGGTTATCTGTTTGCCGGCGACGCCAGTGCCTATTTTGTCGAAGGGGGGCCGGTGCAGTGGTTAACGGCTGGGGTGACCAATTTTCGCAGTCTATACTGGGATGTTGAACGTGACACCCTGATCGCAATCCCGTTGTTTATTTTTATGGGGATTATGCTGCAGCGTTCCAAGATTGCAGAGGACCTGCTGGTCTCGATGGCGCAGCTGTTCGGACCGGTTCCCGGCGGATTAGGGATCTCGGTGGTGTTGGTGGGGGCTCTGTTAGCGGCAACCACCGGTATCGTCGGCGCGACTGTGATCGCGATGGGAATGATTTCACTGCCAGCGATGCTACGTAACAACTATTCCAAATCCTTAGCCTGCGGCACCATCTGTGCCTCGGGAACCCTGGGACAGATCATTCCGCCCTCTATCGTCCTGATCATTCTGGCAGACCAACTGTCCAGTGCGGCCGATCAGGCCAGCACCCTGCGCAAGACCCTGTACAAAGACAGTACCGGTGAGTTTTCCATGCCCTCCACCCTGGATATCACCTCGGCCAGCGCCGGTGATATGTTTATGGGGGCGCTGATCCCCGGCTTTGTGCTGGTGGGGCTTTATATCCTGTATATCTTGATCACCGCCTGGTGGAAGCCTGAACAGGCTCCTCCAGTGCCCTACGAAGGTAAATATGACCGCCACTTTGCTCGAAAAGTGACGCTGGCGCTGGCGCCGCCCCTAATCCTGATCTTCGTGGTCCTGGGGTCGATTATTCTGGGTGTGGCCACGGTCAACCAGGCCGGTTCCATCGGCGCCGTCGGGGCGCTTATCATGGGGGGGTACCGGCTGACAGAAGGGCGCAACGATAGTTATTACCCGGCGATATTGGCGATAGGATCGGTTCTGGTGCTGGCGTTGATTCTCTCTTTCCATGATCTGAATATTAAGAACATCCAAGACTCGGATCTGGTGCCGTTGGTGGTGGCTGGGATCGCCAGTTTTACCCTGATGGTTGCGGTGTTGTGGAGCGTCTGGCGCACCTACAAGATCGACGACACCCTCAACGGGGTGATGAGAGAAACGGCTAAAACCACCTCGATGGTGTTTATCATCCTGGTGGGTGCCGCCATGCTGACCACAGCGTTTCGGGGGTTTGGGGGTGAGACCCTGGTCAAGGACTTTTTGACCGGCCTCCCGGGAGGGTTCTGGGGTCAGTTTTTCGTGGTGATGCTGGTCATCTTCCTGTTGGGGTTCTTTCTCGACTTTATCGAGATCGCCGTCGTGGTGGTGCCTATCGTCGCCCCGATCTTGCTGGCCAATCCTGAGGCCAACGTCACGGCGGTATGGCTGGGGGTGATGTTCGGTCTTAATATTCAGACCTCCTTCCTGACTCCGCCCTTTGGGTTCGCACTGTTCTATCTGCGCGGCGTGGCTCCGGCCATTGTCAAGACCGTGCATATCTATCGCGGTGCGATCGCGTTTATCGGCTTGCAGCTGTTAGCACTGGTGATCGCGGGTAGTTTTCCGACGATGGTCAACTATCTGCCCAATCGCAGTTTCCTAACCTCCGATACCGCACCACCACCGATGAATCCCAGGTTGCAGTCCTGCATGGAATCTTATCTGTTTGATGTCTATGCTGACGAGGGGGACCTGATCCGTTCCAGCATCGCACAGATGGCACGTACCGATCTGAATTACCTGCCTTCGACTGTACGTCAAGTCCTGGAGGGCAGTACCGAGAAAGCGCTGGGTACCTTTGCGTTGGTGGAGGATGTGACTGCCAAGCAGCAGGCCTTGGATGCCTTCGCTGAGGAGTACCGCCCCTTGCATCGTCTGGTACGCGGACTGCAGGCCGATATGCGCAAAATCGACCGGGAGCTGCAGCAGACGCGACTGTTACTGCGCCGTATGAGTGATGATCCTGAGGCTAAAGCATCTCGGCTGGCCGCTCTTGAGGCTAAGATAGAGCGGCTGGAGTCCGAGCGCCTGTTGCTGGATCCGCAGATTCCGGCCAATTGGCAAGCGGACCACGCTCAGTATCTGGTATTACAGAAGGCTGTAAAAACGGCGCGTAATCGCTATCGCAGGAATGTGGATAATGCTTACGAGCCTATCCCTGAGTTGCTGCAGGTGTTGGATCAGACCGAGCTTCTGGCGGCGCTGGAGGCGGATATTGGCAACCTTAAGACGGTCATTGCCAGCCAGGAAGGGGATGCGGCGATGGCGCAGATCAAAACGGTGGCTCAGGAGCTGGGACGGGTGGCGGGGAGCGATAAAATAAAATCTAAGCTGTCCAAAGCGCGTCGTGCCCTGAAAGGCAAGCGGGCTGATCCGGTCAAGGCGCAGCGGTTGATTGACGAGGCGCTCGACATTCTGACCACCCAGCTGGAATGGCGTCGCCTTGCCGTGCCCCGGTTAATGCCAAGCCTGTCCGCCTATGATGCGGCGATCAAGAACTCTATTGGCCTGCGCCTGCAGAAGCGCTTATCCGAAGCTCAGGCCGAAGATGTCGCTTGGTGCCAGTCCAGTCATCGGGATATCTCGTTGCACTTTTAACCAGCAGGCTCCTAGGTAAGAAAAGTGCTGCCACCCTGAAGATTCATTCGGGTGGCAGCGAACCGCCTGTCAGTTAAGACGGGCGCTTTGTGAGCCTGAGCTTAAATGAAGCTGATGTTGCGACGCCCGGCAATCAGCATCGGCAGACGGCTCAGGGCCCCCAGCGGGGTAATGAAAATAAGAGACCAACGGTAAGATCCCCCCCCCTTTTTTTCTGCTTGCTGAGCTTCGTTTTGTCTTGATTTGTTGGGGGCAAAAGGCAAGACTTGCCCCTAGGAGGCTGACCTACTGCGAAATTCGCATTTCGGCCAGATTTCCCGCTCATTTTTGGCAAATAGAACCACTATTCTTCGCAAATGACCGATTAATCTGACTCAAAATCCGTATCTTTCGCTACGATCGCTATCCCCGGTCAGCCTCCTTGCTTTGTTATCCGTAATCCAAACAGGGAGTTAGCTGATGAAAGATGTAGATAAAGGGTTTTACACCAGAGCAGATGCCCACATTTTCCTTTCCAATAATCAGGTAACGGCAGTGGTAAAGCCGGGAGAGGTGAGCGCCTCTTTTATGTATTCAGTCGCTCGGTTTAATGCATGGATCAGTGCCCGGGGATTTGATAGTAGCGCTGAAATGCAGCAATCCAAGCAAAAAATGATCGACTACTTCGTAACCGAATACCGTCAAATGCTGGATGAAAATCTTGAAGATTACATTAATAATTTTGATTCGCATATGCAGGCGAAAGGTAAGTAAGAGTGGTTTGTATCACTCGCTCATCGAGTTATCACAGGTCCATACCCCGCGCATAAAGCCAAGTACGGGCTGATAGTGATTAAATAAAGCTCTTAAGGGTAGGTTCCGCCGTCGTCTTATGAGTCCAAAGCGGCTCTTCCTAAGCCAGCCATCGGTTTAGCAGGATAATGGGGTGTTATCCTGATGTCGCAGCTGTCAATGGTAGGCGGCGCTCCTCGGGGTCTTTTAACGCGTCGAATTAACCGCCAAGCAGCCAGTTCTTAGCCGCTTCCATTTCATCAAACACACAGGTTTTCACGCCATTGACGCAGCACTCATTCATCAGGTAGGTGAAATTGCTATCGTCAGTTCCTGCCGTCTTGACGACGGCTAGACGCAAACATTTGGGCACATCCTGTTTGAATTCGGCGGCCAGGGTAGACAGGTCAACTAAGCGGAGATCGCTTAAATCGACCAGCCGGTAATCCACCAGGGCTCTATCGCAATGACTATAGAGAGGGAGGGACTCGGCTCGGGCATGCTTGATGTCGGCGGGGGATAAGGGACCGCTTTGAGTGACAATGACATAACGACCGTCCTCTGACACCTTGATTTGGGTTGATACCTGCGTCGCCATCTGTTTCTGAATCCCTAGCGGGGTGATTTTGTCAATCTATAGTAGCTTATTAGGTAACACTCGTATGGTTGCTACTAGTCCGCATATTTTGGCCTCCAGGGTAGCGTTACAGCGCCGAATCTATCCCTTCACCGCTTGGGTCATCGCAGATACTTGAGAGTTGATGGAGGTACGGTTGGTTCTTAAGTATCGACTCGAATGAGGTGATATCCTGCGGCTTTGCAAACAAAAAGCCTTGGCCGAAGTCACAGCCTGCGGTCATCAACAGCTTGAGCTGTTGCCGGGTTTCGATACCTTCGGCAATCACCTCTATACCTAGCTTATGTGCCATGACAATGATGGCTTCACACAACGCGTAAGCATCGGTAGAGGTTGTTATATTGCAGACAAAGGAGCGATCGATCTTGATGTAATCGATGTCGTACTCGCGGATATAAGATAGCGATGAGTAGCCTGTGCCGAAATCATCTAACGCGACCTGTATTCCGGCTTCCTTAAAGGTGAGCAGCTTATGGGTGGTCTCCTGCTTCGCATCCATCATCAAACCTTCGGTGATTTCAGTAATAATCGCATCACCACCTAATTGCAGATCTTGTAACTGCAGGCGCCACTGCTCAATGCCGCTGTTGGTCGTCGATAATTGAACCGGGGATGCATTGATACTGATCTGCAGTGCCCCTGCGCCTGTCGCACGTAACCGTCGCACCTGACGAGCCGCCTCCTGAAAAACCCAGTTACCAATACCAATGATGATACGAGACTCTTCAGCTACCGAAATAAAGTGGTCAGGACTTATCAGGCCGCGAAGCGGGTGTTGCCAGCGGATCAGTGCTTCAGCTTTATCAATAGCGCCGCTACCAAGGGTCACAATGGGCTGATAGTGCAGGACAAACTGATGTTCGTCGACGGCCGTGCGCAGATCATTGACCAGGCGCATTTTCGCTATTGCTGTGTCCTGCATCGAGCGGGTGAAATAGTTGAAGCGATTGCGGCCTTTATCCTTAGCCGCGTACATTGCTTGATCCGCAGCCTTGAGCAGATCATCTACACGACGCGCGTCTTGAGGGTAAAAAGTGATACCGATGCTACCAGAAATATGAACGAGCTCTCCGTCGAGGTTGAAGGGTTTCTTCAGTTCTTTAAGGATCGCTTCAGAAATCCCTTCGACGATCGCTGCATCCTTTAGCTGGCCGAGTATTATACTGAACTCGTCGCCACCTTGGCGGGCAACGGTATCCTCTTCGCGAACACAGTGGCACAACCTTTTTGCAACCTCGGTTAACAGGTAGTCACCTTGATCATGCCCCAGGGTATCATTCACCACTTTAAAGCCGTCCAGATCAAGAAACAGGATCGCCAACGGCAGTTTGCTACGATGTGACTTTTTAATCTCCTGATTGATGCGATCATAAAGCATATTGCGGTTGGGTAAGCCCGTTAGTGCGTCGAAGTTAGCCTGGTGGTGAATGTGATCGTCACTGGCTTTTTTAACGGTGATGTCGCGTGCCACAACAACCAGATCGCTGCAACCCTTGATCGTATTCACCCGGGCTTCGAAAAAACGCAGTTCGTTGTTAACCTCGAGCGGATACTCAAAACAGGATGAGCGAGATCCCCGCTTTAACCAATCGAGGTGGGTTTCAAAAATAATGCTGGTAGTGGGTGGTAGCACATCGACCATGCGGCGCCCCAAAAACAGTTCGGGAGCGACGTACAGATCCGATCTCTTCTGCGCTTTGTAGTCAAGGATGATGCCTTCTGCGCTGAGCCTGAAATAGAGATCGGGCAGCGCTTCAAAAACAGAGTTAAGTTCCTCGTTGCTTTTTATGGCGGCCTGTTCTGCATGCACGCGGGTGCTGGCCATCTGTTGAAAACAGTGCTGGAGGGAAACCAGTTCACGGCTGCCGACATAGGACAGGTTGTCGCAAAGTTGGCCTGACTGCAAGGTTTCGGTCGCGGCTGTCAGTTCGTTTAATGGTCTTATAATGCTGTATTTGAGGATGCGAAACGCCAGCAGAGTAACTGCGCTCACCGCCCCTAAAAAAAGCGCAAATGACAGCACAAAATTTTTGTTAGCCATCCTGATAGCCGCATCTGCCGGGATACCCACACTCAGAGAAATTCTACTACCTTGTGCGGTTTGATAGAGGATGCTGTGCATGTAGATGCGGGTTACTCCACCCGTGTCGATTACGGTTTCAGAGTCGAAATCTTTTAACCTTGGGCTGTTGGCTAACAGACCAAGCTGGCGTCTGTTTTTACCCTGCGCTTGCACGGAGTCAGGAAAACTGGCAATTACCGTGCCCTTGTCATCACTAATAATGGCGATGCTTTTGTGTGGCAGGTTGAACTCAGCCAGTTGTTCGCTCCACCAATTTAATGGCACCACTGCAACCGCAACCCCTACCACGGCATTAGTCTGGGGTGAAATCACCGGAATGGAAAAATTAACGCTGGTTATCTGTGCGGCCCGGTCATTCTGGAACTCACCAATGGCGAAGCTGCGCATATTCAGGCTGTGCTGAAAGTAACGACGATCTGCAACATTAATACGACCCGGTAACGGCAATGCGTTACAGAGCAGATCACCATTAGGCAGCGGCACGCCGATGTTGACTAGCGCACTATTGAGCTTTAGCGCAGAAGCCAGATACGCAGAGCAAGAGGAATCCTCCGGATGCTGAAGCGCTGGCGAGGTAACCAGTTGCTCAAGATAATGGCGAGTACGCTGAATCACTTTTTTCTGAGAAAAAGTGATTTGCCGGGAGATATCCAGTGCCTTTTGATGACTTTGGGAGATCGCCAGTTCGCGCTCTTCTACCGCGTGATAACTGAGCATCCCTATGCTGGGTAAGCTGAGCAGCAGTAGCAGTAACAACAGCCTGACTTTCAGCGAACCGAATCTCTTTTGACGCCTCAGCTGCGAAATAAAGGTATTCGCATCAAGGGTTGAAGCCTCTCGCGAGGGTTCGGGATTAGAGAAAGAATCCGACATAAGCAAGGTCCGTCTATAGCTCGTTATTCAAGGGCTGAGAAGTACAATCGAATACTTATTTACTTGAGCTTTACATTGGACAGTTTTTCCCTGATTTAAGGCGCTACACATTATTACGCTTAACTATAGTCGCATCCGTTACTGCCTCTCACACTGTTTTTAGATTCTCTCAGCTGCAGTGCCATCGGCGTAGATCCGACTAACTTTTCCGCAGGTGTTCGCATGATTTTCTGATCCAAGACGATTTTTTTTACTCCTTCAGGGCCGCGCCCCTACGCGGCCTTTGATCGAATTGTAGATATAATTAAAAGGCGTCGTCGTTTTTTTGTCGTGGTGATGGCTTAGGGCGCATATTGCACCATAAAAAACAAAAAAACGTCCTTCTTATTATTATAATTCAATTGCTTAAGATCGAAAAACAACAAGAGGACGGTATGGCAAAAAGTACCACAAGCTCGGCTTTCTTTCCACGCGGTAAAGGGTGCCAGGCAACTGCCCGCTGTGAAGGTAGAGATATCACCGGCGATGGAGGTGTTCTGATGCTCAGGCGGTTTGATCGTAAGCTGGGATTGATTCGATCAGTTGCCAGTAAGATTGGTGGTTCTCGTAATTCGCCGCAATATACGCACAGAACAAGCCATTCGTCAGCGTTTTTTTTTGCATTGCTTTAGGGGGCGAAGATCTTAACGATCACCAACAGTTCCTGCATGATTTGGTTTTGCAGACGGCTGTCGACAGGGGCAGTTTACTGGTTAGCCAGTCCACCTTGAGCCAGTTTGAATTACAGGCAAGTCGACGGCTCTGTTTTACTTAACAGTTGTTAAACCCAATGCCCCGCGATGCGTTCCATAAATATCTTATCTGTTAGTGCGTTACCACTTAGCAAACGGCGCCAACCGAGATAGCGATAGAGGTACTTGGTCGCCACTCCTCTGAACGTACCGTTGATCCACACTTTCAACGTACTGTGATATGCGTTCACATGCTGAATATGGAATACCTTCTCTATCACCGTTTTACCTGAACTACTTACCAGCTCTTTTAGCACCACCTTCAGCTTGGCCGCTACGGCTTCGTGGGCCAGATGGGCATCTGCAACCAACGGCGTTTGGGGAGCTATCCTGTGGTTCAGATGACCGTACAGCTCATCTGCGCTGATATGCTCAAGCACAGCGTCTGTTA
>JBALTG010000026.1:0-44375 GCA_036964625.1 Motiliproteus sp.
CTACTTTATTAGCAAGAAGCTTTATCCCAACGTGGACTTCTACTCTGGCATTATCGAGAGTGCCATCGGGATCCCCAGCAACATGTTTACGGTCATGTTTACCCTGGCCCGCTGTGTTGGGTGGATCGCTCAATGGAAAGAGATGATGGTTGATCCTGACCTGGTGATCGGTCGACCCCGGCAGCTCTATCAAGGGCCAGCACGGAGAGACTACCTAGAAATCAATCAGCGTTGATTATTTCCGGTCACCTGACAGGGGCGGGATGTGTTGCCGACCCGAAGCTCCTAGCCGGCTAGTGTTGCAAGCTAACGCCAACACAGGCAATAACGTGCGTCCGCGTTGAGGCGTTATGATCCGGGCGCATGAACCCTGACTGGAGGATTGTTACAGTCCATAGTGGGGAAAAACAGGGTCATATATCGCTGTCTGAGTGCCTGGAAAGTGTCGCGACTTGTCGTTAGCCGAGGCGAAGTACGACCAGTTCAGTGTCCGCTTACTTATCTCAAGATAGTAGATCCCAATCGAGACTCCCCTAACCTGCATGGCCGCTTCACGCCGACTGCCGACGCTCAAGGGCCGCCCTATAAGGCAAAGCTAATCCAGATCCGCCGCCATATCCGCCGCCGACTTGTTGTAATAGGTCATCAACTGCTTGATATCCCGGTGCCCGGTTACGCGCGCCAGGTCCAGCACCTGAAGCTTTGCCGCAAGCCGAGTGGTCGCTTCGTGGCGGGTGTCGTGAAATGTCAGCCCCTTGATCGTAGTGCGTTCGACGCCGCGCTTAAACAGGGTGCTGAATAGCCCGCTCTTAGGGGTCTTAAACAACAACTCCCCGGGCGACACTTCAGGCAGCTGCCTAATCAGACGGATCGCCTCCCTGGACAGCGGCACATGGCGCGCATAACCGTTCTTAGTGTCGTGCAGGCTCGCCACCCGCTTATCTAAATCCACCGTCTCGCTGGTCAGGGTGCAGATCTCCCCTACCCGCATCGCCGTTTCTATGGCGAACAGGAATGCGATCGCGGTGATCTGCTGCTTGGTCTTGGCGGGGGTGTCACTGTTATAGGTTAGCGCAATCAGTACCTGGTCGATCTCGGCCTGACTGGTACGCCTGTCGCGCGGAGGTGGATCCTTAGGCCGCTGCAAGTCGGTCATTGGGTTGTGCGCCATCCAGCGCCAACGCCGCGCCTGGGTAAAGCAGTGACTCATCAGGTTCAGTTCGCGGTTAACGCTGGACGATTGCACATCCTTGAGGCGAAGCTTGATCCAATCCTCCAGATCCTCGCGCGCGATCACGGCCAGGCGCCGATCCGCCAGCGGATAGGTGCAAAACTTATTCAGGCGGATGGATTCCCAGCGCTCGCCCTTCTTGTCTATTGATATCTCGTCGCGGTAGCGCTCAAACAAATCCTTGAGTTGCTTCTGCTCGCCTTCGGTTTTCCCGGCCCCCGCGTCAGCCTCCATTGCCGTCGCCCAAGTCCGAGCCTGTGTCTTGGTGTCAAAGGTTTTGGTTTTACGACCCGCCTTCGGGCCAAGCTGACATTGCCAGCGACCGCTCTCTTGTTTCTTGAATGTAGCCATGGTGATTTAGTCGCTCTCAACTAGATTCTAGTAAGGACTCTAGTCGTTTTCTAGTAGGCCCAACTGAAAAGATACAATAAGTAGCGATATCTTGCGAGAGACGAAAAATCGATAAAACAGCTGAAAGCCTTGTATAGCGGGGCTTTGCGGTGTTTTTGGAGGTTTTACGAAAGGAGTTAAAACTGAAGATGGTGCCCGGAGCCGGACTTGAACCGGCAAGACCAGAAGCCGACGGATTTTAAATCCGTTGCGTATACCAATTTCGCCACCCGGGCAATAATCTTTGAAATGGAGGCTGGAGTCGGAATCGAACCGGCGTTAACGGAGTTGCAGTCCGCTGCATGACCACTCTGCCATCCAGCCAGATGACATTTCAAATACCAACTCTAATGTTATGAGTTGGAGCGGGAAACCGGATTCGAACCGGCGACCTCAACCTTGGCAAGGTTGCGCTCTACCAACTGAGCTATTCCCGCGTCTTACGTTGTGCTTGCGCTCAACGTGAGGCGTATTATAGAGAGATGCTCTGCCAAGTCAACACCCTATAACAACCTGTTTATACATGGGTAAAACAAAACAACAATCGGTTAAAAAGCAATCAGATATCGCGTACCAGCTCGCTCCAGGAGGCTTTCAAATAGACCCACATGGACCACACCGTCAGTAGCGCAGCGCTATAAAGCACCAGCATCGCGGCATTGGCGAGAGCGCCATGCGGCTCAGCCAGTAGCAGGAAGAATATCGCGCTCATCTGAAACCCGGTCTTGATTTTGCCCAGCATCGAAACGGATACATTGCCACGCTTGCCAATCGCTGCCATCCACTCACGCAGCGCCGAGATCACCAGCTCTCTGCCGACGATCATTGCGGCGGACAGCGTCAGATACATGTCTGCGTAGCTTTCAACAAGCATGATCAAGGCCACCGCCACGGTTAACTTATCGGCAACAGGGTCAAGAAAGGCACCGAAGGCGGTCGCCTGGTTCAGCCTGCGGGCCAGATAGCCGTCAACCCAGTCGGTAGCTGCCGCCAAGGCAAACACACCGGCAGCGGCATAATTACCCCACTGGAACGGCAAATAGAAGGCAACGACCAGACAAGGGATTAGCGCAATGCGCACTGTGGTAATGATATTTGGAATTTTCATGTATTTCCTAGCACCCCAGCGGCCCGCTGAATGCGATGACCGCTAGTCCTGATGAAGATGGCTGTAGATCTCTTCAGCCATTGCGCGGCCAATGGTAGAGACTTTTGCGATTTCTTCAACACTGGCGCGCTCTATTTCCTGCAAACCACCGAAATGCTTTAATAACGCTTGGCGCCGCTTTGGCCCGACACCCGGCAGCTCCTCCAATACCGACCTGCCGCGTTTTTTTGCACGCCGAGCCCTGTGGCCGGCGATCGCAAAGCGATGCGCCTCATCGCGAATGTGCTGCAGCAGATGCAGAGCACCGCTCCCCGAGTCCAGCACACGTTCCTTCTGCCCCTGCTCGGTAATCAGGGTCTCGAACCCCGCTTTGCGGGTCGTGCCTTTGGCGATACCAATAACGACGATCTCATTAATCTGCAGTTCTTCAAGCACGTTTAACGCCTGAGTCACCTGGCCTTTGCCACCATCGATCACCAGGACATCCGGCAGCCTGGCCGCATTGCATTTAAGCTTCTTATAACGTCGCTGCAGCGCTTCATGCATGGCCTGGTAATCATCACCGATGTCGGTCGTTTGGATATTAAAGCGTCGATAATCTTGCTTGCGCGGACCCTGCGCATCAAACACGACACAGGATGCAACCGTGGCCTCCCCAGAGGTGTGACTGATATCAAAACACTCCAGCCGCTCCGGTGGCGCATCGAGCTCCAGCGCTTGTTGCAGCTCAATCAGCCGCTTCCTGACATCCTGGCGGCTAGAGACAAAACTATCGAGCTGCTGCACCGCATTGGTCTGCGCCAGACTCAGCCAACTGCTGCGCTGCCCCCTGACACGATCGGTCAGCTCGATTTTACGCCCCCGTAGCTGGGTTAGCGCTTCGCTCAGCACCTGCTGATCATCTGCCAGGTGGCTGAGAATCAACAAGGGAGGAATGGGGCGCCCGGCGCTTTGCAGATAGTACTGTCCGATAAAGCTCGCCAACAACTCGCTCTCATCAGTTTCCAGGCGCAGCTTTGGGTAGTGACTCCGACTCCCGACCACCCTGCCGCCTTTGATAAAGAGCTGGTGAATACAGCTGAACCCCGCCTTGATGCTGCAAGCAAGCGCATCAGCATCCCCTCCTTCGCCGCTGATATGTTGCTGCTCCTGAACCTGCTGCAGACTAATAATCTGATCCCGCAATGAGGCCGCACGCTCGAACTCCAGCTGCTCAGCGGCCTGCTCCATTGCGCTCGCCATCTCGGTATTGATCGATCTGTTTTTACCCTCCAGAAACATCATCGCTCGCCGAACATCCTCTGCATAACGCTCAGGACTGATCAGCCCGACGCAGGGCGCGCTACAACGGTTAATCTGATGCTGCAGACAGGGACGCGAGCGGTTCTTAAAAAACGGCTCCTCGCACTGGCGGATGCGAAAGATCTTCTGCAGCAGATTCAAACTCTCGCGTACCGCTCCGCCACTGGGAAAGGGTCCGAAATAGCGCCCCTGCTTACGGGTATTGCCGCGCTGGAACTGAATCGCCGGATACTGGTGTTGATTGGAGATGAAGATATAGGGGTAGGATTTATCATCGCGCAGCAAAATATTGTACGGCGGGCGCTGCTTTTTGATCAGATTCTGCTCTAGCAGCAGCGCCTCGGTCTCGCTGCCGGTTACGGTTAGCTCCACGCGGTTTATCTTCAGCACTAAAGCCTGGGTCTTTATCGGCAACCCGGTGCTGCGAAAATAGCTGGCCAAGCGCTTCTTGAGATTCTTGGCTTTACCGACATAGAGAATCTGCCCCGCAGCATCATACATCTGATAGACCCCCGGGCGCTGAGTCGCGCTGGCCAGAAAGCTGGAGCTATCAAAGGGCAAGGCTGAATCGGAATCCATGTTAAAATCCGGGGTCGCTACTATTAACCTGGTAGGAAAACAGGCTCCATACCTATTTTCCCATCGCCCCTAAAATCTGCCGCAGTTGCGTGGAACTGCTTGATTTTCGGGGCTCGCATTGGTCTTCGACCATCTAGGCGCATCCTATTAACCCGCTGGGTTAATAGGTGAAAAATCAGCCTTTGAGCTTGGTGTTTTTATTTTGCTGCATATGAATATGAGTGGCCTCATTGTGCATATTGCTCAGCAGATCGCGCGACTCATCGGAGATGCCCGCACCCCGTGATAACGAGACCTCGAGGTAGACGCCGATCTCAGCGTAATAATAGAGCCGGGCATTAAAGCTTTTAGCTCGTTTCAACTTGCTCAGCGCGATACCTGCGCCATTGACCAATACATGATTAATATTGGTATCGAAGATCACCGGCTGGCGATCAGCCTGGCTATGCCTATCTTGCCCCATGCGTACATACTCGTTAAGGTTTGACACATCTTAACACAAGCGTTCATTATTAGACTTCAGCACTCGTCTCGTGCTTCATAAAGCTATACGTAATCAGGTGGTTAAAGCATGGCATTGGTCAGCGTGGGTGAATTAGCAATTCTCATTGTCGAACCGTCGCATTTTCAGGAAAAATTCATCCACGCCGAGCTTGAGCAGCTGGGCTGCCAGCAGGTCGATACGGCCACTACCATTAGCCAAGCTCTGGACTTCATGGGCCGACATACTCCGGACCTGGTGATCAGCTCGATGTATCTGCCCGATGGCGACGGCATCGATCTTGTCAGCCAGATGCGCACCGATGCGAAGCTGGAAGGCATTCCCTACATGCTTATCTCTAGCGAGGACCGGGTTGACGTGCTGGACCCTATTCGCCAGGCAGGCTCTGTAGCCATTCTTCAAAAGCCATTTAAAATCAACGACCTTCAGCTAGCTCTTCAGGCAACGCTTGAGTTTGTAGACCCCACCGAGCTTGAGCTGGAGAATTACGAAATTTCCGAGCTTCGGGTTATGGTCGTCGATGACAGTGAATTTTCACTCAAGCATATATCCCGGGCTCTGGAAAACATCGGGGTTAATAATATCGTCCGTGCGCACAACGGCCAGGAGGCGGTCGACGCACTGCAACAACAGACCTTTGACCTTATTTTTACCGATTTCAACATGCCACAGATGGACGGTGAGCAGCTGACGCAATACATCCGCAATGAGTCCAACCAGCCCTCGGTGCCGATTCTTTTGGTCACGTCCGAACAGAACGAAACGCGCCTGACGGGCGTGCGCCAGGCGGGCGTCAATGCGATCTGCAACAAGCCCTTTGATACCCAGCAGATCAAGGCGATCATTAAGTCCCTGCTGGCAGACTAACGATGCGCCATGGCGCCGGGGCTTACCCAGCCCGCTCGCCATTTGCGCCAAGATCGCGCCAGCGGGTCCCGCTTCATCACGCCTGCGTCAGAGATCTGGCCTGGTGCCTGAGCAGCCCCGCCATCTACCGCCTGGGGCACCCGAACAACAACCTGCTTGGTGATTCAAAGCACCTGTGGCAGTGGCTACGCCGACTGGATCAGCAGCCGCAGCCCCTGCTCGATGCGATCGCCCAGCAACGCTCGCACCGGCTCGGCATCTATTTCGAAACCCTGCTCGAATTCACTCTGGCACATCATGTAAAGCCAGCGCGCCACTTTTATGCACTCGCGGTACGACAGCAAGGCCGCACCCTCGGTGAGTATGATTTCTTATTCCGGCGCAGGGGTGAAGCCGCCCTGCACCACCTCGAGGTCAGCATCAAGTTTTATCTGGGACTGCCCCGGGCGCAGAGCAGCACTCACTGGGTGGGCTTGAATCGCAATGATCGGCTTGTTGATAAGGTCGACAAGATGCAGCAACGACAGCTGCGGTTAAGCCACCTCCCCGCTGCGCGCCAACAACTGCAAGCACTCGGTGAGCAGGTCGGCCCCTGTCACGGGCTGATCCTCGGGCGACTCTTCTATCCGCTTGAAAAACCGACCACGAGCCCACCCCAAGGGGCTCTGCCCGGACACCTGCGTGGCTGGTGGCTGCGCCATAGCGATCAGCGCAAAATTACCACTCAAGCGCAGTACAGCGGAGTGCTCGCCAGCCCGACCCTGCTGGTCTCGCTACAACGCCAGCAATGGTTAGCGCCACTCGCCCCTGCAGAAGCGCAGCAGCTCGCCAGTGAAGCCCTGGCAGCCCACGCCGACAGCGCCCCCGGCATGGTCGCACGACTGATACTCACCCCGCTCGGCTGGCGCGAGCATGATCGAGGGGTTCTGGCTGCAGATGCCTGGCTAGACTCAGTGCTTAAGACGCTTGAGTAAACTCGAGGTATCCCAGCGACCTCCGCCGAGCTGCTGAACATCGGCGTAGAACTGATCCACCAGTGCCGTCACCGGCAGCTGAGCACCGTTATCGCGCGCCGCATCCAGCACAATGCCCAGATCTTTGCGCATCCAGTCGACCGCAAAGCCGAAGTCGAACTGATCCTCGATCATGGTTTTATAGCGATTTTCCATCTGCCAGGACTGGGCCGCACCCTTAGAGATCACCTCGATCACCGCCTCCGGGTCCAGCCCGGCACGCTTGGCAAAGTGAATCCCCTCAGACAACCCCTGCACCAATCCGGCAATACAGATTTGATTGACCATCTTGGTCAGCTGGCCGGCGCCCGAATCGCCCATCAGCCGTACCGCACGGGAAAAGCAATTGATGGCCGCCTCCGCGCGGTCATAATCTACCTGATCACCCCCGACCATCACCGTCAGCGCACCGTTCTCAGCACCCGCCTGACCACCCGACACAGGCGCATCCAGAAAACCCAGCCCCTGGACCTGCGCCACCGCATACAGCTCTCTGGCAACCAGCGCCGAAGCCGTGGTGTGGTCGACAAAAACAGCCCCCGGGGACATGCCGCTGAAGGCACCCTGCGCACCCACACAGACCTTCCTGAGGTCCTCGTCGTTACCGACACAGGCGAACACCAGGTCGGCGCCCTGTGCAGCGGCAGCGGGCGTCTCTGCCAGGCGCCCTCCATGCTGCTCAACCCATGCGTCGGCCTTGGCCGTGGTACGGTTATAGACGCAGACATCATAGCCTGCTGTGGCCAGATGTCCGGCCATCGGGTAGCCCATCACGCCTAACCCTAAGAACGCTACTTTTTGCTGCTGCGCCATTGCTGTACCCTCGTTGTAATTATTGGTTTTTTGCTACTATTAGCCCGACGGGGTAATAAGAGACGCAAGGATCCGTCAGCATGGATCGAAGACCTATGCGAGCCCCTGAGAATCAAGCAACGCCACGTAACTGCGGCATATTTTAGGTGCGATGGACAACTAGGTATGGAACCTATTTGTCCATCAGGTCAATAGCGCGGACTGCTGCGAGCACGGGTCGTTTCGCACCAGGCCCTAAGCCGCCAGTGCTGCAGACGCCGCTGCGACAGCCGCACCGCGCTGCAGCTCGACCCCTTCCGCTATGAGCGCACCCTCCAGAGCAGCAAGACAGAGCAGCACGTTTTTGCCGTTACAGGCGTGCCCCATCAAACCAATCCGCCACACCCTGCCCGCCAGCGCACCCAATCCCGCGCCGATCTCCAGGCTGTGCTGCTCTAATAGCCGCGCCCTTACCCGCGCCTCATCAACCCCCTCGGGGATCACTACGGCATTGAGCTGCGGCAAACGGTACTCAGGATCGACCAGCAGCGCCAGCCCCATCGCCTCCAGCCCTTGCTTGAGCGCCTGATGGTGCTGCTCGTGCCGCGACCACGCCTGCTCCAACCCCTCTTGCTGCAGCACCACCAACGATTCATGCAGCGCATACAGAGCATTGACGGGCGCCGTATGGTGATAAGCACGCTTGACGCCTGCCCCCCAATAACCCATCACAAGGTTCGTATCCAGAAACCAGCTCGGCACCGGAGTCGTGCGCGCCTTGACCGCTGCTACAGCCCGCTCGCTAAAGCTGACCGGGGAGATCCCGGGTGGGGCCGACAAGCACTTCTGGGTTCCGGAATAGAGCGCATCGATACCCCAGCCATCCATATCCAGCTCGATCCCCCCCAGGCTGGTCACGGCATCAACGATGCTCAGCGCCCCATTATCCTGCGCTAAGCGCGCCAGCGCCTGGGCATCGGAGCGCACCCCCGTTGATGTTTCAGCATGGACAAAGGCCAGCGCTTTCACGTTAGCATTAGCCTTAAACGCGGCCTCGACCTTAGCCAGACTGACCGGCAGGCCCCAGTCATCTTCGACCAGAATTACCTCGCCGCCAAAGCGGCGTACGTTTTCAGCCATTCGACCACCAAACACGCCGTTCTGACACACGATCACCTTGTCACCCGGCTCGACCAGATTAACGAAACACGCCTCCATACCTGCGGAACCCGGCGCCGACACGGGCATGGTCAGAGCATTTTTGGTTTTGAGCGCATACTGCAATAACTGCTTAAGCTCATCCATCATGCGAATAAATTCAGGATCAAGATGTCCGATAGTCGGACGCGCCATAGCCGCTAAGACACGCGGGCTAACATCGGACGGACCCGGACCCATCAGGGTCCGCTGTGGCGGGTAAAAGGATTCAATCATGATCTAAAAGTCCTTGTATAAACATTTAGCAAAAAATTAAGCGGGCTGCTGCAGATGCAACTCACCAAGTTCGCGAACCATCTCAATGACCATGTGCGCCGAGTGCACACCGGCCTGCTCCAGAAATTGATCAAACGAGATCGACGACTCTTTACCGGCGATATCAGACAGCGCCCGGAAAATAATGAACGGCACTTTAAAACGGTAACAGGTTTGAGCAATGGCTCCGGCTTCCATCTCCACAGCCAACATCTGCGGGAACTTGGCACGCGCCTCCGCCACCTTGGCAGGATCGGCCATGAAGGCATCCCCGGTAGCGATTAAGCCCAGCACCGTTTTAACGTCATGCACTGCCTTGATGCTACTCTGGGCGATATCAACCAACAGCGGATCGGGCGCCCAGGCAGGTGGCATCTGCGGCACCTGACCGTGCTCATAACCAAACACTGTCAGGTCAAAATCGTGCTGGCGAACTTCAGACGAGATCACTACGTCACCGATCTCCAGCTCTGCGGCAAACCCTCCGGCCGATCCGGTATTGATGATGCAATCGGGACTGTAGCGCTCCAGCAAAATCGTCGTGCCGATCGCCGCGTTCACCTTGCCGATGCCGGACTTGAGCAACACCACCTGCTGCCCAGCCAACACCCCTGTGTGAAAATCATAACCCGCCAAGGTCATATCCTGACGCTGCTGCAACTGATCGCGCAGATAGGCCACCTCCTCCTCCATGGCACCTATAATACCGATCATCAACGGCTTAAGGTCCTGTAAACGAGGCTGCATGGAGATAACGTCGTCCGAAGCTTGGTAAGGCTGTTTCATGGTTTGTCTCTGTTCTCTAAGGGCTAAAAGCCATGGCTAAAAACTAGCTAATGGTAACCGTACGCCGATCTAAGCGAGCCCAGCCGAGTGCATCAAATAATGGCTGTAGCTCAATCGGGACCGGTGCCTGGATCTGAAAGAGTTGCTCGGTATATGGGTGGGTGAATTCTAACCCCGTAGCAAAAAGCAGCAAGCGCTGATTATAAAAATGATCCTTGAACAACTTGTTATGCTTACCATCGCCGTACCGGGTATCACCAATCATATGATGATCGAGATGTTTCATATGCCGCCGTAGCTGATGCTTACGCCCCGTCTGCGGCTGCATCTCAACCAGCGAGTAGCGGCAGCTGGCGTATCGACCCAGCGGGATTGCAAGCTCCGCCTGCGCAATACAGCGATAATGAGTCAACGCATCCTGCGGTGGCCGGATGTCATCGGCATGGCGTTTCTCCTCTTTTTCGCGCTTATCACTTAAGGCATAGTCGATCACGCCACTGTCAGCCACATGCCCGCGCACGATCGCATGATAGGTCTTGTGCACCTGGCGCTCACGAAAAGCCAGCTGCATCTTGCCGGCAGCCTCCGAGTGCAATCCAAAGATCATCAGCCCAGAGGTCGGCTTATCCAGACGATGCACCGGATAGACACGCTGCCCCAGCTGGTCACGCAGCAGCTGCAACGCAAAGCGCCGCTCGCGGCGGTCGATGGGACTACGATGCACCAGCAGCCCCGTGGGTTTGTCGATCACCACATAGTGGTCATCCTGGTAATAAATATCGAGCTCGGACATAACGCAAGGGTCATCATTGCAGACGCGAAGGCACCCATGGTAGTGAGCAGGGCGACCAAGTCAACCGACAAGGCAATCTCGGGTTAGTAATAATTGCAGCTTTAAATTTCAGTTGTTATCCGGTAACGCTGGAACCCCTGCCCCAAGCTTGCTATAACAACGCAACTATTCTCGCTATCCGTGGTCTATCACTCGGAGCAGATAATTTAACCCCCTTTTGTAGGAGTCTTATATGAACATGACAGATGCGACTGTTGCTCGGCCCAGTAGCTCGGTACTGGCGACCAACAAGGTTATTCGCAACACTTACATGCTACTGTCGATGACCATGGTCTTTAGCGCCATCACCGCCGGAATCTCGATGTGGATCGAGCCCTCCATGTTTGCCTATTTTGGCAGCGTGATCGGAAGCTTCGTACTCATCTTCGTGATTAACAAAATGCAGAATAGCGTCTGGGCCCTGCCTCTGACGTTTTTGTTCACCGGATTGATGGGGTTTGGCCTGGGGCCACTGCTCAACCACTACTTGGCACTGCCAAACGGTGGCGACATTGTCATGACCGCGATGGGCATGACCGCAGCGACATTCCTGGGCTTGAGCGCCTACGTGCTGACCAGCAACAAGGACTTCAGCTTCATGAGGGGATTCTTGGCCGCTGGCATGATCGTAGTCCTGGTCGCAATTGTCGGCAGCCTGGTGCTGTCACTGTTCGGCGTGCATATCTCCGGGCTACAACTGGCGATCTCCTCGGCGGTTGTACTGCTGATGGCAGGCATGATCCTCTACGATACCAGCAACATCGTTAACGGCACTTACACCAACTATGTCATGGCCACTGTTAGCCTGTACCTGAACATCTACAACCTACTGGTACACTTGCTGTATCTGGTCGGGGTACTGAGCGAGGACTAATCAACTCGCTCACTGCTCAGCCCCCGCGGATCACCGATCACCGATCACCGGGGGCTTTTTAACAGGATAGCCCTTCACACCTAACCGCCTGGCGAGGCTTAGGTTTGAATTCTAATTCAGGACGAAATAGGAACTTAGTTTTGACAAACACAAACAGAACGCAGGACTGGTTGCCGCTTACCCCGCACTCATCCTCACGAAAAAACACACAAACCTCAATTCAAACGCTCGTTTTAAGCTTTTTACCTATTTTTAACCGTACACCTATCACCTAAGGTAAACAAACGTCTATTCTACCTACACAAAGTTAGCTGAAATGCGAAACGATCTGCTAGCTAGGGTACTCAACGATTTCATAGTTACGTATACGCAGTAAGGGAGCAACGCAATGCAGTCAGGGAAAGTAAAGTGGTTCAACAACGCCAAAGGGTACGGCTTCATCCTCTCTTCGGAGGGTGACGAGGACCTTTTTGCTCATTTCAGCGCAATCCAAATGGATGGCTACAAAACCTTAAAGGCAGGCCAGCCAGTGCTATTTGAAACAACACCCGGCCCCAAAGGCACCCATGCCATCAATATTCGCACAGAAGAGTTTGAGAACAGCCCTGGAGCTGACACTGCAGCACACTAAACACTCCCATTCAAACCGCCAACTCGCCCTGCCTTAGCGCAGGGCTTTTTTTTGGCTATGTCCCAACCATTAACCCAAAGGGCCAGCAAGCATGCCCGGCACGCCCTCTGCGAGCCGGAGATGCCAAGGACCTGCCCGAGTACCTTCAGCAGAAATACAATCAAGAGGTACCTATTTCTGAAATCAGGCCACAGCATCAACCAAATATTATGCCGCTAAGATTACTCTGGAATTTGCCCCTGGATCGACACTAAGCGCAAACGGTGATCGTGTCAGTATCGTACTGCCTGTAAAGGATGATATTAAAACCCCAAAAAGGAAGTCGACTTTTGAAGGCCTTATGACGGATGAAGCATGGGCAGGTAACAAAAGGGCAGGACTTGGTTTGCGCACCACCGAGGAGGACTGGGCAATAGACCAGCAGCGCTATAACGAAGAGGGGCAATGGGTGAGCCTTGATCCGCGTTATGACTCGTCTATGAACGATGGGTTTGCTGGTAAACGAAGAATCTTGCTTTGTATTTTTACTATCGAGTAAATTTATAGACCCGGATCACGACGGGTGCCAACAAGGCCACGGAGTCATGGCGCTCATCCTGGAAGTGCCTTAAATGCAGGAGCAATTTCAGGCCGACCGACAGGGGTGCGCTCAGCGGCACTGGTGTTATGGCCTCAAATCATAGCCTGGCTGCCAGTGTCGCGTATGGGTAATTTGTTCTGTAATGTCATATCAGCTCGAAAGGCCTGCTCGAAAAATAAGTTCGATCCAACACGAAGAAGGCGACATAACTAATTTGATCTATAAGAATTACAGTTCATACTGGTTCGAAGCCCTCAGCAAAAGGTTGAACAAGACGCCATTCGCCATGGCCTGTTCAGACGCGATTATTCATCAACTGGCGGCTCATCGTCGGTTGGGATATCTTTAACGCTTTTCAGTCTGATCAGAATCTCTTGGCGTCTTCCATCATCAAGAAAGGCCTCTGCGATTTTTTCAGCCGTGCCCTCGTCTACGCCGAGTCCTTCGATAATTTCTGCGACGTAATAAAGAACGTCGGTGCGGTTATCCATATCTTTGGCGTGCTTAAGATTCATGTACTCTCCGATCATAGAGCCGTTCTTGCTGATAACCTGATGGACCGTTCTGATGGTCATAGTGTTTCCATATATTTAGCTGTATATTCGTACAGTATAAATATAATCGTATTGTCGGGCAAGGGTGCGATGAACCCCCTGTCTGTATCGGCTGAAGCCGCCGCATCAGAGGATCTAGTCAAACAGCCACCCGAATGGCAACATAATGCCTTTCAGCATTAGAGAGAAATCATGACCGATTCTTTGCACATCCCCTGCCCCAGCTGCGACGCAATCAACCGAATCCCCGGACCCAGACTTGGCGATAATCCGAAATGCGGAAGATGCCACTCGGCCCTATTTCAAGCAGCGCCTATCGAGCTAACAAGCGCTAATTTCCAGACGCATATTCAGCGCAGCGACGTTCCTGTCTTAGTCTATTTTTGGGCACCCTGGTGCGGCCCTTGTAAAACAATGGGCCCTGCGTTCCAGTCTTCGGCTTTGGAGCTAGAACCCGACGTTAGACTGGCAAAAGTCAACACTGAGTCCGAGCCCGCTCTAGGCGCTAAATTCGGTATCAGAAGTATTCCGTCGCTGGTCCTTTTTCATCAGGGTCGTGAGGTTGCACGACAGGCGGGCGCTATGACCAAGTCAGATATCGTGCTTTGGGCTCGAAATCACCAAAGATCCTGATCTTTAGACTTAGTGCTCTTGGCGCAGGGTAAGCTTATCGCCTTTTTGAGTAAAATCGATCTCTCTCAATACGCTCATCCCTAGTAAGATTTGCTTGCCCGGCATGTTTGGCAAGATGGATGCTCGGACATTGAAAAGCTCGATGCCTCCGATCGCTATATGCTTCACTACCGTCGCATAGGCTCGGGCAGTGCCGTTAGCGGTTAACGAGCGGTGCATCGTCCCTGCGCTCAAACCAAGCTCTTGTTGTAGCCCGCCTGGGATTGCAACGGTAGTGGCTCCGGTATCGATTAACAGCGTCACCGCCTGCTGATTGATCGTCCCGCTTGTCACATAATGGCCCTGGCGATTGCGCATCAGCGTGACCTGGGTTACTCCACCCGCTTTAGCGGTAAGAGGTGTGCTATTCGGGTTGATCTGGCTTTCTTCCCAATTCCCAAAAACCCATGTCAGCAAACCCATACCGATGACCCAGGCTATGAGCATCATGTGCCTGCCAATTTTAGGGGCTATCGGTTCTGCATTCATGCGTTGCCTCAAGGTGCTAAATAGTGCTTGATTGAAGAAATACCCCAGCGCTTAACCTGTGTTAAGACTCAACCTTGAATATACCGGGTTGAGCGCCGAGTGAGAGTGTGCGTGGCTTTGCTGATCCGGTTGCGCTCCTCGCACAAATTGGCCAGGCCCCACCAGTAAAGAGGACAGGGGCATCTAAACGAGATCTCTTAATTATCATCTGTATAAATCTTACACCGGGATGCGTGTTTTAAACACATCGGCTTTGACCCTGCCCGTGTTCTGGCTGGTATCCCGGCTTGCCCATAGTGCGATAAGGCGCAGCATGCTTTTGGCCGAACAGGAAGATCTGCTATCTTTAGCCCTGCTGTAGCGCATTGAAATCGCGCCCTATATAAACAATTCGTCTGAATCAGGAAGTGAAGCGGTTTATGAAACCTTTTACCGACGTGAAGCAAGCAGCCATCGAGCAGGTCAAGCTACGGCTGACAGATCGGCTACCCCAAGCCAATGCAGAGCAGGCCAGTCGCCTGGCTGCACAGTACTATGCCCAAAGTATAGCCGTAGAGATCGCAGAGGACTCCTATGAGGAGCTGTATGGCGCACTGCTTTGGCTGTGGCATAGCATGCAAACACGCCCGCTCAACACCCCGCTGGTGCGCATTTACAACCCTAATCAGGAGGATCACGGCTGGCATACCAGTCACTCGGTGATCGAAATCCTGACCGATGACATGCCGTTTCTGGTGGCCTCGGTCAATATGGAGCTGCTCCGGCTGGATCTCCATATCCATAAAATGACCCATCCGGTGCTCCGGGTCCGACGCAGTAAAACCGGTAAGCTTTTGGATATCCTCACGCCGGAGCAGCAGCATCCACAAGCGCAGGCCGAAGCGCTGCTGCGGATCGAGATCGACCACCAGGCCGATAGCGCAGCACGGCAACAGCTTGTCGATGCGCTCTTGCGTGTACTGGCGGACGTTCGCAGCGCGGTCGAGGATTGGCCGAAGATGCAGCAAACCCTCGCTCAGGTTATCGATACTTGTACTAGCGCGACGTTGCCACTCCCTAGCGCTGAGCGAGAGGAGTCTCTGGCCTTTCTAAACTGGGTGGGTCAGAATAATTTTTTGTTTCTTGGCTATCGCTATTACCAGGTCAAACAGACTGCTGAGCACACTCTGCTGCGCATTGTTCCCGGTTCAGGACTGGGAACCTTTCGCGACCGCAGCACGCAGGCCAGGCCCGAGTTCCCGCTTTCTCCGCAACTGGCCAAGCTGGCATTAACGCCTCAGTTACTGGTATTGACCAAATCGACCAGCCTCTCCACCGTACAGCGCCCGGCGCATCTGGACTATTTGGGCATCAAGCAGTTCGATACTCAGGGCCAGGTGATCGGCGAGTGGCGCTTCTTCGGCCTCTATTCATCCCAGGCCTACAGTTCAGCGCTGGCAGAGGTGCCCCTATTGAGGCGCAAGGTCGCCAAAATCTGGCAAGAATCACGCCTCAGCCTGGACAGCCATAGCGGCAAAGCGCTGCGTCACATCATCGACCATTACCCTCGCGATGAGATGCTACTGGCCAGCCAGGAGCAACTTAAAGAGTCTGTTTACGGTATTTTAGAGTGCCAGGAGCGGCGCCGGCTGCGGGTATTTATCCGCCCGGATCGCTACGGACGCTTCATCACCGCGCTGGTGTATGTACCCCGCGACCGTTACAACACCGAACTGCGGCTGAAGATGCAGGAGATCCTGACCGAGGAGTTCGAGGGTCAGAGTCTCGAATATAAGGTACAGCTCTCCGATCATGTATTGGCCCAGATTCAGTTTACTGTGCATAGCCTCAACATCCTGGAGCGCCGCTGGAATACAACCCAGATCGAGGCGCGGATGATCACGGCGATGCTCTCCTGGGGCGATAACCTACACCAGGGCCTGGTTGAGCAGCTCGGCGAAGCCCAGGGCAACGCCCTGATACGTCGCTACCGCGAGGCCTTCCCGGCCGCGTACCCTGAAGATGTCAGTCCGCACAGTGCGGTGGCCGACATCCTGCGCTTAGAGCGCCTCACCGACCAGGATTTTCTGACCACCTACCTGTACCGGCCGCTAGAGGATTTTCAATGCCTGCATTTCAGGGTGCTCGGCCAGGGGCCGTCAGCCGCGCTCTCGGATGTGCTACCGATTCTGGAGCACATGGGGGTCAAGGTGCTGGGTGCCAGTCCCTATGCACTCAAACCCAAGGACGCCATCGGCTGCTGGATTCTTGATTTCAAAATTGCTCTAAATCGAGGTATCGATCCCGATGATCAACAGCGCCGCGAGCAGTTCCAGGAGACATTCGTACGCTGTTATCGCGGCGAGATTGAAACCGACGCCTTTAACGCCCTGGTGATCGCGGCAGGGATCAGCTGGCGCCAGGTCATACTCTTGCGCGCCCTGTGCAAGTACCTGCTGCAGCTGGGGCTGCCGTTTTCCAAGAGTTATATGCAGGAAACCCTGGCCAATAATGCCGAAATCAGTTGCCTGCTGGTGGAGCTGTTTGAGCAGCGCTTCGATCCGGCCTTGCACGCGAAACGCCAGGCTCGGGTTGAGGCCGTCGCGAAACGAATTGAAACGGCTCTGGACGCAGTCGAAAATCTTGATCAGGATCGGATTTTACGGCACTTCCTCAGCCTGCTGCAGGCGATGCTGCGCACTAACTACTATCAAACCGATGCCGCGGGTCAGCACAAAACTTACCTCTCCTTCAAACTCAGCCCGGAGCAGATCCCTGCGGCCCCTCAGCCTAGACCCCTGTTCGAAATTTTTGTCTACGCACCTTGGGTCGAGGGGGTGCATATGCGGGGCGGCAAGGTGGCGCGTGGCGGATTGCGCTGGTCCGATCGCAAGGAGGATTTCCGCACCGAGGTGCTCGGTCTGGTCAAGGCCCAGATGATCAAGAACGCGGTGATCGTTCCGGTCGGTGCCAAAGGGGGCTTTGTGCCGAAACAGCTGCCCGCCTATGGCGAGCGGGATGCGATTCAGGCCGAAGTGATTCGCTGTTACCAGACATTCATCTGCGGCCTGCTGGATATCACCGATAACCTGGTCGATAACCAGCTGGTCCCACCCACTCAGGTAGTACGTCACGATGAAGATGACCCCTACCTGGTGGTTGCTGCCGACAAGGGCACCGCAACCTTTTCCGATATCGCCAACGATCTCTCCCGCGCCTACGGATTCTGGCTCGGCGATGCGTTTGCATCCGGCGGCAGCCAGGGCTATGACCATAAAAAAATGGGGATTACCGCCCGGGGGGGCTGGGAGTCGGTCAAGCGTCTGTTTCGTGAACGTGGCCTGGATACCCAGACCACTGATTTCAGCGTGGTCGGCGTCGGCGATATGGGCGGTGATGTGTTCGGCAATGGCATGTTGCTGTCCAAGCATATTCGGCTGGTTGCAGCCTTTAATCACCTGCATATTTTTATCGATCCGAACCCCGATGCCCAGATCAGTTTCACCGAACGCAAACGCCTGTTCGATCTGCCCCGCTCCAGCTGGGCGGACTACGACAGCAGCCTCATCTCCAAAGGTGGAGGCCTCTTCAGTCGTAGCGCCAAATCGATCAAGCTCAGCCCGGAGATCCGCAAAGCGCTCGGAATCAGCGCCAGCGCCCTGCCCCCCTCTGAGCTGATCCAGGCCATCCTTCGGGCACCGGTAGATCTGTTCTGGAACGGCGGCATCGGCACCTATGTCAAAGCCAGCACAGAAACCCATGCACAGGTGGGTGATCGCGCCAACGACAGCCTGCGCATCGATGCCAGCGAGCTGCAGGCGGCCGTCGTAGGCGAAGGCGGCAATCTGGGCCTGACCCAGCAAGCAAGGATCGAGCTTTCGCGCCTCGGCCATCTGATCAATACCGATGCGATCGACAACTCCGGTGGTGTCGACAGCTCGGATCATGAGGTCAATATCAAGATTCTGGTTGATGCGGTAGTGAGCAATGGCGACCTGACCCTCAAGCACCGCAATCAGCTCCTGGCCAGCATGACCGACGAGGTGGCGCAGCTGGTGCTCAAGCACAATCAGCTCCAGAGTCATATTCTCAGCCTCTGCGTGCACCAGGCGCCGCGACTGGTCAACGACCATCGCCACCTGGTCTCGACCCTGGAACAGGAGGGGCGGATCAAGCGCAAGCTTGATCACCTACCCGACGATGCCAGCTTCAAAGAGATGGCTAAAAATGCTCAGGGACTGACCCGCCCCGAGATCTCAGTATTGCTCTCCTACAGCAAACTGCGCCTGTTTGACCTGCTGATGCAGGAGCAGGCCGCCAATGACCCCTATCTGGCGCAGCTGCTACCGGCGTATTTCCCGCGACCGCTGCAGACGCGTTTTGCCGCCGAGCTGGCCCGGCATCCGCTGCGGGCAGAGATCATCTGCACCCAGCTGACCAACCTAGTGGGTAATCGGATGGGGTCAACCTTCTGTCATTATGTACAGCAGGAAACTAACAGCAGCATACTGGAAATTATCCGCGCCTACAGCATTGCCAAACAGGTGCTGGGGATAGAAGCGCTCTGGTCGGAACTGGACGCACTCGGACTCAGCATCGAGGATGGGGGTCAACGTGAACTGTATATCGACCTTCAGGATGTGCTGGAGAAGGCCACCCTGTGGCTACTGCGCAACCATCCCGGGGCGCTGCAGATCGAGCCGCTGATCGACAGATACCAAGCGGGGATTGAGACGCTTAAAACGACCCTTGTCGACTCACTCGATAGCACCGGCCAACAGCTCCGACAGGCACGTCTGGATCACCTCTCGGAACAGGGGATCCATGCCGAATTGGCACAATCGCTGGTCGCCCTGCGCTACCTGTACCAGGGGCTGGATGTGATCCGGGTGGCACAGCAGCAAAAACAGCCTGCAGAACGCGCCGCCGCAGTTTATTATGCCCTGGATACCCTGCTGCAGCGGCCCTGGCTACGACAGCAGGTGAGCCAGCTACCCGAAACTGATCTATGGCAGCGCAAAGCGCGAGCGGCGCTGGCGAATGAGCTGGACCAGCTCCTGGCGGCGACAACTGCCCGCCTGCTGGCAGACACTCAGGCCGACGCCGAGTTGCCGCAACGGCTACAGCAGTGGCAGCGACTGAATGAAGCCACCCTTAAGCGGTGTCAGAAAACGTTGCTTGAGATTCGCGCGGCAGGCGAGCTGAATCTGGCCATGCTGTCTGTGGCAGTGCGAGAGATAAGCGCCTTAACATCCTGATAATAATTCGATAGTGGCGCTAACATGCGCCAAATGATAATCACTAGAGAGACAACGATGAGCAAGCAAGATGTAACCCGCAGCACCTTCGACCAGGTCATGGTCCCCAACTATGCGCCCCAGGCTATTATTCCGGTACGCGGCAAGGGCTCACGGGTTTGGGATCAACAAGGCAACGAGTATATCGATTTCGCCGGCGGTATCGCGGTTAACGCACTGGGGCACTGCCACCCGCGCCTGGTCGAGACACTAAAACAGCAAGCCGATCAGCTGTGGCATCTGAGCAACGTCTACACCAACGAGCCAGCCCTGCGCCTGGCCCGTCAGCTAACCGAAAAGACCTTTGCTGACCGGGTGTTTTTCTGCAACTCCGGGGCCGAAGCCAACGAAGCGGCGTTTAAGCTGGCGCGCAAATACGGCTTTGACAATTTCGGACCCGAAAAGAACGAAATCATCAGCTTTACCCAATCCTTCCACGGCCGCACCCTGTTTACCGTGACGGTGGGCGGTCAGCCGAAGTATCGGGAGGGGTTTGAGCCGGTTCCGGGCGGCATCACCCACGTCCCCTTTAACGATCTGGATGCGCTTAAGGCGGCGATTTCGGACAGGACCTGTGCGGTGGTTATGGAACCGATCCAGGGCGAAGGCGGCATCATCGCGGCTGACCCGGCATTTGCGCGTGGTGTGCGTGAACTCTGCGACCAGCACAACGCGCTGCTGGTATTTGACGAGATCCAGACCGGGGTTGGCCGTACCGGCGATCTGTATGCCTACATGGGCCTGGGAGTCATCCCGGATGTACTGACCAGCGCCAAGGCACTGGGCGGCGGCTTCCCTATCGGCGCCATGCTGGCCACCGCCAAAGCTGCAGAGAGTTTGGGCTTTGGCACCCACGGCAGCACCTACGGCGGTAACCCGCTGGCCTGTGCCGTTGCCGAAACCGTGCTCGATATAATCGATACCCCCGAAGTCCTGCAAGGGGTTGCCCAGCGTCGTGCACTGTTTGTCGCCGAGCTGGAAAAAATAAACGAAAAGCACGGCATCTTCACCGAGATTCGAGGCCCAGGCTTGCTCATCGGCGCCGAGCTGGTGGAAGCCTGGCACGGCCAGGGGGGCAAATTTCTGGCCGCGGCTCACGAAGAGGGGTTGATGCTGCTGGTGGCAGGCCCCCAGGTACTGCGAATGACACCCTCACTGATCATCACCGAAGCGGAGATCCGCGACGGCATGCAGCGTTTAGAAAGCGCCGTAGCCAAGGTGATTGCCGAGGCCGATGCGGCCTGAATCGGGTCTGCAGCGACCTGTCCGCGTAACCGTTTAGGTGCGAGCACTCGATTAAATGCCCTTTGGATAAGAGTGCAGCAATACAAGCCATCATGGATAACGCTCATGATGGCGTTGATTTTTGATAGACCTTCGTCGAAGCGTTGTCGCCGCACAGGAACTGTATCGTGCCTCATGTTAGTCGATCGCAATGGCTTGGAGGAACAGCAGCCAGGATAAAGGTGCCGATAGATTTATCCGCCAGTTAAGAGAGTATTCGATCCTGAACGAGAGCCGTGCTGGCGCAAGCAAAAAGACCCTGACGGGCCTGCCCCCCAGCAATTCAGCAACGACAGGGATATCATGGAGCCTTTTTTGGTAAGATTGCCTTTCGTTTGGCTTTCACATTGTATTCACCCCTTAAGAGCCCCCAGCATGAAGCTTGCCGTCGTTATCAATGGCTCCCCGACCGCCAGTCAGGCGGCTACTACCGCGCTGCGTTATATACAAGCGGCACTCGCGCTGGGACACCAGGTACCCCGGGTGTTTTTTTACGGCGAGTCGGTACATACCGCGAATACACTGACCACGCCACCGCAGGATGAATCCAATCTCACCCGGCGCTGGCAGGATTTGGCGCAGCAGCACGGCATTGAACTGGTGGTCTGTATCGCCGCGGCGGTGCGCCGTGGGATGCTGGATGCGCGAGAAGCCAAGCGCCACGAACAAACAGCGGGCAATCTGGCCGAGGGTTTCGAGCTGTCTGGATTAGGTCAGTTGATCGATGCGACCCTAAATGCGGACCGGGTGATCACCTTTGGAGGAAAGCAATGAGCCAGCATGCCAGGATCCTATTGGTGCTGCGCCATAGCCCCTACTCCAGCCAGATCGCTCGCGAGGCACTCGATGCGGCCTTAACGGCTGCCGCCTTTGAAGTACCGATCAGTCTGTTGTTTATCAACGACGGGGTCTACCAGCTACTCCCCGAGCAGCAGCCCGAACAGCTCCCAGCAAAAAATATCAGTAAAACCCTGCCGGCACTGGCGCTGTACGATATCGATCGGGTCTACGCCGCACAATCCTGCCTCGAAACCCGCGGATTGCCGCTGGATCACCTCATGCTTGAGGTTGAGGTGGTGGATGCGAATGGCGTCGCGGCGCTGTTTCATCAACACCAACACATTCTCAGTTTCTGACGGTTCTTCTTATGGTGCTTCATACCCTTAACAGCTCCCCGCATAGCAGTTGCTGCCTGGCTGACTGCCTGCGTGTAATCAGCCCACCAGCAGCACTGATCCTGATCGAAGACGGGGCTTATGCGGCAACCCTCAGCAATGCGGCTCTGTTCCTAGATCTCGCTGCAGACATCGACTGTTATGTGCTCCAGCCCGATGTGGACGCACGCGGTCTAAGCACGACATTGTCACCCCGGTTCACGCCGGTAACCGACACCGGCTTCGTCGAATTGACGCTGCAATACGAACGGGTTCAGAGCTGGTATTAAGATGACGACATTGAGCGCAGGCAGCCAAACTGTGGAGCTGGATAGCGAAGGGTTCCTTCGCAAGCTGGACGACTGGAATCCGACAGTTGCGACCGAACTAGCGCGCCTGGAATTGATATCCCTGACGGATGATCACTGGAAAGTCATAGGGTTGCTTCGATCTTTTTATCTTGAATATCAGATAACACCTGCCATGCGCATCCTGGTCAAACAGGTTGGCCTGCAGCTCGGCAAAGAGAAGGGATCGAGCCTGTACCTGCTCCAGCTGTTCCCCGGCAGTCCGGCAAAAATTGCCAGCAAGATTGCTGGTTTACCCAAACCGACCAACTGCCTCTAAGGCTGCTGGATTTTGCGCCAACCTCAGCCTGCTGTTTAACGCCCGAGACGCCATAAACCGGGCGCCGGCGTAACAGACCTGCCAAAACTATTCAATGTATTGGATTCCTTAGGACATACTGGCTGGATAGCACTAGAATACCACCCCAAAACCACAGCTCAGGCAGGCCTGGCCTGAGACGATTCAACACCCCCTGATGGAGTGACAACATGAGCGGTCAAGACCTACAAGCACAGCAAACCCAGAACGAAAAAGACCCGCAACTACAATGGGCGACGTTCCTGCTTGCCGAAGAGCTGTACGGCATCAATGTGATGCAGGTCAAAGAGGTACTGCGCCTGACCGAGATCGCTCCGGTACCGGGTGCGATCCACTACATCGTTGGGATCATCAACCTGCGCGGCAACGTCATCACTGTGATCGACACCCGCGCTCTTTTCGGCCTGCAGCCCACAGAGCCGAGCAACGACAGTCGAATCATCGTCATCGAACTCGAAGATCAGGTGATCGGTATGCTGGTCGACGCCGTCGCCGAGGTGATCTATCTGCGCCAGTCCCAGGTTGAGAGCGCACCCAGCGTAGGTACCGATGAAAGCAGTAAGTTTATCAGTGGCGTCAGTTATCACAATGACGAATTGATTATCCTGCTCGACCTGAATCAGATGATCCAGGACTAGAGAGCCCCTCCCGCCAGAGCACGGGACAGGTCGTTATGCGAACTTAATCGCTCACGCCAAAGCCCTGTCAACCAAGAAGAGAACTAAATTACGCGTTTCTGGATGCAATGCATTGGTGCCAGTGGCCGATCGCATCCAGCATTCGGTGCTGATCGTGTACTTCAAACAAGACACGCCTGTGCGCACGGACGCGCTAAATGAGCTAGAAAGCCCAATTTACCAAAACAGACAAAGAGTAGAACCTATGAGATAGATAACGCATCCCGCGCCAGCAACATCTCACCGATAGCATCGGTTTCTATCCAGCGGATCCCCCGCTCCGTCAACGCCTGAGCGTCGCGAATATTTGATACCTCATAGACGGCCAGCTTCGGCTCAGCTGCGTCATACCCCAAACCCAAGGGTATTTTCAGGTGATTGAGAAACACCCACTCCGGCTCAAGACTGAGCGTCGCCCGTTGCTGTAACTGGTACCAGCGAGTCAATACCGGTGCCAGACGCGCCCAGCCCTGCTGCTGCGCTTGTTGCAACAGTTTGATCGAAAAACTAATCAATACCACTTGCGAACGTACCGGCCCGATGCACTCAAGTACTTTCGCCACCGCTAAAGCCGGCGCCAATGTTTGCATCATCCCTCGTTTTAACTCTAAAAAAAGAGTGACCTGCGGTTGCCGTTGCAACAAGGCGACCAACTGATCAAGCTGCAGCATCGGAATATGTCGAAATCGATTCCCAAACGCCTGGGGCGAAAACGGAGAGCAGCGCCGTAGCTGTTCGGCGCTCAGTTGGTGGATCGAGCCGTCCACCCCGCACAACCGGGTCAGGGTCCGATCATGAAACACAAAAGGAACCGCATCTGCGCTCAGTTGAACATCGGCCTCTATATAGCGCGCACCGGCGTCGATCGCCTGCTCAAAGCCCAGCAGGGTGTTTTCTGGGTAACGTGCCGGATAGCCACGATGGCCGATCAGTTCAAAAGCGGGCATCAACACCTCACGCTTAATAGCAGACTCAGATTGTAAATTTAGTCCATCATTTTATTCAGCGTCGACCGTTACGGCCTGCATCTGATCGGCCAGTAACGGTTTTAGCCGGGTCCGTAACCAATGTTCGGCCTGGCGCACACCGGTGAGCTGCAGTAACGGCAATATTACAGCCCAGCCACGTCGCTGAACAAGCCGATAGATCAACACCCGCTCAAGCAAAGGCTCGAACACCCGTTCGGGACCTAACAGCTGCTGCAATACCCAGCGGTACAGAGCAGGTTCGGCCTGTTCCCATCCTCGCTGGCCAAAAACCAGTGCGTACAAATCATGCATATCCTGCAGATCTACCTGAGCCACCAGCGCATCACGACTTTGCTGCAGCAGCACGCGTACCAAGCCTGACTCCAGATCGGCATTCGCGCCCTGTAGCTGCCGCGGCAGGTCCAGGGCAAACCGCTGCGCGACTGAAACGAGAAAGCGCTGCCCGGCGTCGCTACAACCGCACCCATACAGCAGCGACACACAACCGCTGCTGGCATCGGCTTTGAGCCCCAATCGCAGCGGCCGCATCGATTGCGCATACCAAAAAGGCAGCAGATCCTCCGTGGCGCCAAAGCTGCTGCCCAGCAGATCGACCTGACGCAGCTGAGCCTCGCAACGCAACCGCCGAATCATCTCAGTTCCCAGCCCCTGCATGCGCAGTTGCTCTGGAATTGCTATACGGACGATGCGCCAGTAACGCAGCCGCGGCGCCTGACGCCAACCCGCCTGTGCCGCCAACACCTGCGGCAGCAGATGCCCGCGTGGGCGGCGCTTTCCCAGCCAGATTTGATCGGCAAGCTCCGGCTCAAAACCGCCCTCTTCGGCGACCAACACCACACCCAGCAGCCGCGAAGAATGTGGCTGAGAATGCGAGTGAGGCTGTGGCGGCGCGTGCAGCAACCAGACCTGCAGCGCCGGGTCATCAAGCAGATCGCGCAGATCTCCGGGACGGGTCCGGTAGTGTGCCTGCACCAGCAACGCAAACAGCTGGCGCAATTGCTGCGGATCATCCAGCAGCTGCCGGGGCGACCAGTGGCGCCAGCACACATGCGCCAGATCGATAGTTTCAAGCGGGCGGGGATCGGGTTCGGCATCGAGCAGCAAGGTATCGAAAACCCAGCGCTCTAACGGGTCGCCCGCGCGCCAGCGGATCGGCGTCGTCAATTCAAACCGGCGCCAGTTTGGCGTCTGCAGCTCCAGGGCTTGACGAAAGCGGATTAGAAAACCACGCCCGGTGCCTTCGTAACCGTGCACGGTGGTCGAAAATACGATCCGAGCATGATGACCCAGCAGACGCTCCAACATCGGCGCCGGGATAGCGGCGGCCTCATCGACCAACAGTAGATCGCAACGGCTTGCGTCGGTATCAAGCTGCCGCAACAACAGATCCAGAGCGATAAACTCGACCCGGCTCTGCTCAAAAACAACCTGGCCACCCTGTCGACTAGAGCCCGGCAGCAGGGTTTGCAGACGTTCGAATAGCGGTTCGACGGCAACCGCCGCGGGAGCTGTCACCCGGATATAACGCGGCCGCTGCAGAATCAATCGCGCGGCGGCGATCCCCAGTGCTGCGCTTTTACCGCGCCCACGGTCGGCGCTGATCACTAGCGGCCGGTGCCGATGCCCCTGGGCGACACGCATAATCTGACGCACAGCCTCGGCTTGATCCTCGGTGACACAGGCGCCATCGCTACAACTAGATGATGAAGCAGGGACAGGGGATGGCGTTTGAGGTGCGGGCAATGCTTGCCCCCTGCCCTCCGGGAACGATACATCAGCAGCCACAGTGTCTTGACGAACAACCAATATCCCGTCTCTTGGCTGAAGTTGCCGTTCCAGCCAGGTTGAAAACGGTTTTTGTTCGACCATTGGCTGGGCGGGCAGCAGCAAGACCAGCAGCCCGCCACCGCACAGCGTGCCGCTACTGGCACCTAGCGCATCAGGATCGAGACCCTCGTGGGCATCAATCACCACCCAGCCAAACTCCCGGCCCAGCACCTGATGGCACCGCGCAGGCTTAATCAAGGTGGCTGAAGCAGACAGATCAAGTGCCGGCAGCTCGGGCTGGGTTGAAACCCAGAGCCCCGGCTGAGCGATTAGCGCCTGCGGCAGTTGATTAAGACAGGCTAAAGACCAGTCAACGGCCCCTATCAGCACCAACAAACGGCGCTGATGGGTGTGCAAAGCCTGATGATATAGCTCTGCAAACAATGGACGTAAGGTGGGCGACACCACAGAAGACTCCGAACTACGCGCGGCGGCTCATTCTAGCAGGTTTTAGGAGCCTGTCGGGCTTGGCCGATCCTAGCGAGGGCCTTCTAATTTAGCCAAAGTCGATTTGAGGCAGATTTTTCGATCATCCGAGGCGATAAATCGGCAAGTTTCTGAACGGGCCTGAAAAAGAAAAAGGCCACCGAGATCCTATCTCGATGGCCTTTCTCAGTTCTGTCCTTACCGCTACTTATCGTGGCATCCCTTCACGACCAAATCCGTCTGTTTCCGTGTGGCAGTGGCGACAGTATCGGCCTGATTGGCTGGTATTGATCTAGGAAAAACTCCTATATTTTCGGTTTTTATACGGAGACGTGGCAAACAAGAAAGATTTTTTGTCTAAACGATCCTTTTTCGGCCACTGGCCGCAACATATCTCCGCTGTTTACTTTGCCCCCTCTGACCGGTGCTCTACAATAGCGCCCGCCATCTGGCCTGAAGCTATTTAACCTTCAAGATAAAACTGACCATGAAACTAAAACAGATCCTCTGTCCACTCGTGACAGCGGCGGCCTTGCTGTTGTCGCCATTTAGCACCGCACAAACTTTCACCTTTACTGCGATTCCCGATCAGGATGAGACGCAATTGCAGACCCGGTTTGGCAAAATCGCCGACTATCTGTCCGAGCAACTAGGGGTTGAGGTTAACTACATCCCGGTTAAATCATATGCTGCGGCCGTGACCGCCTTCCGTAACGACCAGGTCCAGCTCGCCTGGTTTGGGGGGTTGTCCGGCGTGCAGGCACGGATTCGGGTCTCGGGCAGCGAAGCGATCGCGCAGGGCTACGAAGACCCGTTGTTTCAAACCTATTTTATCGCCCATCAGAGCACCGGCCTGAAAGCTGCCGACACGCTAGAAAACTCCCTCAAAGGCCGCAGCTTTACGTTCGGTTCCAAAGGCTCGACCTCAGGCCGATTAATGCCTGAATTCCACCTAAGAAAGAAATTTAATCAATCACCTGAAGAGATCTTCTCACGGGTTGGATTCAGTGGCGACCACAGTCGTACCATCGCCCTGGTTCAGTCCGGCGCCTACGATATTGGCGCGGTTAACTTCAAAGTCTGGGAGCGCGAACTGGCCAGCGGAAACATCCATCCCGACAAGGTCAACGTGATCTGGAAAACACCCGCCTATCCCGACTATCAGTGGACTATTCGTGGCGATGTCGATCAACGCTGGGGCGAAGGGTTTAAGCAACGGGTGCAGCAAGCGCTGCTGTCACTGCAGGACCCCGAGCTGCTTAATGCCTTCCCGCGCAGCCGCTTCATCAAGGCGAGCAATGCAGATTTTGAACCCGTGGCAGTCGTCGCCCGCTCGATCGGTTTGATCGATTAATAGCGGAGCAGCACGGACCATGGTCGCGCCCCTGTTTCAGCTCAGCAACCAATCCCTGGGATATGGCGCCCAGACGGTGCTCCAAAACCTCAGCCTCAGCATCGCTGCGGGCGATAAAGTCGCGCTGATCGGCAAAAGCGGATCGGGTAAATCGACCCTGCTGAAACGGTTTTATAGCCAACAACCCCAGCTGTGCGCTATCGTGCCGCAGCAGCTGGGACTGGTGCCTATCCTGAGCGTGTTTCACAACATCTATATGGGCCGCCTGCAACAACACAGCAACCTGTATAACCTGATCAACCTTATCTCCCCGCGGCAGCAGCCCCGGCAGCAGATTCAGGCATTGGCTACCCAGCTAGGGCTGGACGAGATGCTCTGGCGCTCGGTAGACCAGCTCTCGGGCGGCCAGCAGCAACGCACCGCTCTGGCACGCGCACTGTACCGTAACTGCCCGGTCTTTATCGGCGATGAACCGGTGTCGTCGGTGGATGAGTTTCAATCAGAGTCGTTGCTGCAGCTGATCAACCAACAACACAGCACGGTGGTCGTAGCGCTGCACGATCGCGATCTGGCGCTGCATCATTACCAGCGCATCATCGGCCTGAAACAGGGCAAGGTGGTGCTGGATGCCCGCAGCGCTTCGCTGACCGCCGAACAGCTGGCGTTTATCTACCAGTGATGCATGACCACGCTAGGGACGCTAGCGCCAGCGCTACCCGGCTAGTACGCACCAGCCTGGGCTTTGTCGTTATCGCGGGGCTCTGCCTGCTACTGGCCGATATCGAGATCAACACCGCCGATCCCTGGTTAGAGCTCGGGCGCATCGGTGCAGGCTTGCTGAGCCCCGATTTCTGGAGCCTCGAGCAGTTACTCGAGGCGCTGGTAAACACCCTCGCCTTCGCGCTGCTGGGGGTTGCGCTTGCCGTTCCGATCGGTGGCCTGCTGGCGCTGGGCTTTAAGTGGCGCGCGGTTCGCCTGTACTGTGCCTTTACCCGCTCGATCCATGAGCTGTTCTGGGCGCTACTGCTACTGCAGCTGTTCGGCCTGTCGACCCTGACCGGCGTGTTGGCGATCGCCATCCCCTATGCAGGGACGTTTGCCAAGGTCTACGCCGAGATTTTAGAGGAGAGCGATCGTCAGGCCTGGCGACTGCTGCCCCCCGGTAGCGGTTGGCTGAGCAGTTTTCTCTACACCCGCTTGCCGCAGGTCTACCCGCATCTTAAAAGCTACACCCAATACCGACTCGAATGCGGCATCCGCTCCAGCGCGGTACTCGGTTTTATCGGCCTGCCGACACTGGGGTTCCACCTGGAAACCGCGCTCAAGCAAGGGTTGTATTCGCAGGCGGCCGCGCTGCTGTACCTGTTTTTCATATTAATCTTAAGCCTGCGCAGCCTGTTCGGACGGCGCTGGCTGCTGCCGCTGTACCTGATCGGGGCGATCGCCTGGCTACCTTGGCAGCAACAGTTTGACTGGGGCCTGATCGCCCGTTTTATCAGCGAAGATATGCTGCCCGCGCCGTTGCGGGGACACTCCCTCGCCGATCCGAAGAGCTGGTCAAACCTGTGGCAATGGTGCTGGTTGCTACTAAAGAGTCAGGCGGCCAATGGTGTCGCTAACACCCTGGTACTCAGCCTGATCGCCATGGTCGCCACCGGACTGGTCACGCTCGTGCTATTCCCGCTGGTATCGAGCCAGTTTTTCCGCCGTCCCGGGCGGACTGCGGGGCAGCTATTGCTGGTTGTCTTTCGCTCAATACCGGAGCTGATGTTCGCATTTGTTGCGCTTCTAGTGTTGGGTCCGTCGATGCTGCCGGCGCTGCTAGCACTGGCACTGCACAACGGTGCCATCATCGCCCATCTGATCGGCCGTCACAGCGATGCGCTGGTACTGCGTGATGATGCCGCAACAGGGCTCAATCGCTACCTGTTCGAAGTTCTGCCCAGAATCTACCGCCAGTTCTTAGCGTTTCTGTTCTATCGCTGGGAGGTTATTTTGCGCGAGACCGCCATCCTCGGTATCCTCGGCATCCAAACGCTTGGCTTTTATATCGATTCGGCGTTCGAAGAACTGCGCTTTGACCGGGCGCTGTTTTTGATCCTGATCGCAGCGGCCCTGAATATGAGTGTGGATAGCGTTGCACGCTGGCTGCGGTTGCGGCTGCAGCTGACCAACCTGCCCCAACTCCGCTGAGCGGACAACCACAGTAACAACAACAGTAACAACAACAGTAACAACAACGGGGGATGCCTGGCTTTCGGCTCGCCATCAGCTATCAGCCAGCAACCACCAGCCGCCTCTCTTTACACCGTAGCAGCACTGAACAACCGTTTTCGATTCCTGCGACACTCTGATTAATATACGGATCTACCATGCAGCAACTGACTATCAACGACACCGATCTCATCCTGGAACGCTTTCCTGCGCTGCCCAACGAACCCCTGCAAGCCTGGGATGCCTCCGACGAACTGGCGCTCCAGGCCCATGAGTTACCGGTGGGGAGACTATTGGTGCTGAATGACCACTTCGGTGCCCTCGCTTGCGGCCTGGCTATCTCGAGCTCAGAGAGCCCGCTCTACTGGGTCAATGATTCCTACGTAGCCCACCTGGCACTGGCGCAAAACCTGGCACGCAACGGCATCGAGGATCCTGTGACTGCATTGGCGCAGGTTGAACAGCTCGACGCCGAACCGGCGGGGATTATTATTAAACTCCCGCGAAGCTTGCGCCTGCTAACCTGGCAACTGGACTGGCTCAACCGCAATCTACCGCAAGGCACCCCGGTGGTGATTGCTGCGCGCCAGAGAGACATGCCCTCCACGCTGCCAGAGCTGACTCGCCAGCTGCTCGACGAGGTGCGCCCGTCAAGAGCCGTCAAAAAAGCCCGGCTGATCTATGCCCAGCTAAGTGGCCGCGACAGCGGTCAGACCGAGACCCTGGAATGGCCTTGTGATGCCGTTGACTGCCTGCTCAGTAACTTCCCTAATGTCTACGGCGCCCAGCGCCTGGACTTGGGCGCACGATTATTAATCCAACATCTGGGGCCAACTCCGCAGCAGGTGGTCGATCTGGGCTGCGGCAACGGGGTCTTGAGCATCGCTGCGCTCAAAGCCAATCCCGGCTGCCAGATCACCGCGGTTGACGAGAGCTGGGACGCTATCCGCTCCAGCCAGCGCAACCTGGAGCGACTGAACAGCCCAGAGCCGCTCACGCTGCTCTGGAACAACTGTCTGTCAGGCATCGAAGATGAGCAGGCCGACCTGGTGCTCTGCAACCCCCCATTCCACCAGCATCAAACCATCACCGATCACATCGCCTGGCAGATGTTCCAGGATGCCCGCCGAGTACTCAAAGTCGGTGGACGGTTACGCATCGTCGGAAACCGCCATCTGGGTTATCACGTCAAACTATCCAAGCTGTTTGGCGGCTGCCGTACGATCGCCTCCAACGCCAAGTTCGTCGTGCTGGAATCCGTAAAGCGTTGAGGAATATGGCGAGTCCGCCACTATCAGGTTGACGTTGAGCAGCAAACGTTAAAACTGCGAATCCAATGCCGGGTAGGAGACCCCTGAGGGGCGCTTGGATAACTCATCTGCCAGCAGCTTAGTGATTGCGTCGGCATCATAATCGGCAGAACGCCGCAATGCATCGAGCAGCGCGCCACTGGCTGATTCACGCCTGATCTCCAGCAACAAGGCTTTAGCCGCGGGATAGTTACGCTGTAGCAGCCTCAGCCACTGTTTTAGGCGACCATCGGCATAGCGCGGCGCCAGGGCGTCAAGCTGCTGGTAATAGTCTTCGATCCAGGGGGTTAACGCGGCCCAGCTCATCGCCGTGACGGGGTCGCCGTTGAGTTGCTGGCGCACCTGCAGCGCTAGATCGGGGCGAGAGATCAAGCCGCGCCCCAGCATCACCCGATCACAACCACTGGCAGACTGGCAGCGGACAAAGTCGTCGACGCTCCAGATCTCGCCATTGGCCACCACGGGGATCGAGACCGCCTCACGGATCTGGTCGACCTTGTGCCAGTGCGCGGGGGGGCGGTAGCCCTCGACCTTGGTACGGGCATGCACACACAATTCAACCGCGCCTGCCGCAGCGATCGCGCGGGCATTCTCCAGCATCAAGGTGTCGTCGTCGTATCCCAGGCGCATCTTGACCGTTAACGGGATGAAAGCAGGGACAGTCTGGCGCACCGCGGCAACGATACGATAAATCAGCTCGGGTTCGCGCAAAAGAATGGAGCCGCCGCGGTTACGAATAACGGTTTTAGCCGGGCAGCCGAAATTCAGATCAATCCCCGGTGCCCCCAGCTCCACCAGCTTGCTAGCGCATCCGGCCAGCATCTCCGGATCAGACCCGAGCAGCTGAACGTAGACCGGCGTTCCGGACGGCGTGGTGCCGCCCTGGGTTAATTCTGGCGCCAGCCGCAGATAAACGCGTTTAGGCAGCACCCGGTCAGAGACCCTGACAAATTCTGTCACGGCGCGATCGACCCCCCCGATACGGCTGATGATGTCGCGCATAACCGGATCAACCAGCCCCTCCATGGGGGCTAAATAGATAGGCATAATCCTGTACAAATCCAGTGTAAAAAAAAGAGCCGCAAGTTTAGCACAGCGACGTGTACTGACCAGCGCCTGGTTAACAGGCCTATAAACACACCCGCGCCGCCCTTAAACGTGCGCTTGAAGCACATGATTTCGCCCTGTCAAGATTATTATTCACACGCAGAGAGGAGCGCATGAAAAATAGTAAAGCGTGACCCGTTTCTAGAAAAAAAGGTACCACCACCTTAGCCAAACCCCCTAAGGCTTTGAGTTTATATATTAATAAATTATCGATCAATTTTTAACCAATCATGACAGCAGCCCGATACATCGGCGCTCTGAGCCGGTTATCGCGATTAACCCACAGAGTTATACACAGAAGCTGTGAGCAATTGGCTGAAGCCCCTATAAAGACTCAAATCCCACCGCCTGCCGAGATATTTATGTAGAATTGTAGCGCCTGATTTCAGCCAGCAACGACAGTCACCAGCAACAGCAGATAGGGGGGATACGATCCGTGCGGCCCTCAAATCCAGAACCGAACCGCTACTACTAAAGGAGGGTTTCTGCGCATTCCGATTGAATGATTTTTTGGAATACCTATAATGCTCTGCTTGCGCTAAAGACGATCCCTAATTCGAGAAGCGATACAGCTTCCTTTTTTAACTATAACGTCTGTGTACACGCTGTTGCTGAAAGCCACCTAGAATGGCCTGTGCATACCGCTAAGACTTAAATGACAGCCCCAGGAGAAACCGATGTCAGAAGCCCGTCCTACGATAGATCTTGCCAAATACGGTATTCACGACGCTCAAGAAATTGTCTACAACCCCTCCTACGAACTTTTATTTGAAGAAGAAACCAAGCCGTCCCTGTCCGGCTACGAAAAGGGCGTGGTCACCGAGCTGGGGGCTGTATCGGTTGACACCGGCATCTTTACCGGCCGCTCCCCCAAAGACAAATACATCGTTAAGGACGACACCAGCCGCGACACCGTTTGGTGGTCCGACCAAGGCAAGAACGATAACAAGCCGATCAGTCAAGAAACCTGGGTAGAACTACAGAGCCTGGTCACCAAGCAGCTCTCTGGAAAACGCCTGTTTGTGGTCGATACCTACTGTGGCGCCAACGAGGATACCCGTCTTTGTGTTCGCTTCATCACCGAGGTGGCCTGGCAGGCTCACTTCGTTAAGAACATGTTCATCCGCCCATCAGACCAAGAGCTGGCCACTTACGAGCCGGACTTCGTGGTGATGAACGGCGCTAAGACCACCAATCCAAACTGGAAAGAGCAGGGCCTGAACTCCGAGAACTTCGTCGCCTTTAACCTGACCGAAAAGATGCAGCTGATCGGCGGCACCTGGTACGGCGGTGAGATGAAGAAAGGGATGTTCTCGATGATGAACTACCTGCTGCCCCTGCAAGGGATCGCGTCTATGCACTGCTCGGCAAATGTCGGCAAAGACGGCGATACCGCTATCTTCTTTGGCCTCTCCGGTACCGGTAAGACCACCCTGTCAACCGACCCCAAGCGGGAGCTGATCGGTGACGATGAGCACGGCTGGGATGACAATGGGGTGTTTAATTTTGAAGGCGGCTGCTACGCAAAGACCATCAACCTGAGCGAAGAGAACGAGCCTGACATCTTCCATGCGATCCGTCGTGATGCACTGCTGGAAAACGTTACCGTGGCTGCCGATGGTGTGATTGATTTCAGCGATGGCTCCAAGACCGAAAACACCCGGGTGTCATACCCGATTCACCACATCGACAACATCGTTAAGCCGGTATCCAAAGCAGGCCACGCGACTAAGGTGATTTTCCTTACCGCCGATGCGTTCGGTGTACTGCCCCCCGTTTCCAAGCTAACCCCGGAGCAGACCCGTTATTACTTCCTATCCGGCTTCACCTCAAAGCTTGCCGGAACTGAGCGCGGTATCACCGAGCCGACCCCGACCTTCTCCTCTTGCTTTGGTGCGGCCTTCCTCAGCCTGCACCCGACCACCTATGCAAAGGTTCTGACCGAGCGCATGAACGCCTCAGGCGCCCAGGCTTATCTTGTCAACACCGGCTGGAACGGCACCGGCAAGCGGATCTCGATCAAAGATACCCGCGCCATTATTGATGCTATTCTGGATGGCTCCATCGAGAGTAGCGAATTCAAGCAACTGCCGCATTTCAACCTGGCAGTACCTCAGGCACTCCACGATTGCGACAATGGTATCCTGAACCCCCAGGACACTTACAACGACCCCTCTGTCTGGGAATCTAAAGCCAAGAACCTCGCTGCAATGTTTGTCGATAACTTCGAACGCTTCACCGACACACAAGAGGGCGAAGCTCTGGTTGAGGCCGGTCCTAAGCTATAGATTTATCTGTAGACCATCCGCGTTGAATTAAAGCCCGGCCTATCCGCCGGGTTTTTTTTATCTGTAGCCCCAGCGCGGTTCGCCACCCTGCCCAGAGCCACACGGGCCATGGACAACGCTTTTAGACGATTTGCCCCCCTTTCTCTTTGCTGAAACCAACCGGTGCTTATTCTCCCGCTTTCCTCGCTGATTTATATCGGTATACTCGATAAAAAAAGGAGCCCCACACTATGCCATCCAGCTTAAATGATCTTGTTTCACGGCACGACAATCAGGGGGTTGCTACGCTGACGCTGCAACGCGGTAACGCCTATAACGCCCTCTCTGACGAGTTGATAAGCGCGTTAACCTACGCGTTTGAGGCGCTAGCCGAAGACACTGAGATCAAGGTGGTGGTTCTTCAAGGCGAGGGCCGCGGATTTTGTGCCGGCCATGATCTTAAGCAACTGACACTCGACGATGACGCGGCCCGACAGCGACAAACCTTTGACCGCTGCTCCAAACTGATGCAAACCATCAACCAACTACCTCAGCCGGTGATCGCCGCCGTCCACGGCATTGCCACCGCGGCTGGCTGCCAACTCGTGGCCAGCTGCGACCTTGCCGTGGCAGAGGAAGGCGCACGGTTTGCTACCCCCGGGGTTAATATCGGTCTGTTCTGTTCAACCCCTATGGTGGCTTTGAGCCGCACGGTAGCCCAAAAGCATGCCCTTGAGATGCTCCTGCTCGGCGAGATGATCAGCGCCCAACGCGCCTATGAAATGGGTCTGGTCAATCGCGTGGTTGCTGCTGACCAGCTGCAACAGGAAGTTCAGACCATGGCGCTAAACATCGCCGCCAAGTCCGGAAATTGTGTCCGTACCGGAAAACAAGCCTTTTATCGCCAATTAAACCAGCCACTCGATGCCGCCTACGCGGACTGCTCGGATGTCATGGGTTGCAACATTCAGCATCCGGATGCCAAAGAGGGTATCGACGCCTTCCTGCACAAACGCACTCCGACATGGATCAGTTAGCCGAACCTGGCATCGGGTAGTACCCTGACCCGATTAAAGCCAATCAGATGCGCCAATTCAGATCCGCGAGCCAGGCTTTCAAAGACACAGGCCTGGCCCTGAAAGGTTAACGGCAGCAGCGTGTCCTCATCATCGCGCAGCAGCATCATCCACCCTTGCTTCATCGGCTCAAAGACCACCTCTTTCAGGGCGCCTATCTGCTGCCCCATATAGACTTCAGTAAATTCCATACTTACACCTCTCTCAGAGGAGGTTGCTACGGAACTGCTGGATGCCGCATGACTCACCCTCAGGTTAGGTTTATACACCACCATTGAACAGGCACACCAAGCATAGCAGCCACCTAAAAGGCTGCTGGTAACGCTTGTCATTATCGGTATGATTCAGGAAAAGGTTTCATACGAGGATTGCACCTGTGAACATCGATCTAAATACTCTCACCCCTGGTGAGGTCTACTTCAGCATGATCCAAACGCTGGTGCCACGCCCTATCGCCTGGGTGTTATCTGAGAATGCCAACGGCCGCTACAATCTGGCTCCTTTTTCCTATTTCACAGCCGTATCCAGCAACCCTCCGCTGGTGATGATTTCAGTCGGGAAAAAACCTGACGGAACGGACAAGGACACCCATGTCAACATCGAGGCTCGCCGCCACTTTGTTATCCATATCCCCAGCAGAGAGCAGCTAGAGGCGATGAATCAGAGCTCTGCCACACTGCCTGCAGAGATCTCTGAAGTTGATGAATTAAATCTGCAAACCATCAATTTTGAGGGCTGCACACTGCCCAGATTAAAAGATGCCAAAATTGCCTTCGGCTGTGAGTGCTACGAGATCCATGATATTGGCAACACCCCCCAGGCGATGATTTTAGGCCGGGTCAACCAGATCTACATTGACGACAGTGTGATTAAACTTGATGCCAAAGGTCGCTACAAAGTAGACACCTTGAAATTAGACCCGGTTGCCCGTTTAGGGGCGTCTGAGTATCTGCTTGGCGGGGACACAGTAAAGCTTGGCAGACCGTACTAAACAAAATCTGCCACGACTGACTACGGTTCGTTATTTTTAATCCCTGGCGCTACGCTGATACGGACGTGGCTGAATAAAATTCAACCAGCAGACTGTCGCTGTATCGACTGGAGGTGGCACATCCATGCGTCACCTTACTTAGCCCGGCGATTATTATTCCATTATGTCGTTATTAACCCGGCGGGTTAATAAACGACGCAAGGATGCGTCAACATGGGTCAAAGACCGAACAATTCACGCTGTTGTTTTCGGGTGAAGAGCCGGAACGGACCCACAGGGATATGTGAGAAGTGTGCCAACCCCGTCAGGGACGTGATGCGCCGACCTACATAATCCGATATTCACTCATGGGTTGGGATTTATTCCAACAACAGGCTCACTCTGTTGCCACCAACCCATGTTACTAACGAGGGGCATACGACCGTCTCCCAAGACCGCGCCGAAACCTACTCCGACACTCTCTTGATTCGTTAATCAAGCCGCGTTACAACTGGTTACATAAACGCACAACTCGCTACAGATCGCCATTATCTTATTTACACCCGATCGGCTAATCTGCAGCTACCAGGCCTTGCCCGCCTAATCAACAGCACCCTAAGCAAAGGAACCATTATGAACCCACACTACAACCTTATCATTGGCGGACAGGCGATCGCTGGCGACCTGGGCAGCTTCGACGTCCTCAACCCGGCCACCGAACAGCCGGTTGCCGAGTGCCCCCAAGCCTCCGTGAAACAGCTAGACCAGGCGGTAAAAAACGCCCAGAGCGCCTTCGAACTGTGGAAACTCAGTACCCATACGGAGCGCCAGGACCTGCTCAATGCCATTGCCGAGCAGATGGAAAGCAGGGCCGACGAGCTGGCCAGCATCGTCGTCCAGGAACAGGGCAAACCCCTGTTCCTGGCTAAAGCGGAGGTGGGCGGCGCGATCGCCTGGACTCGCGCTACCGCAGCCCTGGAGATCCCGGTCGAGGTGATTGAAGACAGTCCCGGCAAGCGAATCGAGATGCATCGCAAGCCGCTCGGCGTAGTCGGCTCGATCACTCCCTGGAACTGGCCGCTGATGATCGCCGTCTGGCACATCATGCCCGCGCTCAGAGCTGGCAACACCGTGGTCTGCAAACCTTCAGAGCTGACCCCGTTGAATACCCTGTTGCTGGGCGAGATTATCAACCAGGTCGCCCCGCCCGGACTGGTCAACATCGTCACCGGCACCGCGGAGCTCGGCAGTGCCATGAGCGCACACCCAGACATCCAGAAAATCGTCTTTACCGGTTCGACCCCTACCGGCCAGGCAATCATGCGCAACGGTGCCGACAACCTGAAGCGACTGACCCTGGAACTCGGTGGCAACGATGCCGGTATCATCCTGCCTGATAGCGATATCGATGCGATCGCCATGCCTATTTTCCAGACCGCGTTCCTCAATATGGGACAGACCTGTGCCTCACTTAAACGGCTGTATGTACACGACTCTCAATACGACGCACTGTGCCAGAAACTGGTTACCATCGCCGAACAACAGACCGTCGGCAACGGTGCCGAAAAGGGGGTCAACTTCGGTCCGGTACAGAACCGCAAGCAGCTTAACCGGGTGATCGAATTGGTGGAGGATGCCCGCTCACAGGGCGCCAATATCCGCACCGGTGGCGCACCTGCTGCGGGGCCTGGGTACTTCTACCCCCCGACTATTGTCAGTGACATCAGCGACGGCACCCGCCTCGTCGACGAAGAGCAGTTTGGTCCGGTGCTACCCGTAATTCGCTACACCGATGTCGAAGATGCCGTGCGCCAAGCCAATGCCAATGTTAACGGACTGGGAGGATCGGTCTGGTCTAGCGATCTAGAACAGGCGCAGCGAATCGCCGAACGACTGGAATGCGGTACCGCCTGGATCAACAACCACGCTGAGATCCTGCCCCATGCGCCGTTCGGGGGCTGCAAGATGTCCGGCTTCGGTGTTGAGTTCGGCGTAGAAGGCTTACTGGCGTACACCCGCCCCCAGGTCATCAACATTAACAAAGGATAGCGTTCACAAGAACCAGATCCCCTGGGTTTGAACGAGTATCTATTCACTGATTGACCTGCATTTCGGAGCCGCCATGGCTCCGTTTTTTTTGCCGACTCTCAACGCCAACCCATCATCGATAACCCAGGGCCGACAAGGCTATGAGCAAACCCGAGGTTATGAAATAATCCTTGATCTGCTTAGCATCTAAAAAACCTCTTTTTACCCAAAACTGAGACCCAACAAGGAATTAACCACGATGACAAGGATTCACCTGCCTCAGATAATGACCCTGCTGCTGGTATTGCTGCTCAATGGCTGCGCCAGTAAAGGTCCAATTAACTCGCCGAACTTTGATAATCGATTCACCGAGATCATCAGCAGTGCTGAAAACATCCTGCTTTATAGCCCTACCCAGGTTCGCGTAGGCACCTATATGGAAGCTGAAATCAAAATGATTCCGAGCTATAACGGCGTCATGGTACTTACCAACCACGCCATTAGATTCCTGCATTGGGATGCGGAAGAAAAAAATTATCGCATCCAGGTCTATCTGCCCTATACGGATTTAAAGCAAGCTAAGTACGAATTTAATACCTTAATATCGAGCTTCGTCGCGGTCAGAGCGACCAACGGCGAAGCCTTCGCGTTTATGCTCTCTGATGAGATGATCAAACTGACTTATCGATTCCTGATGATGGGTCAGGCGGGCCACCTGAACGCTCAGAAATAAACAGGCTCATGAGCGCCCGCGATAACGACGGGCCCTCTAGCAAGACCCCGATCGCAGGCTCTGGTATGCGTCAGAGGGTAACTCGCCTGATTCGAAGAGCGTCTGCAGCACACGCTGATCCTCCTCTGCCATAGCTATGAGTTGCTGCGCTAATTTTGTGTTTATCGGGTTCCCTCCAGGGCTAGCGTTAACAACTCATGGGCTATCGCTAAGGGATGAGTACGAATTTACCCACATGCTTCTTCATCAGAAACGCTTGCTGCGCCTCAGCAATGGCAGACAACGCAAAGGTCTTGGCTAACACCGGCTGGATCTCTCCCCGCTCGATGTAGCGCACAAGATTTGGGAAAACCACCTCGTCCCAAGCGGTTGTTCCCAGCAGGCTGATATCTTTCAAGTACAGATCACGCAGATCAAGCTCAACCATAGGCCCAGCAATCGCACCCGATGACACGATTCGCCCGCCGCGTTTCAACAGTTTAAACATCCAAGGAAAGCCACTCCCCGCCACATTATCGACCACAACATCCACGGATTGCTCGCCGAACTCGGCTAACAGATTGGCGGATCGCCCTAAGAGCACGTCGGCACCGAGCTGAGCCACCTTGGCATGTTTATCCTCGCCCGCAATGGCGATAACCTTGGCGCCTCTGCGTTTAGCCAGCTGCACCGTGGCAGAGCCCACACCACCCGAGGCCCCCAGGACCAACACCGTCTCACCTGCCCGCACGTTGGCCCGGTGCAGCATGTTCTCGGAGGTTCCGTAAGCACAAGGGATTGTGCCAAGCTCGGCATCGGTCCAATCACAACTCACCGGGAACACTTCACTGGCGCTAATTTTCACATATTGCGCAAAGGCCCCATTAAAATCAGACCCCAGCCAGAGGTTATTCAGGGAGTCAAAGCCCTGTTCGCGAATACAGGGGCGGATCAACACCCGCTTGCCCATCAGGTGGCTGTCGACCTCACTGGCCGCACCCACCACCAGGCCGCAGCAATCGGCGCCTTGGATCAGCGGGAAAGGGGTCTGCTTATTCCAGCCACCGTCGCTCTTGGGCGCGGTCAGCGATTGCGAAGTTTCGTCGGTGGAGCCGCTCACCGAAGAGGAATACCATCCCAGACGGGTATTTATCTCGGTGTTGTTCACGCCAGCGGCCAACACCTTGATCAGCACCTCCCCTGCCCCGATGTCAGGGATAGGGACATCTGTGTAGACCAGTCGGTCATAACCCCCATGGCCGGTGGTAAGGATCGCTTTCATTGAATGCTCTGTCATGTTGTTGGTTTCCATCTTATTAAGGTCGCGTTAACGGGCCAAAAAACGCATGGCGTGTTGCCAGTTCTTAAGCTTTTTGTCAGGCCCTGTGCCAGCGCCCAAACACCCAGGAAATAATTGGAGGGGCCTGACCTGCGCTTTGTCAGCAAAAATTGTCAGCAAAAAAAACAACACTTAATGCCGCCGTTGATTGTTTACTTAGTTTTCATTCTCTCCTTGCTGCAAGCAAGCCGAGGCCTGCACTGGCCAACAAACCGGAACAACTTCTATTAAAAAGCTGTCTCATTTCTGGCCTTGAGAACCAGTTTCGCAAATAGACACCGAAACATGCATATCCGCCGATGGCTATCCACTCGAGAAGCAGGAAGACCGAACCCAAGACAAAAAACTGAAAACCAATCGGCTGGGCCGGATCCACGAACTGGGGCAGAAAAGCGGTGAAGATGAGGATCGCTTTCGGGTTGCCAACGGCAAGTAGAAACTCTTGCTTTGCCAAGCCAATGGCCGACATCCTTGTCACTGAACTGGCTACTTCCTCGGTGGGGGCTATATTCCAGAGTTGATACGCGAGCCAGAACAGATAACCCGCACCGAATATTTTAACAACCAAAAACAGTTGTTCCGAGGCATACAAAACAGTAGCAAGACCAGAGGCTGATATGGCGATCATCACCGCGAACGCGGTCAGCCTGCCAATGCCCGCCAAACAGGCCGCCTGAAGCCCATATCGCTTTGCATTGCTCATTGACAGTAAATTGTTCGGCCCAGGTGCTAGATTCAAAGCAAAGCATGCTGGAACAAACAGGACGAGTGTGACCAGATCCATTTTCGTACTCCCGGGCAAAAACTAATATAGCAATACGGACCTAGCTGGTCTTGACCGACCGGGGGCAACCACCAACGCGGTGCCGCCGCAGGGGTGCGATTAAGAGCACCGATTAAACGCTGAGATTAAGGCGTGGGCAGCTGAATCGGTGATCGAACTTCACGCCTCTGATCAACGCCATAGGCGTGAATCAGAAGCGGTTGGTGGCAGGATCAGTCCGCCGCAGGTGTCTTGGGCAACACTTGATTGAGGATGATGGCTAAGATAGCCGACAAAGCGATCCCCTTGAGGGTAAATTCGCCGATACCGAACTGCATACCCCCGATACCAAACACCAGCGTTAACGACACGATCACCATATTACGCGGCTCGGACAGATCGCTCCCATCCTTCACCAGGGTATTCAAACCAATGGCGGCGATGGTACCGAACAGCAGCGTCATAATGCCGCCCATAACCGGCACCGGAATGGTCGCGAGTACCGCACCGGTCTTACCCGAGAAGGCCAACAGGATCGCAAACACCGCCGCCCAGGTCATGATCACCGGATTAAACGACTTGGTCAGTGCGACCGCGCCGGTTACCTCCGAGTAGGTGGTGTTGGGTGGGCCACCGAGCATACCGGCTACACTGGTCGCCAGGCCATCACCCAGCAGGGTGCGCTTGAGCCCCGGCGTCTTCAGGTAATCCTTACCGGCGACATTGCCGATCGCAATGATGTCGCCAATGTGCTCAACCGCGGGCGCGATCGCGATCGGCAAGATAAACAGAATCGCTTCGAGATTAAACTCAGGCGCTGTGAACGAGGGTACCGCAAACCAAGCGGCCTGGCCGACGGCGTCAAAGTTGACGATACCGAACCCCATCGACAGCAGATAACCAACCACCAGCCCCAGCAGGATCGGTATCAGACGCAACATCCCTTTGGCAAACACCGCGGCACAGACCGTCACCAGCAGGGTGATCATCGACACGGTCAGGGCGATGTCGGCATCGACCAGCTGCAGCGAGCCGTCTCCGGTTTTACCCAGCGCCATAAAGACCCCCACCGGCGCCAGGCTAAGACCGATAACCATGATCACCGGCCCGACAACCACCGCGGGCAGCAGGCGATGCAGAAAATCACTACCGCGCCACGCCACCAGACCACTGAGCAGCATATAGAACACCCCCGCCGCAATCAGCCCCGACATGGTGCCCGCGATACCCCAGGTCGCATTGCCGTGCATGATGGCCGGGATAAACGCAAACGAGGACGCCAGGAAGATCGGTACCGAACGCTTGGTGACCAGCTGAAACACCAGGGTCCCAAGACCTGCGGTAAACAATGCGACGTTCGGGTCCAGACCAGTCAGTATGGGCACTAGCACCAACGCACCGAACGCCACGAATAACATCTGAGCCCCGAGAATACTGGGGTGTAAACGACTTGCCATAAACCCGCTCCTAAGCGGTCGCGATCAGCGCAACCGTACAGCTAAAATTGGTTATTATTTGGTACCGAAGATCTTGTCACCGGCATCGCCCAAACCCGGCAGGATATAGCCTTGAGCATTCAGGCACTGGTCCACCGATGCGGTGTAGATATCGACATCGGGATGGGCCGCTTCGACCGCTTTGATCCCTTCAGGCGAGGCCACCAGAAACAGCCCCCGAATGGAACGGCAGCCCGCTTTTTTGAGCATCTCGATAGTCGCAATCAGGGTGCCTCCCGTTGCCAGCATCGGATCGATGATCAACGCGGTGCGCTCGTCAATATCCCCTACCAACTTTTCAAAATAAGGCACGGCCTCGAGCGTCTCTTCATCGCGATACAATCCCACCACACTGACCTTGGCACTCGGCAACAGCTGCAGCACACCATCAAGCATCCCCAGACCGGCGCGTAAAATAGGCACCACGGTGATTTTTTTACCTTTGATATGCTCTACCATCATCTGCTCGCCGGTCCAGCCGGTGATCTGCTTCGGTTCGGTTTCCAGATTCCGGGTCGCTTCGTAGGTCAGCAGATTACCGATTTCAGATGACAGTTCGCGAAAGTGCTTGGTGCTGATGCCCTCTTTACGCATCAGTCCCAGCTTATGCTGTATCAATGGATGCTGAATCTCGTAGACTGCCATAACTCTCTCCCCTTACAACTTACCGACTGACGCTAGGAGCCTGTCGGACTTAACACTGATCTACTGCGGAAAACCCGAATTTGGTCATATTTTCACGATCTTCCTCGTTAAATAGCTCGC
>JBALTG010000026.1:44385-44737 GCA_036964625.1 Motiliproteus sp.
ATCTGCCTCAAATCGTATTTCCCTCGCTACGATCGGCCAAGCCCGACAGACTCCTAGGGCCCCAGTGGTTGAGTATCAAAAACAGCGATTCTAAAGTATTTAAACCCCGCTGTATGCTGGCATAGCGCGGCGAGCGCCTCCCCCCCAAAAGGAGTTGGGGGAGGCCTTAGCGCATAGAGGTAAGGAAGCCCTTAGCCGACAGAGGTGAATAGGCCGTTAGCGGAAAGAGGCGGCAGCCGTTAAAGAGAGCCCTCGGGGCGCTATGTAGACATCAGGGCTAGCCGTGAACAGCCCTTCTCGTGGCCTTAAAAACCCGACCAAGGCCTCTCAGACCATGCACTTGCCCGTCCCG
>JBALTG010000027.1:0-43382 GCA_036964625.1 Motiliproteus sp.
ATGCGGTATTAATCCAAATTTCTCTGGGCTATCCCCCACTATTAGGTAGATTCCTACGCGTTACTCACCCGTCCGCCGCTCGACGCCTGGATGCAAGCACCCTTCGTTTCCGCTCGACTTGCATGTGTTAAGCCTGCCGCCAGCGTTCAATCTGAGCCATGATCAAACTCTTCAGTTAAAAAACTGTTGCTACCAATCCGAAGACCGACAGCGAATTTATGCTCAAAATAACTCTGGAAATAACTTACACAAAACGTTTTCACGTTAAGTTCAAAATTGTTTCGTATCAGCGTTACTTCGATAAGTCTTGTGCAACCTATCCCAGTAAACGCCCACACGAATTGCATGGTCGATTTGTTAAAGAGCGGTGCTTGGTGCCTCGTGGGCTGTCTCAAGCGAGGAGCGTATTTTACACGGCATCCCCAAGTTGTCAACGCTTAATTTGCGCTGTTTTCCGAAGCGATGGAACCAAACGTTGCTTCGAAAAACGCGTCCTGAAAGTGTTTAAAGACTCTCTGGACGCTGACTTCGTTGCCGCATCAGCGGTAACGAGGGGCGCATTCTACAGACACCAGCGTCGGCGTCAACGGCTTTTGTGAAATAGTTTTATCAACGCCAGCACAGAAAACCTAACCTGCGCTATTTCCTCTTGTTTTTCTTCTTAGACTTTTTAATAAACAACGCCATACGATCTTTTTTATGAACCTGACGACGCGTTAATTCAACCTTATGGCCTTCAAAGGGGTTTTTACCCGATTTGAACTGGAACCGCACCGGAGTGCCTTTGACCTTCAGCACTTTAATAAACTTGTTTTTCAGGTAGCGCTTATAATCCTCAGTCAGACCATCGGTCTGATTGCCATGCACAATAAACAGCGGAGGATTTGAACCACCCTGGTGCGCATACCGCAGTTTAATTCGCCGTCCGTTCACCATGGGCGGCTGGTGATCCGCGACGACATCAGCGAGCAACGTCGTTAGCATGTTGGTTGAAAACTTAGCCATCGCCGATTCATAAGCCTCATTGATTGAATCGTATAAGTTACCAACGCCCGATCCATGCAATGCCGAGATAAAGTGGATATTGGCAAAATCAGCAAAAATAAGCTTTCGGTCGATCTGCCTTTTCACCTCCTCTTTAGCGTCGGCAGTCATCCCGTCCCACTTATTGACCGCAATGACTAACGCCCGTCCATCCTCAAGCGCAAACCCCAGCATATGCAGATCTTGATCGGTGAGCCCTTCATGCGCGTCCATTATGGCAACAACGACATGCGCATCTTTAATCGCCTGCAAGGTTTTAACGATAGAAAACTTCTCGATCGCCTCTTTGATGTTTTTGCGACGACGCACTCCCGCAGTATCAATCAAGGTATAGGGCACCTCAATGTCGCCCTGAAGCCGAGTATAGGGAATATAGATACTGTCACGGGTAGTGCCAGGCTGGTCGAACACCACCACCCTGTCTTCACCCAGCATCTTATTCACAAGCGTCGATTTACCCACATTGGGACGACCTATAATCGCAATCCTAACGCCGCGTTCATCCGCCTCCTCTGACAGGACAACCTCTTCCTCAGGAAAGTGAGCCAATACGATCTCAATTAGACTACGTACACCCCGCCCATGAGAGGCAGCGATAGGCAGCGCCTCACCCAGCCCAAGTGAAAAGAAGTCAGCCGCGGCAATATCAGGATCTGTACCATCTGTTTTGTTAACAGCAAGATAATAGGGCTTGTCACACTGGCGCAAATGCTTAGCGATCATCGCATCTGCCGGATGCAGCCCCTCTCGGCCATCGACTAAAAAAATAACCACATCCGCTTCATCAATAGCCAGTAGTGACTGCTCGGCCATTTTGTAGTCGATGCCCTCTTCGGCACCGCTGATACCCCCGGTGTCGATGACCATGAAATCACGTTCCGAGATCTTTCCCTGGCCGTATTTACGATCACGGGTTAACCCTGAGTAGTCGGCAACCAACGCATCTCGAGAGCGCGTCAACTGGTTAAAGAGCGTTGACTTGCCAACATTGGGTCGCCCGACTAGGGCGATAACTGGAACCATGATTTACACCTAACAGAGTTAAACAGAGGGCCGCAGCCCTCTCTAAAGAATACAGATAACGCTAGTTTTGCTGTAACACCAGCGCTGAGAGACGACCACTATCACTCATCGCATAAAGCACGCCATCCTGGCTCAGCGGCGGGGACACCAGTGGCGATGAATCCAGCGAGTAACGCCCGACAAAACGGCCGTCTGTGGGGTCTATAAAGTGAACATAGCCCTTATAGTCGCCGACGACCACAAGCCCCTCAAACACCACTGGCGCACTGAGCTGACGGTAATAGAGCGCTGACTGTCGCCACTGTTCTAGACCATTCCGTTTATCAAAGGCGAGCACGGCGCCCTCATCATTCACCGCAAAAAGAGACGACCCGCTCAACACCAACGACCGGTAACTTGAAAGAGCCTCACTCCAGACACGTCGACCATCCTGCATTGCGATTGCGCCAACCCGGCCTTGATAGCTTCCGGCATAAAGAAATCCGTTGGCATGCGTAAGCGATCCATCAATATCTACCATCCGCTCCAACTCAGTACGCCCCTGAGAAGTAGCAACCCGCGCCTCCCATATCACGTCACCAGACCGAAGTGCTAATGCGACCACTTTGCCGCTGGAAAACCCGGCATAGACGATGTCATCTACTATCAAGGGCGTACTGGTTCCGCGTAGCGTCAGCGCAGGTTCTTGTGCAGAATAACTCCAACGTAGCTCACCCGTTTGACTATCCAACGCAGACAACCGCCCATCAATGGTCTGCAGCAACGCCAACCCCGAAGCTAGCTGCGCAGGTGCCACGGCTTCACTAGTCAGCTGCCCGCGCCATACTTCAGCCCCGTCCAGAGCACTCAGCGCAACGACCTGACCATCAAAACCAGTGACAACAACACGGCCCGAGCCAACGCCAACGCCGCCACTCACCAACAGGTCTAGCGGCTGATGCCAAACGATATCGCCAGTCTCTCGCGCAATCGCGTACACAGCCCCTTGATGATCAACCGCAAAAATACGACTCGCTAGTATTTGCGGGGTTAACTGGTGGTATTTTGTACCTAAGCCGTCTCCTATCTGTGCAGACCACAGTTCTTTCACTTCATATTCATCAGAGATCTCTTCCAATGCGGCTGGCTGGATCTCTTCATCTGCATCCCACAGAGCGCAACCGCTAAGCAACAGGATCAACAAGAGTGAAAAAAGACGACTCAACTGCGGCATTAGTTAATACCCTGGGCAGCGAGATCATCTAGCTTCATGGCTATCACCGGCCGGGAATTATCGCTATTAGCCGCCACTCCAGACGCATAGGCATCACGCGCCTGATCCGCACGATCCAGCGCCAGCAGCAGATCACCTTTCATCTCATAATAGGCCGCTTCAAACCCTGCTTCAGGTTTTTCACCTAGCCGCCCTAGCCCCGCTTCAGCCTGATCTGTCGCAAGCATAATCTGTGCTAGCCGAAGCCGAGCGACCTGGGCGATCGCTGCCTCTGACTTCTGCGTCAGCAGCCACTCCAACTCGACTCGGGCCGGTTCTAACTGGCCCTGCTCGACAGCGCGCTTAACCAGCCATAAAGAGGCGTACTGGGCATAACTGGAATCTGCATAATCGGTTTTCAACTGATTGGCGATATAGATTGTGCTCTTACGCCGCTCTTCCGACAGAGACTGCCCCGGTTGGACTAGGGACTGCTGAACCAGCGACTGATACAACGTTGAAGCCGCCTCAGCCGTTTCACGCTCGAAATCCTGCCACCCACGCCAGCCAAATACGGCCGTAGCGGCAATAACCACTCCGATAACCGTGGAGCGGCCATTCTCTTTCCACCAGTTTTTTATCGCTTCAACCTGCTCTTCTTCGGTTCTCATTTCAGACACTGCGGACTCCTTAACATTAACAATTCTGCGGCTCGATTCAGCACCGAAAACGCGCCTTTAATAATTCAACTAACTCTTCGGAAGCCAATCCATCCAGCGGCTGATCATTTTCCCAAACTCGTAACTGCAATGCACCGTCAGTTTCTGAAAGCAACACAACCCAAGGAGCTCCTGTTTGCCGGGCCTTATTATTAACATTCTTCAAGCCGCTGCAATGGCTCATTAAACGCAACCCCGGCACAGCATCACGCAACTGCTCTGCCAGCCGTATAATATGTGGCTGCAGCCCTTTACTCTCGGCCGCCAAGTAAAGATCCAAGGGTCGGCGTAGCTGCTCAGGCACAAGATCCAGCGCCTCCAACATCAACACTAACCGCTCAATCCCCATCGCAAAGCCGACTGCTGGCGTGGGACGCCCACCCAATTGCTTAACCAAGCCATCATAGCGCCCACCTGCACAGACCGTCCCCTGGGAGCCCAAACGATCGGTAACCCACTCAAAGACCGTTTTGCAGTAGTAGTCCAGCCCCCTTACCAGGCGCGGATTGACCTCATAACGAACCCCAGCAGCATCAAGTACCTGCCGCAGTTCGGCAAAGTGCTGGCGCGAGTCATCGTCCAGGTAATCGGTTAGAACCGGAGCGTCCTGCAGCAACTGCTGCGTTAGCGGCTCTTTAGAATCCAAAACCCGCAACGGATTACTCTTGACCCTGCGCTTAGAGTCATCATCAAGCTGGTCATGATGGGCATCGAGATAACTCACCAACGCATCACGATAACGGCCTCGTGCTTCGTTACTGCCCAGCGAATTAAGCTGCAAGGTGACGTGCTCTAACAGTCCCAGCTCTTTCCAAAGCCTGGCAGAAAGCAGGATCACCTCCGCATCACTATCAGCACCGGCCATACCAAAGGTCTCCACCCCGATCTGATGAAACTGGCGGTAGCGCCCTTTTTGAGGTTTTTCGTAACGAAACATCGGCCCCTTATACCAAAGCCGCTGCACCTGATTGAACAGCAACCCATGCTCTTCGCCCGCACGAACGCAACCCGCCGTCCCTTCAGGACGCAGAGTCAGGCTTTCGTCGTTACGGTCGTTAAACGTATACATCTCCTTCTCTACAATATCGGTAACCTCACCGATGGAGCGCTTGAACAGTTCGGTCTTTTCAACAATAGGTAGACGAATTTCACTGTATGCGTACTGACCCAGCACGCGCTCAACGGTACTCTCCAGATAACGCCAAAGCGGTGACTGGTCCGGTAGAATATCGTTCATGCCACGAATGGCTTGAATCTTAGCCAATTTCTTTTATCCTAAATTGAGGTTTAGTTCGGACTTATTTCAGCGTTAACCGCGCAACGCCTTTTTTATTGGATGTAACTAGATCCAATGGCTGGCCACGGAATTCGGACTCGGCTACTGCACCAACCTGACCGATCAGCAGCTCCACGGGCAGAGAGTCAAAATTACGCTCCAGAGTATTGCCATCCTGCATCAGACTGGCAAAAATCACCTTGCCGCGGGTATCTTTAATACTCACCCAGCATTCGCTGCTGAAACGGATAACCAGCATCGTTGATGCGGCCGCTTCCGATTCACTGCTTTCTTTACTTATCGAAACTGTCGGCGAGCCATCGGGCTTCGTTGCGATTGGCGTCTTCGTTGGCGCAGGTTCAGTTTCCAATTCACGTGCCAGACGCGCAATCTCTGCGTCAGAAAGATATTCAGGCTCGCCCTCCTGATCCCTGCCGACAGACACACCGTCAGAACCCGTGACGCCAGGTAGATCAACCCGCTCCACTGCAATGACGGCAACAGGTGTTGCGGGGACGTCGGCAGTATCCGATTTAATCAGAGCAGACGAAACTAGAGATAACGCACCTACCAACGAAACCTCGCCCTCCATCTGGGTTTGCCACCACCAGACACTCGAACCCAACAGTATCATCACAAACACAATGACCGACACCCGAATCATCGGGTCGCCCAAATGCGCCTGAGGCTTAACCCTGTTGATCGACCTCACTTGCCGCTGCGAACTTTCGCCATAGCGTACATTAAAGTCCTGTACCAGAGCATCTGCATCCAAGCCCAAAAATCTGCCATAAGTACGGACATAGCCACGGGCAAAGGCAAGCCCCGGAAGCTGCTCAATATCTCCGTGCTCTAACGCAGTAAGCTGAACCGCGGAAATTTTGATTCGATCCGAAACCTCGGCAAGCGAAAGCCCTTGTTGCTCACGTGCCTGCTCTAAAGCCTGCCCCGGCAGCAGGCTTCCACCAGCATCACCTAGCGAATTTGGACTCTCTGAATTGGACACTAACGTGCTTCCTTATAGCGCTGATATTCAACTGATTCCGGGTACATACTTTTAAGCAGTAGTGCATAGGTAGCAGCCTTACCGGGATCACTGTTGGCTCTGGCAAGCAAGACACCTAAGTACAGACTATTAGGGGTATGCTCGGCCTGATGCAAACGCACCAAGGCGATAAAACGATCGAAATAGTGGATTGATTTTCCGTAAGCCTCACGCTCATATTCAATCGTGCCCAGCTCGACTAGCGCCGCCGCAGAATTAGGGCTAAGACGCAGCACCTGAAGGTTGGTTTGCTCAGCTTTTTCTGGTTTTCCAGAGCGCTTGTGACAGCTAGCTAAATTTTCCAACGCCCAGATGCGCTGCACATAAAGCGGATTATTGGCCGCCTTCGCCAGATAGCGACAGGCCTCAGTGTAGCGCTGCGCATTCAGCAGAAAAGCACCGTAATTATTATTTATCATAGGATCATCAGGCACTACACGTAACGCTCTGGAGTAGTATTCGTCAGCGACCCCTAACTCCTCCTGATGTTGAAACACAAGCGCCATCAGCATCAGCGAAGTCGACGCTTTAGAATCTATTTCCAGCGCTTGTTTCAACGGCCGCTTCGCATTTTCATACTGCTTCAAACGAATATATTCACTGGCGAGGTTATTCCATGCTTGGACTCGCTCAGCTACCGTCTTCTGCTGATACCTAGAGTTATCTTGGGTTGCACAACCTGCAAGCAACAGCATGCTGACCACGATGGCCGGGGTAAAATTCACAAACATTCCTTATTTAAGCTTCATTATCCGCGCCGTCCGGCACGATCGGGATCAACTTTTGGCTGCGCCGAGTACGGTCATCAACCTGCCCTACAAGCTGCCCACAAGCGGCCCCAATATCGTCCCCACGGGTGCTGCGAACAGTCGTAATCAAACCGGAATGCGTAGTGATCTCTTTAAACCGCGCTATCGCGTCACGATGCGAACGCCGATAGCCGGAATTGGGAAATGGGTTGAACGGTATCAGGTTTAACTTGCAGGGTAACGTTTTAAGCACTTGAGCAAGCTCACGCGCATGCTCCGGCTGATCATTAACCCCATCTATTAACGTATATTCTACGGTCGCTACACGCTTATCATTACAGCTTGCCAAATAACGTTTGACGGCAGCCAGCACCTCGGCAATCGGATAACGTTTATTCAGGGGCACTAACTCATTGCGCAATGCGTCATTAGGGGCATGCAGCGATATAGCCAGGGACACATCGGCCACCTCGGCCAAACGATCTATCGCGGGCACCAATCCTGCTGTACTCAAGGTGACGCGTCGCTTAGACAGTCCGTACGCATTATCTTCCTGCATCAATGACATCGCATCGACCACCGGCTCGAAATTCATTAGCGGCTCACCCATGCCCATCATCACGACATTGGTCACTCGACGCAGATCCTCTGTCGTATCAACAGGGCCGTAAGACAAAATAGCCACCCGTAACTGGCCAATAATTTCAGCCGCCGTTAGATTCCGATTGAACCCCTGTTTACCTGTCGAGCAAAAACTGCAGTCAAGTGAGCAGCCGACCTGGGAGGAGACGCAGAGTGTTCTGCGATCGCCATCAGGAATCAACACCGCCTCCATAGAACTCCCGCCATCTACACGCAATACCCACTTACGCGTGCCATCTTTTGAGATATCCTGATAGACGATCTCTGGCGCACGGATCTCCGCAATCTCTTCCAGTTTGTTTCGTAAGACTTTACTCACATTAGTCATCTCATCAAAACTGTTTGCTCCGTTTTGATGGATCCACTTAATCACCTGCGTCGCACGAAATTTTTTCTCGCCGATACTCTCGAAAAACGCTTCCATCTTACTTTTCGACAGGCCCAGCAAATTGATCTTTTCAGGCGTTGGTGTCATGACACGAAAATCTCGGTAAGGGATAAAGCAGCGTACAGAGGAAAGCCCCTGTACGCTAAGACGAAACTAGCCACCAAAAAAGTATGCAATTTCGCGTGCCGCGGACGCGGCAGAATCAGAACCGTGTACCGCGTTAGCGTCGATTGACTCAGCAAAATCAGCACGAATAGTGCCCGCTTCCGCTTCCTTAGGGTTAGTTGCTCCCATCAAATCGCGGTTTTTAGTGATCGCGTTGTCACCCTCAAGCGCCTGCACCATCACCGGGCCTGACATCATGAACTTAACCAGGTCCTCAAAAAAAGGACGGCCTTTATGTTCCGCGTAAAACCCCTCCGCCAACTCACGATTCAGAGTCAACATTTTCGCCTCAACAACCTTCAAGCCGTTAGTTTCGAAACGGCTATAGATCTTGCCGATGACATTCTTCGCTACTGCGTCGGGCTTGATGATAGAAAGAGTACGTTCAATTGCCATGTAAATTCACCAATAGTTTGAGTAAAAAACAGCTAAGTATAATGGTCCAGCATGCGCTATAACAGGCCTATCTCAACAAAGGCAACGGATACAAAGTCGTCTAGACTAACTTTGTGGACGCCAAACCCTTCAGGAGGGTTATTTATGCCGACCAGCCCAATCACTCACATGCTCTTAGCATGGCAGCAACACACCATTAGACACCTGCCTCAGGTCAATTACGAAGTCGCCGTTGACAGAGATGATGTCATCAAACTTGAAGCCCTGTCGGAGCTATACCAACTCCCGCTCGACGACATCATCGCCAGCCTAGTCAGCTGCGCGCTTAAAGAGACAGAACAAAAAATTCCATACATTCAAGGTCAAAAAATTATTCGAACGGAAGAGGGTGAGCCTGTGTATGAAGACATTGGCGATACACCGAGGTACCTTGAGATCAAACAACAGCTGGAACGACACCAGAAACAACACCAGAAACAACACGAGAAACAACAAGCGCAAAAACAGACAACCCCAGAGCCACCCTTCAACACCAGGAGATAAGACGTACCACCTCACCCAAACAAAAACGAGGCCACATAGGGCCCCGCTCTGAACGACTTAGACATTATTAGCTGATTATTTTTTGGTTCCAGCGACCTCCGGCAAAGTGGCAGCCAGTACGCCACGATTGCGCCCTATCAAAACCTCTCCAACACCTTTAACTGCCGACAGCTGATCGACCGACTGAAATGGTCCATGCAACTCCCGATAACGAACAATTTCCTGCGCTTTTATCAAGCCGATACCCTTCAGCCCCTGTGCCATCTGCTCCGCTGTTGCATGGTTAACATCGACGGCTGCAACGACCTGTAGCGACAGTCCCATCAATAATCCCAACAACCCTACTCTAACTCTTTTATTCACAATCACACTCCTTGTGGACCAATGGCGCTCATCCTTTGTAGATGAATCACTAGTCTAGACCAGGTTTTTAATTTCCGCCAAAACCTGGTGCAAACTAACGATCGGATCAGCCGCCTGGGTAATTGGCCGCCCCACAACCAGATAATCACTGCCTGCCAGGACCGCCTTAGCCGGCGTCATAATCCGCTGCTGATCACCCACATCAGCACCTGCAGGTCTGATTCCTGGCGTGACTAAACAAAACTCAGACCCCAGCCGCTGCCTCAGCAACAACGCCTCCTGTGCAGAGCACACGACCCCGTCCATGCCACTCTGCTGCGCTAATAGCGCTAGCCGCTGAACCTGCTCCTGCGGCTCGTCGTGCAGACCCACCTGCCGCAAGTCTTCAGCCAACATACTCGTAAGCACCGTCACCGCAATCAGCAACGGCTTACTCCCGGACCGTTTATCCAATTCGTTTCTGGCCACTTCCATCATTTTTTGGCCGCCTGATGCGTGAACATTAACCATCCACACACCCATCTCTGCCGCAGCAACCACCGCCTTAGCTGTAGTATTGGGAATATCATGAAATTTAAGATCCAAAAACACCTCGAAGCCCTGCCGGTGAAGCGCATCAATGACGGCGGGCCCGCTACGGGTAAAGAGCTCCTTGCCTACTTTAACCCGACATAATGCGGGATCCAGCTGTGCCGCCATCGCCAAAGCCTGCTCCATGGACGGATAATCAAGTGCCACTATAATTCGAGATAACTGCTGAGTCTGTTCTGACATATTCTCTCCAAATCGGAAATAGAAGCGGTAACGCTTGATGCAGCACGCCCCAAGGAAGCCACCCCTAAAGGCCACTAGCAGGATTATTGGTCGGCAAACGAGCAGAGTGGCCGAAGTACCCGCCACTGAAGACGACCCGAAACGCCCCTAGCGCGCACAGGGTCACTTAAAGAGAAAACTAAATTTCCAGGCAGGGTACCGTAAAGCGGGGATAGAGACGGCGCTGATAGTTAGCGCTACTGATTAAGCTGTAACGTTTTAAGCTTATCCAGCTCTCTTTCGGAATGACTCGCAGCCCGTCGCGCATGTCGCAATCTGGCTTTCATCAGCAACAAGGCAACACCCGCTATAGCCAGACTCAGAACAACCCCCGCCAGAAAACTTAATACCAGCCAACGCGAGAGACTGGCCTCAGGAAGTTGAATAAAGACAAGATCGATGGCCACTTGCTGCTGATTGTTTACGGTCAGCAACACACCCGCCAGCAACATTGTAATTGCGATAGCGACGATCAATAAAATTTTAAGCATCCGCACAGACTTAGGTCCTCACTGTAACATCCATTATCAAGGGAAGCGCTTCAAGCTTTCGTTAACCTGCTCGCGTAGCTCTTTACCCGGCTTGAAGTGGGGCACATGCTTAGCATCCAACTCCACCGACTCGCCCGTTTTTGGATTACGCCCCACCCGGGGGGCCCTATAATGCAGGGAAAAACTACCAAACCCCCTTATCTCTATCCGCTCCCCCTGGGAAAGCGAGTCGGTCATATGATCCAACATGGTCTTTATGGCCAATTCCACATCCTTAACCGACAGATGCTCATGCCTGTTAATCAGGCGTTCAATCAGTTCTGATTTTGTCATGATTTCCCTCTTGCTAGAACCCTGTTACCAGGTTTGGAGCCTGCAAATGCGCTGAGACTAAAGCCTTGCAATGAGATCTCCCTTAACCCGTAACCGCCCTATTAGCCATATATTTGTGGCTGTCGCTAAACTATAAAACCGAGCTAAAAAACAATATAGCTCAATCCAGTTGATTCTTAACAGAAATAGCACTTGTTTTGGTAATAAACAAGAGTATAGACGTTGTTTTAACGTTAAGCTCTGGGCTGCCGCCTATCTATTCAAACCAGATGAGGCCGCTTTGTTAAAATCAATGCCCGTACCGATTGCAACACTTGGTCAATGGTCAAATCAGTACAATCCAGCTCCAGCGCATCCGCAGCGGGCTTCAGCGGAGCCGCCGTGCGCTGAGTATCTCTGGCATCCCGCTCTAGAACATCACTCAGTATATCCGTAAGATTAGCATCAAAGCCTTTAGCTAACAATTGGTTACAACGCCTAAGCGCACGCTCATCAGCACTTGCGGTTAAAAAAATCTTTACCTGAGCCTCAGGAAACACCACCGTTCCCATATCCCGCCCATCGGCAACCAAGCCGGGGGGCCGGGAAAAATCACGCTGACGCTTTAACAACGCGGAGCGTACTGGCGCGACAGCCGCAACAATGGACGCAGCACGCCCTGCCTCTTCGGTACGGATTTCTCGGCTGACATCGTCACCCTCAAGCACCACCTGCACCCCATCCTCTGCCTCGGCAACATCAAACCGAACATCCAGCGTTGCCGCCAACGCCTCAAGCGCCACCGCATCGGTCAAAACGACACCCCGACGCAGCGCCGCCAATCCCAGGACTCGATACAAAGCCCCGCTATCAAGCAGCCTCAAACCATATTCGCTGGATAATCGCTTGGCGATAGTGCCTTTTCCGGAACCGCTGGGACCATCAATAGTAACAACCAAGGGGGCGTACTCACTCATCAGCTAGCTCCTACCCGAACACCCAAACCAACCTGCTTTGCAAGTTCAACGAAATTCGGAAAAGAGGTCGCCACGTTGGCACAGTCATCGACCACTATTTCACCCTCAGCACGCAAGGCCGCTATCGCAAAAGACATCGCTATCCGATGATCACCCAGACTATCAACCCGCCCTCCCTGAAGACGACCGCCTTGAATGATCGCACCATCAGAGGTGCCTTCGATCGAGATACCCAACTGCGTTAGTCCGTCGACCATGGCCTGAATTCTGTCGCTCTCTTTGACCCTCAACTCTTCAGCACCGGTCAGCACCGTAGTGCCTTCGGCGCAGGCAGCCGCAATAAAGAGCGCGGGGAACTCGTCAATGGCCAACGGTACCTGATCTTCAGGAATATTAATCCCCTTGAGCCGCGCATAGCGCACTCGAATATCCGCCACGGGCTCGCCACCTACATCACGTTCGTTGCTCAAAGTAAGATCAGCCCCCATCGCCCTGAGGATATTGATCACGCCAATTCGAGTCGGGTTGATTCCCACATGCTCAAGCAGCAGATCCGAACCCGGTGCGATGGAAGCGGCGACCATAAAGAAGGTCGCTGAGGAGATATCGGCTGGCACATCAATATGAGTGGCAATCATCTTTCCGCCACCCTGCAAGCTGGCTGTCGCGCCGTTTCTTACTACCGGGTAACCAAAGCCGCTGAGCATCCGCTCGGTATGATCACGGGTGGGGGCCGGCTCGGTAACCCGGGTTTCACCCTCGCTATAAAGCCCGGCAAACAGGACACAGGATTTAACCTGTGCACTGGCCATCGGCATCTCATAATCGATCGCATGGAGTACCTGACCGCCGCTTATTTTGAGCGGCGGACAGCCGCCCTCCGCGGTTGCAATCCTGGCGCCCATCAGTCGCAACGGCTTCGCTACCCGCTCCATCGGCCGCTTGTTTAGCGACTCGTCGCCAACCAGCTCACTATCGAAACGCTGCCCCGCCAGCAATCCGGAAAACAACCGCATGGCCGTTCCCGAGTTGCCCATGTACAGAGGGCCCACAGCAGGTTTAAGACCGTGCATGCCGACACCATGAATACGCACCCGCCCCTGAGCCGGACCTTCGATCACCACCCCCATATCCCGGAACGCCTGCAGTGTCGCCAGCGCATCCTCTCCTTCGAGAAAACCCTCAACGTCGGTAACCCCTTCGGACAACGCACCGAGCATAATGGAGCGGTGAGAGATCGACTTGTCTCCGGCAACCCGGATCTGGCCCTGAACCCGTCCACCGGGCTGAACCTTAAAAATAACGTTTTCGCTCATGGGTAATGAATACGCCGTTCCAGAAAGAATTTTAGAAAAATGATCACGGGCCGACTTTGCGCGAGTAAAAACCCCTAGCAATGTATCTCCGTCTGCCTGATCGATAGCTTGGCGCAACTGAGCAAGCCCTGCCGTGAACTCATCGAGCACGTCAAGGGTCGCCTTGCGATTGGCCAAAAATATATCATGCCACATCATCGGATCGCTGGCAGCAATCCGGGTAAAATCACGAAAGCCGCCTGCGGCGTAGCGGAAAATATCCCGATTTTCACGATCATTTGCCAACGTATCGACCAGAGAAAATGCCAGCAGATGCGGCAGATGGCTGGTGGCAGCCAGCACCTCGTCATGGCGCTGCACCTCCATATGATGAACCTCTGCACCCAGCCGATCCCACAGCTCATGCACCACCCGCAGCGCATGCCGGTCGGTTTCAGCGAGCGGCGTCAAAATCACTTTATGACGCACAAAAAGGTCAGACTTTGATGCACTTACACCACTTTTTTCGGAGCCTGCAATTGGATGCCCGGGAACAAACGTCGACGGTACTTGGCCGAATACCCGCCGGGCCACCTCGACCACACTGCCCTTGGCGCTGCCGGCATCCGTCAGTACCGTACTCGCACTCAGCCACGGATTGATTGTAGCCATGACCCGCTCCATCGCCTTAACCGGAACGGCCAGCATCACCACATCCGCCTGCCCTACAGCCCGCTGCAGATCTTCTGCAATTTCGTCGATCACGCCCAGCCGCAGGCCTTCGACCAACTGCTCCCGGCACGAGTCATAACCGACCACACGACCACAGCCTCCTCGCTGCTTAAGACCGAGCGCAAACGAGCCACCGATCAGCCCAAGACCGATTACCAGCAGACGATCAATCACCTGGCTCATCGCTGCAAAGCCCCGTTAAGCGAATCACCGATTCGACCTATAAAAGCCAGTCGGATTCGCCGAACCGCAGCAACTACCATCACCTGCGGATCATCACTTAAATTCACCCTCTTCATATCATTGATCACGGCCAACGGCTACAACACTGCCTGTGGGTATGAGCCCAACAATTTAAGCTCCAGTGCATCGTCAGCGATCTCTTTCATCACCGCTTGAATCGCCTCATCCTTGAAGTGCCCTTCACAATCGATGTAGAAGATATAACCCCAGGTCGAGGTTCCTGATGGCCGGGTTTCCAGCCGCGTCAAACTGATACCATGGCGATGAAATGGCTCTAAGAGGTGATAAAGAGCACCCGTTTTATTCCGGGCTGAGACCAGCATCGAGGTCTTATCCTTACCGCTCGGGCCACTAAGCTGATTGCCCACCACCAGAAACCGGGTGGTATTATCCGGCTGATCCTCAATGGCCTCAACCACCACCTTGAGCTGATAATGCTCGGCGGCCATCTCGCCAGCGATCGCAACCACATTCTGGTCTTGTTCTGCCGCCGCTCGCCGAGCGGCTTCCGCATTGCTGCTCACAGCAACCCGCTCAACCGCCGGATAACGGGCATCTAACCAACGCCGGCACTGCGCCAGCGACTGCTGATGAGAATAGATTTTGGTCACCGCATCCAGATCAACACCTTCAGCGGCCAGCATATGCTGATGGATTCTTAACTCAACTTCACCACAAATTTTCAGGTCGGATTGCCTGAACATATCCAGCGTATGATGCACCATACCTTCAGTCGAGTTCTCGATCGGAACCACACCGTAATGAGCCGATTTGGACTCAACCTCACGGAACACATCATCGATCGAGGCCAGCGGCATACTGAGTACCGAGTTACCAAAGTGCTTAAATGCCGCAGCCTGAGTAAAGGTACCTTCGGGCCCGAGAAAGGCGATATGCATCGGTTGTTCGAGTGCCAGACAGGAAGACATGATCTGACGAAAAACCCGAGCCACCTCCTCGTCCCCCAAGGGCCCCTGGTTACGCTGCATAATCCCTCGCAACACTTGGGCCTCACGCTCAGGACGATAAAACACGGCGGGCTGCTCCGTTTCCGAGCAGGCCTGCTTAGCTTCCGCAACCCGTTGCGCACAGTTAGCGCGCTGGCTAATCAGCTGCAGGATCTGCAGGTCTACGGCATCGATTTCATCACGAAGCAGCGCTAGTTTCTGGTCAAGATCACTCATCATTGCTGCCCTCAACAGCCCCTGCATCAGAGGGTGCTATCACATCCACAGCATCTGCATCGGCATCAACATCAGCATCAGCATCAGCATCAGCATCAGCATCAGAATCGTCATACACAGGCTCTTCTACCCGCGCGGTGCCCACCAGCTTTTCGTCACCGGAAACCCGGATTAGGGTTACACCCTGGGTATTGCGACTCTGAACCGTGATCTCATCGGTGCGGGTACGCACCAACGTCCCCTGATCAGAGATCAGTATCACCTCATCGCCCTCAAATACCTGCTCAACACCAACCAGATGACCATTACGCTCGGACAGGGTCATCGCTATCACGCCCTTACCGCCGCGCCCCTTAGTGGGGAAGTCATCCAGCAGGGTCATTTTTCCATACCCCTTGACGCTGGCGGTCAGAATACGCCCGCCCTCTTCAGGTATGATCAGCGCAATTACACGCGCATCATCCTCGACGGTGATACCTCGCACACCCCGGGCCTGGCGGCTTAACGGACGGATCAACTCCTCTTTAAAGCGCACCGCTTTGCCCGCATCACTGAACAGCATCACATCCTGCTCACCGTTAGTAATCGCAGCTCCGATCAGCGTGTCGCCCTCATCCAGACCTAATGCAATCAAGCCACTGCTGCGCGGACGCGAGAAGCTGAGCAGTGATGTTTTCTTAACCGTTCCTAAGGCCGTGGCCATAAACACAAAGCGATCTTCGGTATATTCGTTGACCGGCAGAATCGTGGTAATCCGCTCACCCTCCTCCAGCGGTAGAATATTCACCATCGGCCGGCCACGCGAGGTACGACTAGCAGGCGGAATTTCGAACACTTTAAGCCAATAGACCTTGCCTCGACTGGTAAAACAGAGAATGGTGTCATGGGTATTAGCCACCAACAGGTGGGCAATAAAGTCCTCATCTTTAACGCCCGATGCCGACTTACCACGCCCCCCCCTACGTTGAGCCTGATAGGAGTCCAACGGCTGGGTTTTGGCGTAGCCACCATGGGAGATGGTCACCACCATATCTTCTTCGGTAATCAGGTCTGCGATGGTCAGATCACGCCGTGAAGCCGTGATTTCAGTGCGCCTCTCATCGGCATATTCAGCAACAATCGCATCCAGCTCTTCACGAATCACCTCCATCAGCCGCTGAGTGCTACCTAATATACGTAACAGCTCCGCGATCGCATCCAGCAACTGCTTATATTCGTCGATTAGCTTGTCCTGCTCCATCCCGGTCAAGCGGTGCAGTTTCAGATCCAAAATGGCCTGCGCCTGAACCGGCGACAGATAATAACGACCATCGACCATGCCGTACTGAGCGGGTAACTCATCCGGACGGCAGGCATCAGAGCCAGCACGCTCCAGCATCGCAGACACATCACCCGGCAACCAACTGGTCTCAACCAGTTTTTCTCTGGCCTCGACCGACGTGCTGGATAGCTTGATCAACTCGATAACCGCATCGATATTGGCCAGCGCCACCGCCAACCCCTCAAGAACGTGCCCCCGCTCGCGCGCTTTGCGCAGTTCGAACAGGGTACGCCGGGTAACCACCTCTCGCCTGTGGCGTACAAACGCCTCCAGCAGGTCTTTCAAATTCAACGTTTTGGGCTGCCCATCAACCAGAGCAACCACGTTGATACCGAACACATTCTCCATCTGGGTATGGGCGTAAAGATTATTAACCATAACCTCCGGCACATCGCCGCGACGCAGCTCGATCACAACCCGCATGCCATCCTTGTCAGATTCGTCACGCAGTTCGGTGATGCCCTCAAGTTTCTTCTCTTTAACCAGATCGGCAATTTTTTCGATCAGCCGTGCTTTATTTACCTGATACGGCAGCTCGGTCACTATGATCGAGGGCTTACCGTTTTTAGGATCCTCTTCAACATGGTATCTGGCACGCAGGTAGATACGGCCTCGACCGGTCCTATAAGCCTGCAAAATCCCGGCGCGACCATTAATAATTGCGGCTGTGGGAAAGTCAGGACCCGGGATGTACTCCATTAACTGATCGATAGTCAGATCGGGATCATCGATCAGCGCGATAGTACCCTGAACCACTTCACGCAGATTATGCGGCGGAATATTGGTCGCCATTCCCACCGCGATTCCGGAAGAACCATTAATCAGCAGATTAGGGATACGGGTCGGCATCACAGCAGGGATCTGCTCGGTACCATCGTAGTTAGGAACGTAGTCGACCGTTTCTTTCTCAAGGTCTGCCAGAATCTCATGGGAGATCTTTGACATCCGCACTTCGGTGTAACGCATCGCGGCAGCCGAATCACCATCAACCGAGCCGAAGTTACCCTGACCATCAATCAACATATGCCGCATCGAGAACGTCTGCGCCATGCGAACGATGGTGTCGTATACGGCCGAGTCACCGTGCGGGTGGTATTTACCGATCACATCACCGACCACACGCGCCGACTTTTTATAGGGCTTATTCCAGTCGTTACTAAGTTCGTGCATCGCGAACAATACACGCCGATGCACGGGCTTAAGACCGTCGCGCACATCAGGTAGGGCTCGCCCTACAATGACACTCATGGCGTAATCCAGATACGACTTCTTCAGCTCATCCTCGATATTGATCGGCTGGATCTGCTTAACTAGTTCACCCATATAACCCTGTTATCCCTTTGTTCTGCGACCTTTATCGGGCCTGACTTACCACCAATTCCGAGTCGAATATCGCGCACATCGACCACGCTGAAAAATGCGTGCAATCATAGCACAAACCCCTAGCCCCTGGAGCAGTAAATTCAGCTGCAAATTCAACCTCAAAGCTGTGCTGACCAGGACCTGGGTGGTAACATATTCGGCCCGCCTCCTTTAATAAGACTGGACCCCGCATGAGCTCTGACAGCGCCAAGCCACAGACCCACTCCCACAGCAACGTAGACCCCGATGAGATCGCAAAATTTGAAGCATTGGCCAGCCGCTGGTGGGACAAGCAGAGCGAATTCAAACCGCTGCATGAGATCAATCCGCTGCGAGTTAACTTTGTCGACCAATATGCCCCCCTGGCAGGAAAGCGGGTTTTGGATGTCGGCTGCGGCGGCGGAATCCTGTCCGAATCGATGGCGGTACGTGGTGCAGCAGTCACGGGCATAGACATGGGTGAGGCGCCACTAAAGGTAGCCAAACTGCACGGCCTGGAGTCGGGGGTCAAAGTGTCCTATCAGAAGATCACCGTCGAACAGCTTGCCGACGAACATCCCGAAAGCTTCGACATCGTCACCTGCATGGAGATGCTCGAACACGTGCCCGATCCCGCCTCCATTGTCACCGCATGCGCGCGCCTCACCAAGCCCGGCGGAAAGCTGTTCTTCTCGACCCTGAACCGCAACGCCAAATCCTTTATGTTCGCCATTGTGGGTGCTGAATACCTGCTCAACCTGGTCCCCAAAGGTACCCACGATCACAGCAAGTTTATCCGCCCCAGCGAACTCGCCAACTGGTGCCGCGCTGCTGGCCTGGAGATTGGCACTACCTGCGGCATGACTTATAACCCGCTCAGCAAACAGTACCGACTTGACCCGCAGGACACCAGCGTCAACTACCTGCTCCAACTGAGCAAGCCCGGTCAACCATGAACAGCCCAAAACCCGCAGCGGTATTGTTCGATCTCGACGGCACCCTGCTTGATACCGCACCCGATTTTTTCCGCCTGCTGCAACAGATGCTGACAGAGCGCCAACTGCCCGAACTCGATAAGGCCAGGGTGCGGCAACAGGTCTCCAATGGCGCCGCAGCGATGATCCAGAGCGCCTTCAATCTCAATTCGAACGCCCCGGAAATCGAACCGCTTCGACTCCTGTTACTGGAGCGCTATCAACAAACACCCGCTCAAGAATCCCGGCTGTTCGACGGCATGGACGCTTTACTACAGTGGCTAGAACAGCGACAGATCCCCTGGGGCATCGTCACCAATAAACCGCAGCGTTTCTGCTTGCCGATCCTGCAACAGCTACAACTCAACAGCCGCTGCAGCACCCTGATCTGCCCGGACCAGCTACAGCACCAGAAACCCCATCCTGAAGGACTCCTTAAAGCCTGCGCCGAACTTAACTGCACCCCGCAGCAGAGCATTTACGTCGGCGATCACCGGCGTGACATTGAGGCTGGAATCAGCGCCGGAATGATCACCGTTGCAGCGCTTTACGGCTACCTCAGCGCCGATGACCAACCCCATGACTGGGGCGCCCAGGAACAGGTAAAATCACCCCAGCAACTGCTAAACTGGCTTCAGGTCCAGGTCTAGATCAAACTCTGGCTAACAAACACCACCGACCACCCAAATCGATTAAATGGAACCGCACCATGTTTGACTACCACGCCCCGGACGAGCTTCTTAAAAACCGCATCATTCTGATCACAGGCGCGGGTGACGGCATCGGCCGCGCAGCCGCACTCAGCTTTGCTCAGCATGGCGCCACGGTGATTTTGGCCGGGCGCACGGTCAAAAAACTGGAAGCAGTTTACGACCTGATCGAATCCAATGGTTGGCCGCAGCCCGCTATTTTTCCGATTAACTTAGAAGGCGCCACACCGCACGACTATGACGTGGTCGCGGCAACGATAGAAGAGGAGTTCGGACGGATAGACGGCCTGCTCAACAATGCCAGCCTGCTCGGCAATCGTACCCCAATAGAAAACTATGACCCCAGCGTCTGGAGCCAGCTGATGCAGGTCAACGTCAACGCTCAGTTTTTTATGACCCAGGCGATGCTGCCTTTATTGATGAAGTCAGACGACGCATCGGTGGTCTTCACCAGCTCAGGAGTGGGCCGCAAAGGCAGCGCCTACTGGGGCGCCTACGCCGTCTCCAAATTTGCTACCGAAGGGCTGATGCAGGTTCTGGCTGACGAGCTAGAGAATACCTCCAACATCCGGGTCAACGCGATTAACCCGGGCCCCACCCGCACCAACATGCGCGCCCACGCTTATCCGGCCGAAAACCCTTACAATCTCGCCACCCCTGAACAGATCATGCCCCTTTATCTGTATTTAATGGGTGCCGACAGCAAAAATTCCAACGGCCAATCGATCGACGCACAACCCTGAGAAAAAAACAACTACCCCCGCAAAACGGGGGTATTAGACCACCACTGACAAACCAGGGCCTTTTATCCGCGCCGCGACGGGCGCCCCCGCTTAGCCTCAACCGAACGCTGTGGGCGGGCCTTTTTCTGCACCCGCTTATCTGCGGTATGCTGCTCAACCGTCTTCTGAGCCACCTTACGCCGCTCCAGAGAAACCATGTCGCACAGATCATTCAACTCTTTCTGACCCAACTCTATCCACTGCCCCGCAGACACCTGCTTCGGGATAAAGACGCAGCCGTAACGCACCCGCTTGAGCCGACTCACCTCCACATCCTGCGATTCCCACAGCCGGCGCACTTCACGGTTCCGCCCCTCCATCAGCGTCACGTGATACCACTGGTTGCTTCCCGCACCATCAAAATGCTGTACATCAGAAAAGCGCGCCATTCCGTCTTCCAGCAACACCCCTTCACGTAAGCGCTTGAGCATCACATCGGTGACCTCACCATGAACCCGTACCGCGTATTCACGATCGATCTGAGAGGAGGGGTGCATCAGCTTATTGGCCAGCTCGCCATCGGTGGTAAACAACAACAGACCACTGGTATTGATATCCAATCGACCGACAGAGACCCAGCGCCCGCCTTTGAGCTTGGGAAGCTTATCAAATACGGTCGGACGCCCCTCTGGGTCATTCCGGGTGCAAATCTCACCCACCGGCTTGTTATAAAGAATCACCCGACTCTCCAGGATAGCCATTTGAGATAGGCTGAGGGAGCGACCATCCACCGTTACGGCTGCATCCAAGCTGATGCGATCACCTAAGGTGGCAACTTTTCCCGCAACCGTAATACGCCCGCTCTCTATCCAGCGCTCCATCTCCCGGCGCGACCCAACCCCGGCTCGGGCTAGAACTTTTTGTAGCTTTTCGTCGGTCATGTCGATCACCTGTGAAGAAAAAACGAATACCTGGACAACCAGTGGGCACGGCATCAAGGAAAGCGCGGCATCATACCAGCCCAGCACACGGGTTCCTATCTTTCCTCTTCGCAGTTTTCGCCCCGCACTATGCCCCTTAATAAAAAAGGTGCGCAGAGCGCACCTTTTTAGAAACTATTGTTCGTGATTAGATCGAGCACTAGCCAATCAGGCAATCTTCCTTGCTACCACCCTGGTCGAAATAAGCCTGGAATAACTTAGGCGTGCGCCCGCGGCCGGTCCACTGCAACACGTTGCCTTCGCCATCCTTAATCTGATACTTAGGCATAACCGCAACCTTAGTCTTTGCGGCCGGGGTTGCCTCCAGCGTTGCCAGAAGATCATCAAGATCGACGCCGCTGTCAGCCATTTGCTTCTTGATCGCATCGATATTTACTTGCTTCTGAGCTCGCTCCGCTTCCATGGCGGCGTCTTCCTGCTTGCGCTCGTCAATTAAGCCCGACAAATTTTCAAAAAGCTTTTCCAAATCAGACGCGGACAGCTCTTTACATGCTTTACGCAGTGAGGTTTTGCGTGTCAGCACGTTTAAAATATCGCTCATAGGAGACCTCTATAGTGTTTCAATGTAATTACTAAGTTAAAAATATAGGGTTTGGCCGCTTTTCGCAAATATAATATTAATTATTTATACCAACTCTACGCTTATTACTAACAACACAAAATCCTTAATGAAGCATTTAGCTGTTATCTATCCCTGCATTAAGCAGATGCACGACTACCGCAATCGGCAGACAGGCAACGATAAACAATGCCAATACACAGCCATTCTGGTCATTATCAATAAGCCATTGCGCGCCAAAGCCCAATGGCATTAGCCAGAACGCATTTACTCCAATCGCCAATAACGAAACACGCTGATGACTCTGCCAGCGACGCGATAATATCTGATACGCATGCGAGCGGTGCGCCTCATACCAGCGCTCTCCACTCAGCATACGGCGCAACAGCGTCATACTCGCATCGATCCAAAAAAGCGCGGTCAGTATCAACCAGACCAACGGCGCTATAAGCTGTTCGCGCAGTGTCAACACCGCCAGCATGGCAATAATAAAACCTAAGAAATAGCTGCCAACATCACCCATAAAAAGCTTAGCTGGCGCCCAGTTCAACACCCCAAAGCCGATCAAAGATGCGGCTAATAATAAATACAGCTGCGCATAAAGGATCCCAGATCCAAGAGAGCAGAGCCCCGCAGCAGCAACACAGAGTAACACTGCCTCGGAGGTGGCATAGCCGTCGATTCCATCAAGAAAGTTAAAGAGATTAATCCACCAAACGCACGCCAGAACCAAACCGCCGATCCCGAACCAGAATACAGCCGATGCGCCCTCCAGCTGATAATAATAAATGCATAGAACAGAAGCGCTCATACAGAGACACTGCATCATCAGCCGGAATTTAGAAGACAACCCGGAACGATCATCAGCAAAACCAACCAACGCAAGCACGCCTCCCCCACCAATCAACACCAGCACATCCATAACCGGTACCGTTGCTGTCAATGCCAACCACACAAGTAGCATAAGATACAACACAGCAAAACTAACACCGCCCCCTCTGGGAACCGGTGTAGTATGCGAACTTCTTGCATTAGGCAGATCAAACAACTGCTGCTGTCGCAGTAATTTTAAAACCGCATAAGCAAACAGCAGCGATAGCAAAGCCACCAATGGATAGATCAGGTTATTCAATAACACGACACGCCCCTAGGAGACTGACTGAGAATAGCGATCGTAGCGAGAGATCTGTATTTTGAGTCAGATTTATCGTTCATTTACGAAGAATAGTGGTTCTATTTGCCAAAAATGAGCGTCAAATCTGGCCGAAATACAGGTTTCGCAGTAGGTCAGCCTGTTCTCGGTCAGCCTCCTAGCCCGCGATTCACATCAAAACACTCTTATAAAAAACCTTTAAACGGTCTTTAACCCACGCAACATAAGGCTTTCGGGCGTTTAACATAGCAATACAAGCGGCACTCCAAGCACATTTATCGAACCCGTATTGGCTTTGCGAAAGCACCCCGATATCCGGTGCAATTGGCGGGCTATCCGGCATTTTCAATACGCGCCTTATCCTGCCTTGCCATATCAACAAGTGTTTGCAGCATCGTCGCTGGCGGCTGCCAATCTAAGCACTGCTGAGTATGAGTAATATCCACGGCTAAAGATCCCAGCAACCGATCGGCACTGCTCGATCTTCGCAATAATTTGGCGATCATACGCAGCAAAATATCAGGGCAATAAAATAGTCTCGGTTTAACACCATAGGCCTGCGCTATGCGCCGGATCAAGGTCGATGTTGAAACGGCCTCACCATCCGAAACAAGAAATATCTGCCCCTCTGCTTGAGGATGCACAACACACACCCGCACCAGATCAACCAGATTGGTAATGCTCACCAACGTACGTCGATTCGTTAATCCAGCAAGAGGTAAGGGAATACCCCGTTTAACCCAGCGAATCAGTTGCAAAAAATTGGCTTTTACCCCCGCGCCGTAAATTAACGGAGGCCGGATCACGACCACATCAAAACCACTGGCTTGGCCGTAGGCTAATAGAGCACTCTCGGCTCGATACTTAGATCGAGCATAGGCATCCTGAGGGTTAGGCACATCGGCTGCACTATAAGGAACAACCCGCTCCTCGCCGTTCACCTTAATTGAGCTGAGAAAAATAAAGCGTCGTACGCCTGCATTTTTCGCCAAACGGGCCAGAGTCAACGTTCCCTGGTGGTTAACACGGTCATATTCAGAATCCTGCGCCTGGGTATCATCCATGGCATGTACACGCGCGGCCAGATGGACAACCACATCAATTCCCGCCAGCGCCCTGGCAATCGCAACCTCATCCTCCAGTCCCGAGATCTTAACCAGATCAACGCTACCCAGCTGTGCCGCGGAAAAACGACCTGGATCGCGGACGAGCCCGCGTACACTGTAGTGCTGCCGGATCATTTCACGGCAAAGATGCTGTCCAACAAAACCACTGGCGCCGGTTATCAATATTTTCAAAATATAAAAATCAGCTCACAGAGCCTGTCGCAAGCCCTGTATGGCTTGACGAAGGCTATTTAAAATAGGCTTGATACCAGACAACAAAACGTTCAATACCGACATTTACCGGTGTCTCGGGCTTATAATCGACCCAGGCCTCCAGCGCAGACACATCCGACGCCGTATCCGGCACATCGCCCGGCTGCAACGGCAACAGATTCAACTCCGCCTTACGCCCCAGCTCTGATTCTATGCAGCCGATATAGTCCAGCAATTCAACCGGATGCTGGTTACCGATATTAAAGACCCGCCAGGGTGCTTTACTGCTGGCAGGATCAGGCGTTTTACCTTGCCACTGCGGATTCGACTCAGCCACCCGATCCAGGGTGCGTATCACCCCTTCGACGATATCATCGATATAGGTAAAATCACGACGATGCTTACCGTAGTTAAACACATCGATCGGCTTACCCTCCTTGATCGCCTTGGTAAACAGAAACAGCGCCATGTCCGGCCGCCCCCAAGGACCATAGACGGTAAAGAAGCGTAACCCAGTGGTCGGCAATGCGTACAGGTGGCTGTAAGTATGCGCCATCAGCTCATTAGATTTTTTCGAGGCGGCATACAGTGACAATGGGTGATCGACATTATCGTGCTCAGAGAAGGGTAGGGTTTCATTGGCACCATAGACCGAACTGGACGAAGCATAGACGAGGTGTTTGACGTCGTTATGGCGACAGCCTTCGAGAATATTCAAAAAGCCGACGATATTACTATCGATATAAGCACGGGGGTTTTCGATGCTATAGCGCACCCCGGCCTGAGCCGCAAGATTCACCACCCGATCAAACTTTTCTGTTTTGAACAACTGCTCCATCCCCGGAGTATCAGCCAGATCCAGTTTTACGAAACGAAACAGCTCCGCATTGGCATTAGCATCCAGTTGCGCCAGGCGAGCAAGCTTCAGCGAGACATCGTAATAGTCGTTCAGATTATCCAGCCCCACCACCTGGTCGCCACGATTGATCAGGTATTGACTGACATGGAAACCGATAAATCCGGCCGCTCCGGTGACTAATACTTTCATGGTTGTATTCCTTTATAGCTAAGGTGCAAACCTCTCACCGAAAGCCAAGTGTATGCTTAACTGTTTAAAAACGAATCAAGCCAGTGCGCAATTATAATCGACCGTCTACCGCCGTTGCGGGTAACATATGCTTGATATCGAACAATACCGCGGTGGGCTGACACAATTCTTGGATCGCCTCGACCCCCAAAACCTCAAACTGTTGATGCGCAACCGCCAGGATCACCGCATCATAACGACCGGGACTGAGCGCATCGAGCAGATCCAAACCGTACTCATGCTTCGCCTCAGCTGGGCTAACCCAGGGGTCGTAGACCTCCACCTCGGCGTGATAATCCTCCAGCTCCTTGATCATATCGACGACCCGTGTATTGCGCAGGTCGGGACAGTTCTCTTTGAACGCCAACCCAAGAATCAACACCTTGCTGCCCATCACCTGGATTTTCTTCTGGGTCATTTTTTTGACCACCTGAGAGACCACGTAGGCACCCATGCCATCGTTGAGACGCCGACCCGCCAAAATTATCTCTGGATGATAGCCGACCGCCTGGGCTTTATGGGTCAGATAGTAGGGATCGATACTGATGCAGTGACCGCCAACCAGACCGGGCCGAAACGGCAGAAAGTTCCATTTGGTACCCGCCGCCGCCAACACCTCACCGGTATCGATGCCGAGCCGATTAAAGATGATCGCCAACTCGTTAACCAGAGCAATATTCAGATCCCGCTGGGTATTTTCGATCACCTTAGCCGCCTCGGCAACTTTGATCGAACTGGCCAGGTGAGTACCCGCGGTAATGATCGAGCCGTACAGGTTATCGATCTGCTCAGCGGCGTCGGGGGTCGACCCCGAGGTCACCTTGAGAATAGTTTCCAGGCGATGGGTTTTATCGCCCGGATTAATGCGCTCAGGACTGTACCCCACCACAAAGTCACGATTGAAGGTTAGCCCCGAGACCCGTTCGAGAATCGGCACACAGACCTCTTCGGTGGCACCCGGATAGACCGTCGACTCATACACCACCAGATCACCGGGCTTGAGTGCAGCACCAACCGTTTCTGAGGCTTTTCTGAGCGGGGTCAGATCGGGCTGTTTGTGCACATCGATCGGAGTCGGCACGGTGACAATATAACAATTGCAGTCGCTCAACCGCTGTGTATCGGCAGTAAACCGCAATCGCTCAACAGCCTTTAGCTCATCTGTAGCGACCTCCAGGGTATCATCCCGCCCCTGCATGAGCGCTTCAATCCGCTGCGGATTAATATCAAATCCCAGAGTTGGATACTTACGCCCGAACGCAACGGCCAGCGGCAACCCCACATACCCCAAACCAATGACCGCAACTCTTAAATCATCCAAAACTCTAGCCACGCCACTCTCCTTCGTCCAACTCGAATATTCTGACCTATGCCAATGCGGTACTAGCGTTGTTCGCAGCGACTCAACAGGTCTTGATTTCCACACTGAGGCAAAAAACCGCTGACATGCTGCAACATCAAAGCCCGCAACGGTTCGACCGCCTGCTGCTCGACCTGCTCAGTCAGGGCCCCGATGATCAGCTCCAACTGGGCACTATCGGGCCCCTCTTCGTGAGCCATCATAATCTGCGGATGCGAGGTGCCAGTAACGTTATCACCGATCAGTAACTCTTCATAAAGTTTCTCTCCCGGCCTCAAACCGGTATAGCGGATCTCAACCCCGGATCGACGCCCACCTGCGACCCGGTGACCGCTCAGACGGATCATTCTCTGGGCCAGATCGGCAATACGCACCGGCGCCCCCATATCCAATACAAACAGCTCCCCGCCCTGGCCCAGCGATGCGGCCTGAATCACCAATGACGCGGCTTCCGGGATGGTCATAAAATAGCGGGTTATCTCCGGATCGGTCACTGTCACCGGCCCACCCTGAGCGATCTGGCGCTGGAACAGGGGAATCACAGATCCCGAGGAGCCCAATACATTGCCAAAGCGAACCATCATAAACCGGGTCACACTGTTTTCCGGGTGACACTGCAAGCCTTGCAGCACCATCTCGGCAAGTCGCTTGCTGGCACCCATGGTATTGGTTGGCCGAACCGCCTTATCGGTAGAGATCAGGACAAAGCGCTCTACCTTTAACTGCATCGCCAGCTGCGCGACCACCCAGGTCCCCAGCACATTATTCTGCACCCCGGGAATCACGTTCTGCTCGACGATCGGCACATGTTTATACGCAGCGGCATGGTACAGGGTCTGAATCCGATAACCACCAATCAGTCGCTGCATCCGGGACCGATCCAACACCGTTCCCAGCACCGCAACCAGCTCCGTCGGTAAATCGAACAACTCGATCCGCTGCCGTAGCTCCGCCTCGAGCTGGTACAGCGAAAACTCATTGTGCTCCAGCAGCACCAAACACCGAGGCGCTTGCTGCAGCAACTGACGACAGAGCTCCGAGCCGATTGAGCCACCGGCACCAGTAACCAGCACCTGGCGTCCCTTCACGCTCTGTTGCAGCAGCTCGGGATCCGCCTGGACCGACGCCCGGCCGAGCAAATCGGTCAGATCGATCTCATTCAGTTCGGTCAGATAAGCCTGCCCCAGTGCGACCTGATCCAGCGACGGCATCGAGCGCACAGCCACTTCAACTTGCTCTAATTCCCGTAAAATCCGGCGTCGATCCTCCTGAGTCGCACTCGGTAAGGCCAGCAAAACCTCCAGGGTCTCATAGTCCCCGCGCAGCTCCGGGATCACCGGCAAACCACCCAACACGGTCAGACCGGCGATCTGATGCCCCTTTAACCCGACATCGTCATCAATAAACCCTAACAGACGAAAATGGCTACTCTGACTTAACGACAACGCCAACTGCACCCCCGCCTCGCCCGCACCGTAGATCAGCACGTGGTTGCCTTTACGCTCGCGGAAAGCACCGGCCATAAACCAGCGTGCAATCTGCCGGCTGCCACCCACAAGGATACAGAGCACCATCCAAAAAATCAGTGGTAGCGAGCGAGGGGAAAACAGCTCCCAATGAAAATAGTTGGACAGATAGAAGGGCAACAGTGACCACAGCAACACCAGCAACGCATTGGCGTAACCGATGGTGATCATCGCACGATGGCCGATATAGCGAATGACGGCGCGATACAGGCCCAAACGAATATAGACCGGAATCGCAATCAGCGGCACGACTGCAAACAGCAGCAGCTGCTTACCCTGGGGGTGGTACAGTTCGCCCAGCCGGAGTGAGAACGCTAACCACAGCGACAACAGCACCAGCAGCGTATCCAGCAGCGCGATGACCGCGGCCTTATAGCTCCGATTCAGAGATTGCAGCTGCGTCAGCATCGGCGCGACAGCGCCAATGCGGCAATTCCCGCTACCACGCGTGCTATCGCGACAAGCTCTTTCTCAGCACTCAGGGGCACGTTACGCTATCTCCTCGGCCCATGGCGTAATAGGTAAAGCCGATCTCTTTAAGCACTTCCGGATCGTACAGATTGCGACCATCAAAAATTAGCGGCTGCTTGAGCGCCTGCTTTAGCTGAGCAAAGTCGGGGTTCCAGAAGCATTTCCACTCGGTACAGATCAGCAACGCATCTGCACCTTCGAGCACCAGGTCCTGGTTCGAACACAGCTCCAGTCCCGGCTGGGAACCCAATAGATGCTGCGCTTCGGACAGGGCCTCGGGATCATAGGCCCGTATCCGGGCACCCGCCCTTAACAGCAACTCGATCAGCACCCGGCTCGGCGCTTCCCGCATATCGTCGGTATTGGGTTTAAACGCCAACCCCCATATAGCGAACGTTTTACCCGCCAGTTCACCGTTAAAGTGTCTCTCAACCCGTTGGTACAGCTTGAGCTTCTGCCTTTGATTGACCGCCTCCACCGCATTTAGCAGCTCCGCAGGATAACCAACCTGCTCCGCCATTCGCGCCATTGCCTGCACATCTTTAGGAAAACAGGAGCCGCCGTAGCCGCAGCCGGGATAGATAAAATGGTAGCCGATGCGAGGATCTGCACCGATACCCTGGCGCACCTGTTCGATATCTGCACCGAGTTTTTCGGCCAGATTGGCCATCTCGTTCATAAAGCTGATCTTGGTTGCCAGCATTGCGTTGGCCGCGTATTTGGTCAGCTCGGAGGAACGCGGATCCATAAAGACCAGCTTATCCCGCATCCGGTTAAAGGGCGCATACAGGTGACTCAGCTGCTCACGCACCCGGGGACAATCGCTCCCCACCACGATCCGATCCGGCTTCATAAAATCGGCGACCGCATTACCCTCTTTCAAAAATTCGGGATTGGACGCAACATCGGCCGACAGGGATACGCCGCGTCGGTCCAGCACCTGATCGATCTCCGCCTGCACCCGAGCGGCAGTCCCGACCGGAACGGTCGACTTGGTCACCACAATTTTATTCTCGGTCATCGACTCGGCAATGCTCCGGGCAACCGTCAGCACATAGCTCAGGTCGGCCGATCCGTCCTCGCCCGGCGGAGTCCCCACCGCGATAAATATTATCTCGCTCAGGTTCACTGCCACATCCGCATCGACGCTGAACTGGAGCCGACCACTGCTCAGATTATTGTTCACTAACGTCGCTAACCCCGGCTCAAAGATCGGTATATCCCCCGCCTTCAGACGCTCAATTTTAGCGGAATCTATATCGACACAGCAGACATGATGGCCCGCATCGGCCAAACAGGTTCCGGTCACCAGACCCACATAACCGGTCCCGAAAATAGTAACTTGCATAGCAACACCTTAAAAACAATCTGAAGAAACGGCCAACTGCAGCAGGCCAGCAACCCTCTGTGCCAATGAGGGGATGTCAGCGTGATAACAGTTCGGTAGCGCCGGGCGCCGAGATGGATTCTGGCGCCCCAGCTTACTCGGCATTAACACCGGGGCGATTCTTTCTGCAACTTGGCGAATATACGTCAAAAGGGGTTGATGATCATACTTGAAGAGCACCGCCTTCGAAATCATCACCGTCGCAACCCGCCCTGGTGCTGGCATCATGTGCAGATTACCGGCAAACGAGGCCACCTTAACGCTGTAATCCGCCGTTTTTCCGGTGATATCCAACCGCATCGACACCACAAGAAGCCAGCCAACCTGCAATCAGAAAGCCGATTTGCATCAGTATGACCCCCTCAACCTGTCTAAATTCCATTTTACCTTACATGCCGTATCGGATCTTAATGCAACCGGCACGAGGCTAGCACAGCGTCAAGCAGCCGTCCCTCATCTGCCACCTATTAGCGCTGATAAATGCATGTTTACACTCAAACCGCTTTAGTTATTTCCCCCACAGAGACAATCCTATCCGGCAACACACGACAACACACGACAACAAGATTACCGACGACAGCGATGCTGCCAGGATAAACTCCTCCGCGCAGGTGGTCTTATCTGCGCCTATTCGTCTGCGCGAGGGAGAAAGGAGAAAGGAGAAAGGAGAGCAGGCTACACCTGCGAGACTTTTTGCGGCCCTACTCTTTCGGCCAAGACGAAAAGAGACGACCGGCACACACCACCAACGCGACATCGCACTGCAGCTATATCATTTTATTATCCTGTGCCGAGAGGGACGTGGGTAACGTGACACGGATTTGCGTACCCTGATTTATCTGACTGCTGATAGTCATCGTAGCCCCCTGCTCGTTTAATAATGACTGGCATAACGACAACCCCAGCCCGGTCCCTCGCCCAACCGGCTTGGTGGTATAGAAGGCTTCGTTGGCATGCGATAGAACCTCGGTACTCATACCGCAACCATTATCTGACACGTCAAACCAGACCCTGTTATCCTCGACCCCCGTACTCACCAAAATCAAACCGGGCTGCCCGGGGCACTCAGAAACGGCATCAACCGCATTAACCAGCAGATTCATCAGCACCTGGATCAGATGGTCGCCCACACCATAAATTGCTGGAATCTGATTGTTGAGCTCCAATTTGAGTTCAATTTCGGCAAAGCGCTGATCATGGCGCATTAAGCGACAGGTACGACCGATCAGATTATTCAAATCCTGGAGATCCGGCCCTTTCGCCTGCGGCGTAGCAAACTCGGATACATCGCGGGTGATCTTAATAATCCGCTCAACCTGCTCCTGTACCATGCGTAATTGCAGGTTAGCCGCTGCATTACAGGGCAGATGTTCGGTACCGGGATCACAAACGCTATCCAACAATCCCGAAATCGCCGCAATCGGATTGCCTATTTCATGCACCAGACCGGCTGATAAAAAGCCGATCGCCGCCATCTTCTCCTGCTGGTAATATTTTTGGCGCGCCTCGAAGAGTGATTTTTCGGCCTGCTCCTTGTCGCTCATATCACGAATAGTACCGATGAATATCGGCTCTCCAGCGACCTCAGCCTCAGTAATTTCCAGCTCCATCGGGAACTCTGAACCATCCTGGCGCAGCCCCTTGAGTGCACGCAGGCTGCCAATAATCGCCGCCTGCCCCGTCCGCAAATAATTCTCTATATACGAATCATGCCTTTGGGCATGCTCCGCAGGCATCAACAAGGAAACATTTTTACCGATCACTTGCTGCTGAGAGTAACCAAACATCTGCTCTGCGGTTGGATTAAACGACAACATTTGACCGCGTTTATCAATACAGACGATAGCGTTAAAGATATTCGCCATAACCGCCTGCAGGTAGGCTTCTTTATCACGCAAGCTCTGCTCGACTTGACGACGCTCCTCAAGCTCGCGTTTCAATACATCGGCTACATCCCCCCGTTGTTGTAACACCTGCTTTGCTCTGTTCTGCTCAGCAACGTCCGACTGTAACGCTGCACGCTGCTTTTCCAGCTCGCGATCGGCGTAGCGAACGCTGAAATAGAGCACGCCAAACAACAGCAATATCACCAGCGCAGCGGCGATCCCCAGAGCGTAACGATGTCGGTCGAAAAAAGCAGAGAGAACACTCACATCGGTTGCGATGGCCAACACTGCATCATTGCCCAACCCATTCAGACGAAGTGGAATCCAAGTGACAACTTGCCGGGAAATCTGATCGGCATCAGACAAGGTCCTGAGTTCAGACGGCAACCGCCCAGTCGACAAAGCCTGTAATTGCAACTCCGTTAAGCCGTTGGACGCCTCTAACAAGGCGTTGCGATAGAGCAATCTGCCATCGATAGCGAACAGCTCAAATCGCCTGAGGCCTCGCACAGGCATCAGCCCACTCAGGTCCTGATCAAGCCGTAGTGCGAGCTTCAGCCGCTGTTCATGAGAGGACGTAACGATCAACTCATGCGCCAGCGCTTTAACCGGAGCATTAATGACGGACGCAATGGCTTGATTCTGCTCCTGGCCGTATTCAAGCAGGGTCCGGTTCAGAATGCTCTGCGAAAAGATCGCCAGCAGCAAAGCAGCAATAGAGACTGAGATAAAACTGGATAATGCAAAGTAACGCAACGATCTAGACATAAGGCTTCCACGATGCCGATAATCGACACTATGAAACTACAAGGAAATTCGGATAAGTCCAGTCTAAATTAGAAATCAATACCGGTAAGAAAGAAGAGGGATAGACGATCCCACTGCCTTGATCCCTATGGGAGACTGGTGCGAATCAGTTTGATCTCGAAACCGACTGGGCGAAACCTAGGGCAAAAATGAGTCATCGCGCGTGCGAGACCGGTAGAAACGACAGTGCTATAAAAATGCGCTACCAGGGCCTTATGGTTCTTGACCACCGTTGGCTAATGGGTGACACCCGTACACGTCCAGATCAACCGTTACGTGCGGCCAACGTAGTAATACACCAGGAGGTAAACGCAGCCTTGTCGCGAGCGTTAATACAGCGCTGCGGATCCGGTGAACCTGCGAGCAGGTGATGCAGCATCATCTCGCCCTCCTCGCTGAGAACCGAGTCGAGCTCGTCTTCGCTTAGAGGGGCAACAAAATAATCTAAACTGAGCGCCTCTCCCGGCAACTGATCCTGATACAGGAGGTCTTGCTCATAACCACTCTGGAACAACATCCCTTCGCGGTATTCAACCTGGCAACGACCTTCTTGAGGGGAGAAACGGGGACGATAAACTTCGATCGTACGACCATGAATCTGTAACCCGATTACGGTCGCCGCTTTACTGTCGGTGGCATGTGCCACAGCAGCCTGAAAGTCCATTCAAACATTCCTCATCGATTTATTATAATAATGTGATTCCATGCAGAAAAACCACAGTACCGATTGCGGATAAATTCACCATTGTGCAATGGTATAAGGACAGGTTAAAGCGTGATGACACGGGGAGCTCAGGGCCCTGCTATTTAGCCCGGATTTTTCACAAAGGCGCTAAAGACAGACCTGTAACACTGATGCTTATTGAACCTATGATTACATTAGAAATGCTGCACTTTGCCACCGGTAATGCTGATCGATTTTCTGAGCCCTCTGCCGTTGCATTTGGCCCGATCTCCCTTAAGCCTTGGAACCACCAAGGCCCTGCGGGAGATCGGGCCAACTGCTTAGCCAGCGTGACCAGAAATTTCGATCCCTTCATGAAATATCCGGGTTAGCACGGCAGGGTGCGGGAATTATTTACAAAAAAAAGACGTAGGACGATAAAATCCCGCCTGTGAATCACAGGCGGGAGCAAAAAACGGCTAAGTGTTACAGCTGCTCAACATCAAAACTCAGATCCGGATTAACATCGGCATCGTAGTCGACGCCATCAAGACCAAAACCGAACAGCTTCAGAAACTCTTCCTTATAGCCCTGGTAGTCGGTCAGTTCACGCAGATTCTCGGTAGTCACCTGGGGCCAGATTTCCTGGCAGGCATCCTGCACTTCGTCACGCAGTTCCCAGTCATCCAGACGAATACGGTTGCTGTCATCGGTCGCTGCCGCAGAGCCGTCAGCCTTGTACAGCTGGGTTCGGAACAGGCGTTCGATCTGCTCCATGCAGCCCTCGTGAAGGCCTTTCTCTTTCATGACTTTGAAGGCCATGGCGATATACAGCGGCATCACCGGAATCGCAGAACTGGCCTGAGTCACGACACTTTTCAGTACCGCCACATTCGCAGAGCCACCCTTGGCGCCGAGGCGCTGATCAATCTCTGCGGCAGCCCTATCCAGATCCATCTTGGCCTTGCCCAGAGCACCATCCCAATAGATCGGCCAGGTGATTTCGGTGCCGATATAGCTGTAAGAGACCGAACGACAGCCGTCTGCCAATACTCCGGCGTTATCCAGCGCATCGATCCACAGCTCCCAATCCTGCCCGCCCATCACGGTGACAGTATCGGCAATCTCTTGCTCGGTCGCCGGCTCCACCTCGGTATCGATAATACAGTCTTTGTTGGTATCCACGGCGGTAGCACGGTACACCTTACCAATCGGTTTGAGGCACGAGCGTATCACTTCGCCCGTATCAGGCAGCTTACGCACCGGCGAGGCCAGCGAGTAGACCACCAGATCCACCTGCCCCAGATCGGCTTTAATCAGATCGATCACCTTCTGCTTGGCCTCATGCGAGAACGCATCGCCGTTAACACTTTTCGAGTAGAGACCTGCCGCTTTAGCCGCCTTGTCGAAGGCGGCAGAGTTGTACCAACCGGCCGTGCCCGGCTTCTTTTCAGTGCCCGGTTTTTCGAAAAACACCCCGATCGTACCGGCACCAGAACCAAAGGCCGCCTCGATGCGCGAGCACAGCCCATAGCCGCTGGAGGAGCCGATGACTAAGACCCGCTTCGGGCCGTTAGCCAGCACACCCTTCGACTGGGTGTAGGCAATTTGTTGCTGAACATTGACATCACAGCCAACGGGATGAGTGGTGATGCAGATAAAACCGCGCGTTTTTGGTTTGATAATCACTGTCAGACCCGACCTTATAGTAAATAATGGAGTGTTTGAAGATTGCGTGCTTGCTGAAAAAGCATGGGCGAATTATACCCGTATGCGGCACAAAAGTGCGAAACTCGATCATCGCCCCCGCTCAGGAGGCTGCCGGCTGCAACAATCACAGACCGAGCATCTTATCTAACAACGCCAGATCAAAAACCTGCTCCAGCGAATCCGCCAGGCGGTCGATCCCCTGCTCCTGCAGTAGCGCTATATCGACCTGACTCTCAACCCGCAGCCCGGCCCACTCCAGCAACGCCTGGCCCGCATCGGGGTGGTCGAACAAGCCATGCAGATAGGTGCCCTGAATCTGACCGTCTTCGGAGCGAGCGCCATCCGCATGACCCGCAAGCTCGACCAACGGCCGCGCCAAGGCGGCACCCGAGCTGATACCGGCATGTATCTCGTAGCCGCAGATGGGCGCTGAGCGCGCGCCCAGCAGCAGCCGGCCCTCAACCTGGCGCAACTGCTTGTGGGCCTTAAGCGTGGTTTCAAAATCCAGCAACCCCAGCCCTGGATAACTCCTCGCCGGACCTTCGATCGCCCCGGGATCATGGATCTGTGATCCGAGCATCTGCAACCCGCCACAGATCCCTAACAATTTTCCGCCATAGCGCAGATGCCGCTCGATCACCGCCTCCCACCCCTGCTGCCGCAGCCAGTCAAGATCAGCACCGACACTCTTGGAACCGGCCAGGATGATCAGGTCCGCTGGCGGCGGCGTTTGGCCGGGACCGATAAACTGGATATCCACCTGCGGGTGCAAGCGCAGCGGATCAAAATCGGTATGATTGGAGATCCGCGGCGTCACCGCTACCACCACTTTCAGTAGCGGCTTATCGGCCAACGTAGCAGAGCTCCAGGCCAGTGCATCCTCGGCCTCCAGATAGAGTCCGTGCAGATAGGGCACGACCCCCAGCACCGGTTTTCCGGTTCGTTGCTCCAACCAATCCAACCCCGACTGCAGCAGCGCGATGTCGCCCCGGAAACGGTTGATCACAAAGCCTTCAACCCGCGCCTGCTCGCTCGGTGACAGCAACTCCAGGGTGCCAACCAGATGCGCAAAAACTCCGCCACGATCGATATCGGCAACGATAATCACTGGACAATCGACCGCTTCGGCAAACCCCATATTGGCGATATCCCGATCACGCAGATTGATCTCGGCCGGACTCCCCGCGCCCTCGACGATGATCCAGTCGTACTGCTGCTCAAGCCGGGCATGTGAATCCAACACCGCCGCCATCGCCCGGGGTTTATAGTGGTGGTAATCAGACGCCTGCATATGCGTCAACGCCTTGCCCTGAATAATCACCTGAGCCCCGGTATCGCTATTGGGCTTAAGCAGTACCGGATTCATATCGCTGTGCGGCTCCAAGCCACACGCTCGGGCCTGCGCCGCCTGGGCCCGACCGATCTCACCACCATCGACGCTCACCGCACTGTTGAGCGCCATATTCTGCGGTTTGAACGGGGCCACCGACAAACCTCTGCGCTTGAGCAGGCGACAGATACCGGTAACCAGGGCTGATTTACCGGCATCGGATGTGGTTCCTTGCACCATCAAAGTCGTTCTTTTCATTGTAAATTCCGTACGTAAACTGGAGCTTAAGAACACTTGTGAATCCGCCGCTGGCCGATACCTTTGCCGAGGCACGCAACCTCAAGCACGCGTTAAAACAGGAGTAAGCCACAACCCGGAATGGATTGCTGATCCGGGCCAACGAGGCTGCTCTCACTCAGTCGAGAACCTGCTCATCGACCCTGTCGATCCGGGTACCACGACCACCGAACAGTCGCCGCATATCCTCCAATAGCAGGTAGTTGACTGGGACGATAAACAGGGTGATCAGGGTCGCAAAGAGAATGCCAAAGCCCAGCGATACCGCCATCGGAATCAAAAACTGGGCCTGGGTGCTCTTCTCAAAGATCAGCGGCATCAACCCACAGAAGGTGGTCAGCGAGGTCAGCATCACCGCCCGGAACCGGGCGGATCCCGCCATCCGCACCGCCTCTTGCAACGGCATTCCCGAGGCCCGCATGCGATTGACAAAATCCACCAGCACCAGTGAATCGTTGACCACCACGCCGCTCAGCGCCAGCATCCCCATCGCGCTCATGATGGTCAGGTTCATCCCCATCACCCAGTGGCCCAGAATCGCCCCAACCACGCCGAACGGGATCACCGAGATTACAATCAAGGGTTGCGCATAAGAACCGAACGGAATCGCCAGCAGTGTAAAGATCACAAATAATACAAATACACTGCCCCACACCAAAGCCTGGAAGGAGTCGCGCTGCTCCTTGGCTTCGCCCTCAAAGCTGTACACTACCCCCGGATAGTCGTCGATCAGCTCGGCTAAGAAGGTCTCTAGATCGCGTTTAATCGCTTCCAGATCTGCCAGCTCTTTGTTGGCATCGGCGGTGATACTGACCGTACGCACCCGGTCGACCCGATTGATCGAGGCCGGACTGCGCCCCGGTTTAAGATCGGCGACCTCGGCAAAAGGCACCTCAACCCCCTGCGCGGTCCGAATCATCATTCGGTCCAGAGTGTCCAGCGACTGCCGTTCACGGGCCGGATAACGCACCAGCACCTTGACCTCGTCGCGGCCGCGGAGCAGCCGCTGCACCTCAAAACCGAAAAACGCCTGCCGTACCTGCCGCGCCAGATCGGTCAGATCCAGCCCCAGCATCTGCGCAGCTGGCCTTAGCTCCAGCTGCAGCTCCTGCTTGCCGTCCGACAGAGAGTCGGCAATATCGAACAGATTGGGATAGGTGGCCATCCGCTGCCGTACCTTCGCCGCAAAATCCCCCAACTGGTCCAGGTTTTGACCGTTAAGACGGACATCGATAGGATCACCGGAACGACCGATCTCAGCCCTATAGGTCAGGGTTTCAGCCCCGGGAATCGAGCCAATTTTTTTGCGCCATTCACGCACCAGCTCCGAGCTGGTGATATTCAGCGTACGCTGTTCGGGGGCGACAATTTCAAACCGCACCCGACCGTTATGCCCGCCTCCAGACCCTGAGGTCGACAGTATGTGCGTGATCACACTGTCCCCCGTCTCCGGATCCCGGTGCTTATCCTGAAGCCACTGCGCGGCCACGGTAATTTTCTCGACATGCCGATCGGTGACCGCAAACGGGGTTCCGGCTGGCATCGTTAATGCGGCAACAGCGATCTCACTCTGCACCTTGGGAAAAAACACAAACCGGGTCCAACCACCCGCCACGGTCGCAAACACCACCAGCGTCAGCCCTAACATCAGTGCCAACGAGAGGTAGCGATAGGTCAGCACCCAAGCCAACGCGGGACTGTAAAAGCGCGCGACGAAGCGCTCCAGGCCACGTGCAATCGACTGCTGGGCACGGGTCAATGCATGCCGATTATTGGGGGCTTTCATATGCCGCAGATGCGCCGGTAGGATCAACTTGGATTCCACCAAGGAGAACATCAGCACAGGTATGACGATAAAAGGAATCTGCTCGAAGATCGCGCCTCGCGGACCACCGATCATCATCAGCGGAAAAAACGCCGCCACCGTGGTTAGCACCCCGAACGTCACTGGCACAGCGACCTCCTGGGTACCTTCGATCACCGAACGCATCGCATCGCCGGTGCGGGTGAAATGGGTGTAGATATTCTCACCGGTGACGATGGCATCATCGACCACGATCCCCAGCACCAGAATAAAGGCAAACAGACTGATCAGATTCAGAGTGACACCGATCTCCGGCATCAACAGAAAACCGCCCATAAAGCTGATCGGGATGCCCACGCAGACCCAGAATGCCACCTGCGGACGTAAAAAAAGCGCCAACAGCAGGATCACCAATGCCCCTCCCTGGAGGGCGCTCTTATTCAGGGTTTGCAAGCGCGCCTTGACGATCTTGGAACGATCGCGCCAGTAGGCTATTTTCACCCCCGCGGGCAACTGCGCCTGCTGGCTAAGGATATAATCCTTCACCTGATCGGCGATGACGATCGAGCTCTGCTGCCCGACGCGATAGACGTCCACCGCCATCGCTGGCTGACCATCGAAACGGGTGCGTATCGGATTCTCTTCAAAGCCATCATGAATGCGTGCGATATCACCCAGCTCAATCCGGCTACCGGCACTATCAGAAACCACCACGATGCGCCGAAACTGCTCGGCGTTATACGCCTGGCCTTTGGTACGCACCAGAATATCGGCGCCCTGAGTACGTATATTACCGGCCGAGAGATCCAGCGACCCCCGCCCTACTGCCTCAGCCACCTGGGCCAGGCTCAGTCCGTACTCTTGCAGTACCCTCTCGGATACCTCGATCGCGATCTCATAATCACGCGGGCTATCGATCACCACCTGGGTCACATCCGCCAGCGCCGACAGCTGATCCCGCACCTGTTCGGCCAGCCGGCGCAGCTCCAATTCCTGGCGCTCACCGTAGAGCACCACGCTGATCACTTCGCGTTTACGCTGGCTGATGCTGACCACGGGACGCTCGGCACCGGCGGGCAAGGTATTGATCGCATCGATACGACTGTTAATATCCTCCATCAACTCCCGGGGATCATAGCCAGGAGCCACTTCGACGTTGACCACCGCCGAAGCTTCGCTAGAGCGCGATAACAGTTGCTCGATCCCTTCCAGATCCTGGATCGCCTCCTCAATCCGGATGCTCAGCCCCTCCTCCACCTCGGAAGGGGTGGCACCGGGGTAACTGACCCGTACCGAGATCAGATCCAGATCGATCTCGGGAAACACCTCTAACGGAATACGGTTACTCAGCGAGTACAGACCTCCGCCGAGGATCAGCAGCATCAACAAATTCGCGCCAACCGGATTACGAGCAAACCAGGCGATCATGCCGTGCATAAACTACTCCTTGTCCGAGCGCGTAGGTTTGGCTGACAGAGCTGATGCCGATGCGGGCGCCAAACTGGCGTTAACCGCTACCTGTTGCTGCTCACCCTCAATCCGCGCCAGCACCCGCAAACCATTGGCCGAAGCCCCCAATGGGGTCAGATTAAGCACCTCGCCGGGTCTCAGCCCCTGAGCCACGACGACATGCTGGTCATCACTCCACAACAGCTCAACAACACGCGCCACCAGTATATTGTTCTCTACCAGCAACAACCGCTGATCTTGATTGATCGCGGTACGGGGCAGGACAAACACGTCCGCCAGCAATCGCCCCTGAATCTGGGCTTCGACAAACTGCCCTACTTTCAAGGGTGGATTACCCTGTGGACCCAGACTGTAAGGATCCTCAACCTGGGCCACCACGAACAACTGCCGAGAGCGGCTGTCGATCGCGCCCTCAACCCGCACAATCTGGCCCTGCCAGTGATAACGGCTACGCCCGATCTGGGCCGACAGGGTCACCGTTGGCGAGCTTGCACTGGTAAATTCACCGCCACGGTACTGCTCCGGCAGATCGACAAACTCCAGTTGACGGTTATTCAGCGGTAAACGTACCTCGACATAGTCCACCGCATAGATCGATGCCAGCGAGGTGCCTCCGCTGACTACCTGACCCTGATCAACCCGCTTCTCCAACACCCGCCCGGCGTAGGGCGCCGTGATCCGGGTCCGTTCCAGATTCAAACGCGCGGTGCCTAGCTGCGCCTTCGCCGACGCGATCGAGGCCTGAGCCGCAGCCAGCTGCGGCTCGCGCAACACCAACTCACCGGCCTGCCCCTGGCCTAACCGTTTCCAGTCCCGCAATGCCTGCTCAACCCGCGCCTGCTCCTCCTTGAGTTTCGCCCGCGCCTGGGTCAACAGAGCCTCGGCCACGTCGACCGCGGCCCGGTAATCGCGATCGTCTATCTGCAACAAAACATCACCGGCCTCAAAGAAAGCCCCCGTGCGCAAGCGCTCGGATATCTTCACCACCTGGCCGCCAACCTGCGCCACCAGCTGGCTTTCGGTACGCGGCTTAACCACCCCGTAGGAACTTAGCTGCACCTGAAACGGCTCGGCGTGCAGACGCATCGCATCAACCCGCTGCGCCCTTTGCTGCTTGACATCAGCACGACGGGGTTCCGGTTTATGGGTCATGAGATAGTTAGCGCCCCAGACACTGAGCGCTATCACCAGCAGCGGCAGGACAATTAACGTCCAGCGGTTAGCACGAATACTCATCGATTAACAACATCCTTACTTTATGGAGCGCGTTGTGAAAGTCGCATCCTGGTCGGACAGAAAATCTCCACCCAAAGCCAGATAGAGGTCGATACGGTTTTGCAATTGCTGATTACGCCCCTGAATAAAGGTACTGCGCGCATCGAATGCACGCCGCTGGGCCTCCAGTAGCGTGATATATTCCACCAACCCGCTCCGATATTGCTCTGCTGCCAACACCTCCGCCAAGTCAGACTCCGTAACACTAACCTCTAAGGCTGTGACAAACCTTAACAGCTGCTGTTCCTGCTGCAGCGCTTCTTCTACCTCAGAAAAAGCCCTGAGTACCGTATCCCGGTAGCTGGCTTCGCGCTGTTGCGCCTGCGCCAATGAACTTGCTTCAAGCGCTTCGAGGCGGCCGCCCTCCAGCAGCGGTTGGGCGACCCCACCCAACAGCGACCAAACCAGCGAGTCACCACGCAGCAATTTATCCAACTGATCGCTACTACTGCCGAGGCTGGCGGTCAGATTAAAACTGGGGAAACGGTCTTTATGGCTCCGTGACAGCCGCGCCCAGCTACTCTCTACCCGCAGCTGCGCTGCGCGAATATCAAAACGTCGGGTTAATAACTCGGAGGGCAACCCAGTGGGAATGGGGTCCGGCAGTGCAGGCAGTTGGGCTGCGATCTGCTGTCGATTGGCCGGATAGCGCCCCAGCAACAGTTCGAATGCGCGAACGCTCCTTCCCAGAGTCTGCTCGCGCGTTGCCACACGACTGATTTCAGCGGCCAGGTTGGCTCGCGCCAGATGGACATCCAGCGCCGCAACCAACCCCGAACGGTAGCCCTCTTCCAGCACTTCAAGCCGGGCACCCAGCACCTCGATCAAGCGCTGACTAAGCCGAAGCTGGAGCATCGATTCGATCGCGCCAAACCAACTCTTGGTGACATTGGCGGCCAGCGACAAACGCGCCGACTGGTAATCCTGCAGCAGCGCCTGACGGTCTATTTCGGCGGCCTTGGCACTTTCAGAGAGTTTATCCCACAGATCCAGTTCCCAACCAAAGCTGAGCCCCAGACTCAGGTCGTTACTGCTCTGCGAGCCACGTTCACTGCGCCCCGCCTGCGCACTGACATTAAGCGTAGGTCGTTGCTCAGCGCCAGCGACAGTCGCCTGAGCCTCACCCTCTGCCAGCAACGCCCTGATGCGTTGCAGCTGAGGGTTAGCGGCCAGGGCTTCGCCGACCAACCGCTCCAAAACCGGATCTTTAAGCTGCTGCAACCAACGCTGCGGGGGCTTGTCGACGCTTCCCGACATCTCCTGCCACCGCTCCGGCACGGCGGATACCAGCAACTCGCGCGCAGCAGGCTGACTCAATCCGGCGCATCCCGACAGCAGCAATAACGACAACGGAGCAAGTATTTTCAATAAGCTACGCAAAGCCATGGAATCAATAGTCTCTTCGGGCGATTACGGGAACAGGGATATTACTGCGGGTGAGTTTTTTGCGCAGCTCAATTTACATCTCTTTACAGTCAACGCATGAAAACAGCGGTCCCTGCCCTGCTATCGAGTTCCTCAGAGGCTGGCTAGCGCACCACATCGCCCCTACCGCCATTGCCTGCATGGACGCAGGTATGCCGTTGTTGTCGGGAACAGACAACGGCCCATGGCTC
>JBALTG010000028.1:0-42976 GCA_036964625.1 Motiliproteus sp.
CGCTGGAGACCATAGCGATGACGCCACTGGGGAACGCAGAGGCCGTGGCGCCGATGATGCCGATGATGATGCCGCAGGACACCGCAGCGCTGGAGACCATAGCGATGACGCCACTGGGGAACGCAGAGGCCGTGGCGCCGATGATGATGCCGCAGGACACCGCAGCGCTGGAGACCATCGCGATGCTGGCAGCACCCAACAGGCCAACCGAAGCAGTGACGCTAGTCAAGGCTCAGGCGGCTTCGCCCCAAGCGGCCCCGACCTGAGCCAGGACCAGGAAGCCGACGCTATCGCTAGCGGTTGGAAATAACCTCGGACCGGGTAGCGACGGCTACCCAGTATTTTCTATAAAGGAAATCGCGATGAAACCTTTACTGCTAATTACCGGTCTGGGCCTAAGCCTGAGTCTGATCGGCTGCCAGGGAACACTTCAGAACAATAAAATGGCGACAGCGACACCCGCTCCGCTCTACAGCCGACTCACCGATGAAGATACCCAAAAAGCGGACCAGGCACTCCAACAGGCGCTCGAAACCCTCCCCAGCGCCCAAAAACAGCACTGGGAGAACAGCAACAGCGGCAACTCGGGAACGCTCATCCCGCTCCGCAGCTACAAAAGTGTCGCGGGGTACTATTGTCGCGAATATCGTGAACTGGTTAGGATCCGCCAGCGCCAAGCGGTCTATTTTGATACCGCCTGCCGCAGCAAAAACGGCAACTGGTACCCTATATAGGAAAGCTATTAACCTGTTGAACCGCGGGCCAAGGATGGTGCACATGCACCACCCTATGAACAGATAGGGTTAATACCTCGGGTTAAGGCAGCGGGTTAATACAGCGAAAAACAACCAGAACTCGACCCTTCTCTCGGGGCGCGCAAACGATCAGAAACCGCAACCTAACGTCGTTAGCCAGCGGAGACCGGGCAACTTACCGCCCTCATTCAGCGTCGATCGTCCGCACCCACCCAGGCCGACGGTGACCTGCCGGTCCAGCGTTTAAAAGCACGACAAAACGAAGCCACCTCAGAAAACCCCATGCGCTCGCTGACGTCCGCAATACTCAGATGCTCGCTGGTCAGCAGCTTAAGCGCATGCTCTCGGCGTAATGCGTCCTTTATTTGACGAAATGTGCCCCCCTCCTCCTTGAGCTTTCTGGCGATGGTTCTTGGGGTCATATGCAGCTCGCTGCCTAGCGCCTCCAAACCGGGCATCTGAGTCGTCGGATACTGTGCCAGCAGCGCACGTATTTTGACTTGAAGGCGCTCATCCTGACTCGGGCGGTGCAGGATATAGGCTGGCGATTGCTGCAAAAACTCCTTTAACTCAACTTCTCCCTTCACCAGAGGTAACTGCAGAAACCTTGAATGCAGATAAAACCCACTCCGCGGCTGATCAAAAACCAGCTCGCCGGGATACATCGCCCGATACTCGTCAGCGTGTGCAGGGGCGCAATAATGGAATTGGGTCGACGCGATCGGTATCTGCTGATCCACCAGCCAGCAGCTGAACCGTTGCCACATCAACAGCATAAACTCCTGCAATAGATGATCCGGATCGTAGCGCCCGTCCTCTAGTTGCAGCCTGAAAAATACCAGACCGTCCTCTCTGGTACCCCCGGCATCCAGGCCAATAGCGATCCCCGGGCAGACCGTCGCGTAAAAACGCGCACTGCGCCTGAGCATCGCGCCCAGTGTTTCCGAGGCGAGGCTGTATTCTGCCATCAGCGCAAAAACGCCCTGCCTGCACGGATGCGCAGACAGACCCATAAACTCATCCCGGGTCGCTCTCCATACGCTTTTTATCAAACTCGTCAGCTGTTGCTCGGTGATGCGCTGCGCGGGCTGCTGCAGCCACGCAACGGGAATGTCAGCGGCAGCCAATAGATCCGTCACCGCGTATCCCTGGCGTTCGGCGCCCCGCAGGCATGCCTGCAGGTAATGGTTAGCGATATGGGCGTTGTTCATGCGGAGCGAGTCGCTGCCTATTCGGTCAATTATTTCGTCCGGTTCGGCCCTTTCGGTCCCTGTATCCGAGCGCTTTAATAGCGAGATATTAACCCGGCGGGTTAATAGAAGACGCAAGGATGCGTCCTCATGGGGCGAAGACCCATGCGAGCCCCGGTAAATCAAGCAGTTCCACGCAACTGCGCCAGATTTCCGGGGCGATGGACAGATAGGTATGGAACCTATTTGTCCATCAGGTTAATAGTCTATTTTTACAGCCCGAGTAGCAACCCGAGAATTGAATATGCCGAGACCCGATGAAGATAGCGAGCTGTTCCACACCATGATCCGTCGTGTCCTGGAGCAGGAGGTGGCACCGCACTTTGATGCTTGGGAAGACGCGGGCGCGATGCCAAAGTCACTGTGGAAGACTCTGGGTGCAGCTGGGTTGCTGGGGATCGATATGCCCGAAATATACGGCGGTGCAGGTGCGCGGATGGAGATCTGTCAGATGGCGGTCGAAGAGATCGCTCGTCAGGGTTTTGGCGGCCTGTGTGGCGGTTATAACATCCACGCCAATATCGTCATGCCCTACCTCCTGCATATCGGTACCGAAGCACAAAAACAGCGCTGGTTGCCGCCGATGATTGCCGGTGAAGTGGTCGGTGCCATCGCCATGACCGAACCCAGTGCCGGCAGCGACTTGGCAGCGATCCGTACCCGCGCCGAACGCACCGACGAGGGCTGGCTGATCAACGGCGCCAAGGTGTTTATCACCAACGGCTTGCATGCTGATCTGGTGATCGTCTGCGCCAAGACCGACCCCAAGGCTGGCGCCAAAGGGATCTCACTGTTCCTGGTTGATACCCGCCTGGCCGGTTTTTCGCGCGGCAAAGCCATCAAGAAGATTGGCCAGCACTGCAGCGATACCGCCGAGCTGTTCTTCGCTGATCTGCGGGTGCCGCACGATGCGCTACTGGGGGAGGAGGGCAAAGGCTTTACCTATCTGATGCAGGAGCTGCCACGTGAGCGGCTCGGGGTTGCGGCCCAGGCGATCGGCGCCACCGAGGGCGCGCTGGCACTGACGCTGGACTATGTCAAAGAGCGCAGGGCCTTTGGCCAACGCATTGCCGATTTCCAAAACAGCCGCTTCAAGCTTGCAGAAGCCCGGGCACAACTGGATATGGCCCGGGTCTACCTCGATCACTGCATCGACAAGTACAACGCCAACGCCATGACCGCTACCGATGCGGCAATCCTGAAACTGCAGCTGACCGAGATGCAGTGCAAGATCACCGACCAGTGCCTGCAGCTGTTTGGCGGCTATGGCTATACCGTCGAGTATCCGATCTCACGCTTCTACGTCGATGCCCGGGTACAGACTATCTACGCCGGCAGCTCGGAGATCATGAAAGAGGTGATCGCCCGCTCGATGCTGGGCAGATAGGCCTGAGCGAGCCTCAGGTCTGTTCTAAATCTATTCATAACATTAGTTAAATCAGGAAACAGATAATGAAATTGACAGACGTAGTGATTCTAGACGGCGTGCGCACCGCGATTGGCGGTTTTGGTGGCAGTCTGTCGAGCATGGCTCCGGCCGACCTGGGTACGGTTGTCGCCGTCGAAGCGATCAGGCGTTCCGGCGTACCCGCCGAAGAGATTGACCATGCGATCTTTGGCCACATCATCCCTACTGGCCCGCAGGATGCTTATGTCGCTCGCCATATCGGCCTAAATTCAGGGCTGCCCACAAGCTCGGCAGCCCTCAACGTTAACCGCCTGTGCGGTTCCGCGGTGCAGTCGGTGATCTCAGCGGCCCAGATGATCATGCTGGGTGACAGCAAGATCGCGCTGGCCGGGGGCGCCGAAAGCATGAGCCAGGGCGCCTACGTGCTGCCTAACGTGCGCAAAGGATTAAGGATGGGCGACGGTAAAGCCGTGGATATGACCCTCGGTACCCTGAGCGATCCCTTTGGCAGCGGCCATATGGGACTGACCGCAGAAAAGATCGCCGAGCAATACGGCCTGAGTCGTGAAGATCTGGATCGGTTCTCGGTCGAGAGCCACCGTCGCGCCTGCCATGCCACAGAAAACGGGCATTTCAAAGATCAGATTGTCCCCGTCAGCGTTAAACAGGGTCGTAAGGAGTTTATCTTTGACCAGGACGAGCACCCACGTGCCGGTACCAGCATGGAGAGCCTGGCCAAACTCAAGCCAGCCTTTAAGAAGGATGGCATCGTCACCCCGGGTAACGCCTCCGGCCTTAACGATGGTGCCGCCGCGATGGTTCTGACCAGTGCTAAAGAGGCCGAAGAACGCGGCCTGAAGCCACGCGCCCGCTTTATCAGCTATGCGTTTGCCGGTGTCGATCCTGACGTGATGGGACTGGGGCCTATCCCAGCGGTCAAACAAGCGCTGAAAAATGCCAACTTGAGCGTGACGGATCTGGATGTCATCGAATCCAACGAAGCCTTTGCCGCCCAGGCGCTAGCCGTCAGCAACAGCCTGGAACTGGACCGCGCCAAGGTTAACCCCAACGGCGGCGCCGTGGCGCTGGGACACCCGGTTGGCGCGACCGGCTCTATTCTTATTATCAAGACGCTGGCCGAGCTGGATCGCATCGACGGCCGCTACGGCCTGATCACCATGTGCATCGGTGGTGGCCAGGGCATCGCGCTGATTGTTGAGCGCATCGCATGAGCACCGCATCGATAATTAACCCAGTCTCTGGTATTAATAAAGTTGCCGTTATCGGCGCTGGGGTGATGGGTGCAGGTATCGCCGCCCAGGCTGCCAATGGCGGTGCCGAGGTCCTGCTGCTGGATATCGTTCCATCAGGCTGCGACGCAGCAGACCGCAACCAGATCGCCCGGGGCGCGCTGGATCGTTTCCTCAAGGCCGGTTCGGCCGGTGGCTTGATGCACCCTTCGGTTGCCGAACGAATTCAGGTCGGCAATATCGAGGACGATTTCCAGCGTCTGGCCGAGTGTGACTGGATTATCGAGGTTGTCGTCGAGCGGCTGGATATCAAGCAGGACCTGTATCGGCGCATCGCCAACGTACGCCGTGCCGATGCAATCGTCTCCTCCAACACCTCCACCATTCCGTTAGCCAAACTGGTTGAAGGGTTACCCGAAGATTTCCGCCAGCACTTCGTCATCACCCACTACTTCAACCCGCCGCGCTTTATGCGCCTGGTTGAAATTGTTGCTGGCGAACAGACACTGCCGGATGTGGTCACCCGCGTCAGCCAGTTCAACGATCAGCAGATGGGTAAGACCGTGATCCACTGCGCCGACCGTCCCGGCTTTATCGGTAACCGCCTCGGCGTGTTCTGGTTGCAGGTCGCGCTGCAGGAAGCGCTCAGCCTGGGCCTGAATGTCGAGGACGCCGATGCCATCATGGCCGTCTGCGGCTTCCCCCGCACCGGCATCTTCGGCCTCTGGGATCTGGTCGGTATCGATCTGATGCCATCGGTTACCGAGAGCCTGGGCAGCCTGCTACCCGACAGCGATGATTTCGCCCCCTACGCAACCACCGTGGCAACAGTACAGGGCATGCTCGACAAGGGCTACAAGGGGCGCAAAGGCCGGGTACTGCAAGGCTTCTACCGCCAATCCAAAGATGAAAACGGTAACCGTGTTAAAGAGGTGATCGACCTCGATACTCTGGAATACCGCGCGCCGCAAAAAACCACCCTGGCCAGCGCGCAGCTCAAACCCGGCCAGTTGGCCGCACTGATCACCTGCGACGATAAAGGCGGTCAATACGCCTGGCGGGTGCTGTCACAGGTGCTGCACTACGCCACCAAGCTGATTCCCGAGGTCGCCACCGAGGTCAACGCCTTTGACCAGGCGATGAAGCTCGGTTATAACTGGCGCTGGGGGCCGTTCGAGATGATCGACCAGATTGGGGTGGAGAACTTTTTCCAAGCCCTGCTGGCCGACGGCGTCGAGCTGTCCACTTTTTTACAGGCAGCCCAGCAGCGGCCGATCTATCGCTATCAGGATCAACAACAGGCCACCCTCGACGCCGCTGGCTTCTATCAGGTGATCGGTGCCGCCGAGGGCATTCTGAGTCTGGCCGAGATCAAGCGCCAACCTGCGCTGATGCAGTACAGCAAGTCAGCGGTGTGGGACCTGGGCGACGATGTCTGGTGCCTGGAGTTCAGCGGCAAGGTTCCTGCACTCAGCAACGCGCTGCTGGATCAGATCTCGGAAACCCTGGAGCTTGCCAAGGCACAACAAAAAGCGATCGTGTTCTATAACGAAGGTCCGGTATTTGCCGCCGGTGCAGACCTGAAAGAGTTCCTCTCCTTTATCGACGCTCCCGATCAACTACGCCGCTATGTCGAAAAAGGCCAGCGGCTATTCCGCGCCCTGCAAACAGCACAGGTCCCGACCGTCGCGGCCCTGTCCGGCAAAGCGTTGGGCGGCGGACTCGAACTGGCGCTGCAGTGCCAGGCGATCCAGGCCCACGCCGAAATCCAGGTCGGACTGGTAGAGAACCAGGTCGGTATCGTGCCCGGCTGGGGCGGCTGCAAGGAGATGCTACTGCGCAGCTCGGAGCGTTACGGTGCCGACCACGCGATCGGCCACTGCTTCGAGCTGATCCGCTCGTGCAGGGTCAGCGCCTCGGCAATGGAGGCACAGCAACTGGGGTTCTTACGCGAGTGTGATGGTATCAGCATGAACCTTGACCGGTTATTGTTTGACGCCAAACAGAAAGCGCTAGCGCTGCGGGCGACGCCAGCAATCCCTGTCAGCGATGTCGCTGCGCTGGCGCCTGCCCAGGATATTTCGCTGAGCAGTGAGGGGTATCAGGCGCATCTGGAAACCGCCTTATTGCAACTGTTAGCACAGGCGCAAGCACCAGACTGGTACCCTGATTTTTTCCAGCATGAGCGTGAAACCAACCGCGCTCTGTGCCTGATGCCAGAGGCCAAGGCACGGATGCAGCACCTGATCACGACCGGCCGAGCGCTGCTAAACTGACCCGACCAGGCGGTCTATGAGCCGCCTTTTTTAAAACTCTCGAATGAGACCCGGTATTAATGAGGCATTATAGCCGTATCTGCGGTACAACCTAGGAGGCTGACCGAGGATTGCGATCGTAGCGAGAGAGCTGTATTTTGAGTCAGATTTATCGTTCATTTGCGAAGAATAGTGGTTCTATTTGCCAAAAATGAGCGTCAAATCTGGCCGAAATACAGGTTTCGCAGTAGGTCAGTCTGTTCTCGGTCAGCCTCCTAGTAGATATGACGACCAACCCCGTATCCGCCAACAATAAAAACAGGGATCGCTATGCAACAGCAACTGACAACCCAAATTCAACGTGCCACCCGTAACTGCGTCGGTGATGCCCTGGCACGCTCGGTGATGCGCCAACCCAACAAGCAGGCGTTGCAATTTGCCGACCGCTGCTGGACCTACCGCCAGCTGGATGATGCGGTCAATCGCGTCGCCAACGCGCTTGTCGGTGCAGGGCTGCAACCCGGTGACCGGGTTGCAGCCTATGGCAAAAACTCGGATGCCTACCTGTTCCTGTGGCTGGCGTGCACCCGCGCCGGACTGATCCATGTGCCGGTCAATTTCGCCCTGGTTCAGGACGAGCTCAGCTACATCTTCAACCAATCGGGCGCCCGCGCGATCTTCTGTGATGACGCCCTCGCCGACAACGTCAACAGTCTCAACGCTGAGATCCCGGCCGAGATCATCGGTTCGCTACGCAGCGTAAACAGCGCGACCGGGGCGCTGGATATCCTGGCGATGGCACAGTCTGATGGCCCGACCACCGCACCGGCCATCGAATTGAATGAGAACGACATCGCCCAGATTCAATACACCTCGGGAACCACCTCCGATCCCAAGGGCGCCGTGCTCACCCACCGCACGCTGATCAGCGAATACAGCAGCTGCCAGTTGCATCTGGATATCAGGGAGCAGGATCGTCAGTTGGCGGGCTTGCCGCTCTATCACACCGCCCAGATTCACGCCTTCTTGATGCCTGCCCTGTTGATGGGTAGCTATATCCATGTGATCGAAACGCCTGTTGTCGATCAGCTACTGGCGCTGATCGAGGCCGAGAAGATCAGTTCATTTTTCGCCCCGCCAACGGTGTGGATCGGCATGCTGCGCCACCCCGACTTTGATAAGCGAGATCTGAGCAGTCTAAAAAATCTCTATTATGGCGCCTCGATCATGCCCGAGCCGATCGTCGCGGAGCTGGCCAAGCGGCTGCCTGGCAGCGGCCTGTACAACTGCTACGGCCAAACCGAGATGGCGCCGCTGGCGACCGTGTTGACACCCGCGCAGCACCTGTTATATCCCGCCTCTGCCGGTAAGCCGGTCTCCAGCGTGCAGACCCGCATCGTCGATCCCGCCACCATGAAAGACTGCGCTCCGGGCGAGCAAGGTGAGATCGTGCATCGCTCGCCGCACCTGATGGTGGGCTATTGGAACAAACCGAAGGAGACCGCAGAGGCCTTTGAAGGTGGCTGGTTCCACTCAGGGGACCTGGCTTACCAGAACGAGGAGGGCTATATCTTTATCGTCGACCGGATCAAAGATGTGGTTAACACCGGTGGCGTACTAGTCGCCAGCCGCGATGTCGAAGAGGCGCTTTACACCCACCCGGCAGTTGCCGAGGTGGCGGTTATCGGCCTGCCCCACGACAAATGGATCGAAGCGATCACCGCAGTGGTGGTGCTCAAAGCTGGCTGCGACACCACCGAAGCCGAGTTGATCCAGCATACGCAGCAACACCTGGCACCGTTCAAGGTCCCCAAGGGGATCCGTTTCGTCGCCACTCTGCCCAAGAACACCGCCGGTAAACTGCTCAAACGCACCCTACGAAGCCAGTTTGGCTGATAGTGAGCGCTCGCATCGCACAAGGTGTAGGCCGCTAAAAACGCTGCAAGCGGGAAGGTCAAATAATCGCCGGGGGCCCGGCTGCCACAACGGCCAAGCCAGATACTCTAGCCAAATACTGTGGGAGCCTGCCTGCAGGTGATTAGGGCTGCGGTTTGAGAGTGATCTCACGCTCAGGTCATATAATCGCCGGTGGCCCGGCTCCCACAACGTCCACCATAGCCCCGACCAATATGGCGGCGCACTGAGCCGCGAACCAACCGCAGCCACTGGCTGCCTCAATAGATCGCCACCCCAAGCAAAACTCAGCAACAGCACACCCGTGCCGATGCTAAACAACGTGTTGGCATAGGCCTGAGCGCACTGCATCGATGAGGTCATCGAGGTGATAACGCCAGTTGTTGTAACCTACACGCGATTTTCGTCCCTTAGTAGCCAGGCCTAAATAGCACTACCTTAAGCCTGTCCGAAACGGTACCGACCCTCGGGCTCCGGCAAGGCAGTCTCATAACCGGTCGTGGAGCCGTCATCAGCGGAGAGTGTTTTGGCCTTCGTTTGACCCAGCGCGGCTCGCCACGCCCAGTAACCGACTAGCCTGTCGCCGTCCCGTAAGGTATAACAACGATCCACTCAACGGCGACTCACACGGACGTTTCCCATGATCCTGGCCAGCCTGACCCTCGCGCAGTTATCGATCGCCCTGATTCCGGTGCTGATCGTCTTGATCATCATGTGGCACTGGGGGCTAAAAGTCGGCCATGCGCTGCACGCTCTGGCGCGGATGCTGCTGCAACTGCTGCTGATCGGTTATGCGCTGATCTTTATTTTCCAGGCCGAGGCCAGCCCGCTGGTGCTGGGCGTACTGGCGGTGATGTTACTGGCCTCCAGCTGGATCGCACTGAACACGGTCGAGCCCAGCCAACGCCGGGCATTATTTACCGCGTCGTTGTTGGCGATACTGCTGGGTGGCGGGCTGACGCTGGCGCTGATCACCCAAGGGGTACTCCAGCTCGATCCCTGGTACGAACCGCGCTATATGATTCCGCTGGCGGGGATGATCTTCGCTAACTCGATGACCGGTATCAGCCTGGCAGCAGACCGACTCCAGGCAGAGCTAAAAAATGGCCGCAGCCCTGACCAAGCCAGCCTGACGGCGTTCCAGACGGCTATGATCCCGGTGATCAATTCACTCTTCGCGGTGGGTTTAGTGTCGCTGCCGGGGATGATGACCGGGCAGATTCTATCGGGGGTATCACCCTTTATAGCGGCCAGGTATCAGATCATGGTGATGTGCATGATCTTCGGCTCAGCGGGAATCTCGACCGCGCTGTTCCTGTACTGGAGCCAGCGCCGTCATCAAGGCGATTAAGCGTGACAAAGAAGCAGATGGCCGATTGGCCAATGAAGCTGACCCATAACCTGGAAAATTTCAGTGAAGGGTTGCGGGACCAGGCAGACGAACTAAATACCATGGCCTCGGAGATTAAGGCGGCCGCGACATGGTTTAAGCTCTAGCAGAGCTGTTGAAAAGCGTTAGTGAGGCAGCGGAGACTAGTGTGGGAGAAAATAAAGAATCATCATAGAAATGGCTGTTATTAGCCGTTCAGCCCCTCTGTTCAACGAAAAAGTATCATCCTAACTCTCGCTGACTCCCGAAAGCAGGGCGATATGATGAAAAGAAAGTGTCATCATAAAGGTCAACTTCGCGCACAGAGCCAACTATTAGCAAAAGCTAATGCATGATTCTGCGTATCATTTTATTGCCTGTTGATCTTTTTGCTCCTAGAAAATTCCTATCTGACGACAGATTGAGAGTTATTTAGCGGGGTGTGATCTAGGGGCGCTTGGCGCCCCTGTAAATGGAATTAATCTGCCTGATTCTCGACCTGCTCGATCAATCTGACAATTTTTTTAGACAATGGCTCGATCTGTTGGTAGAAGCGCTCTGCTTCTTGTAATTCGCCTGCACTCTTGGCTGCGATTATCTGCTTTATTAGCTTGTGTAGTTCAGCGTGCGGTGGCTCAATCGCTTTCATATCAGGAATATGACTGTAATTCGTCACGCCTTCGCTGTAGTACCACTTACCGAATGCGCAGTCGTGGTGAGAAACCGCTTGCTCAAGTGTAAGAGATCCTTTGCCGTCCAGAAAGGCCCGCAGCTTGGTTTTCCATGCAAGGTGGGCTGATTTTGCGGCGGAGAGGTCGAGCCCTTGGGAAGCACCACCGACTTCACTTATTATCGACTGTAATTTATCAACAGCCTCTGTCACATGAACGCATGAATCACTGGTCTCTCGTGCGGCTGAAGCCGTCTCCTGCACAGAATCAGATATTCGCATCACGTTCTGATTAATTTCTTCCGCTACTGAAGTCTGTTCTTCGGAGGCGCTGGCGATCTGAGTGTTCATATCTGTGATGGCGCTAATTGCCTGTGCAATTGTGCTCAGTGATCCATCGACTTCTGCAGAAGCCTCAACAGTCTGGCTTGCCTTGGATTGGCTTGATTCCATCGCAGCAACGGCATCGTGGGCACCCTTCTGTAGCCGTTGGATTTTTTCCTGAATTTCCTGAGTCGACTCATGGGTTCGAGAGGCCAGTGTTCGAACCTCATCGGCTACTACCGCAAAGCCGCGTCCTTGTTCGCCTGCACGAGCTGCCTCAATGGCTGCGTTGAGGGCTAACAAGTTAGTTTGCTCAGCAATGCCCCGAATCACGTCAAGGATCGTACCAATTTCCTTTGAATCCTGATCCAATTTCTCGATTACACTTGCCGCATGTTGAACCTCGCCGACCAATGACTGTATCGCCGCAGTGTTCCGGCTAACAACGCCAGTGGCGTGTTGTACCTGTTCATCGGCATCGCGTGCCGAACTTGCCGCACTTGCCGCATTACGTGAAACCTCTTGCACCGTAGCAGCCATTTCATTCATTGCTGTAGCAACTTGTTCTATTTCAGTCTGTTGCTTCTCTGTACCCGAGCGAGTCTGCTCGGCAGCCGAAGACACTCGGTCCATATCCCCTGCCAGCTGGGAGCTTGTCCGACTACAAGCACGCAGCAGAGTATTTAACTGCTCACGCCATGTCTCCATTTTCTTCGCTACCCCAGAAACAGCGTCATCATTCGAAACAGGCAGGGCTTCTTTCAGCTCCGCAGAGGCTAAAGCATCTAATCGTTTAAGCAGGCTCCATGAAAGACTCATTGTCGATAAAACGCCTATACCTAGGCCTATCAGCAGCGCAAATAGCCAGAAGCCGATGTCAAATGTACCGGTCGGAGCCATCAAGGTTCCGGCTAAGGCCATTAGCGCACCCCCAAGTACACCTATTGCAACAATAATCGCGACTTGAAGCCCTGGAACTTTAGATTTCATTGAATACACCTTATTTTCAAATGCTTACTTAGATTTATCGTTCTGCTATGGAGTGTCACAACTCCGAACTGCTATTTATTTCTAGCCTTATCTATTGGCCATAGTGGTTAGTAACATTAGCATTAATAACCTTATGAATTAATGGTTGCTGAAGTAGTCTGTATTCAACATTACCCTGTAAGTTCTTGCTAGCTTTTTCTAAAAAATACAGCTTTCCATGTCTTGACCTGACGGGTTGAATCGCCTGTTTCTTACGCACTTCATAGCTAGTTGAGAGGCTGCTTATGTCGGTAGCAGGTAGGTATCGGCAAGCTATCTGATCCTATCGAATGTCCGCTTAGGCCAGCGGCTGACGATGCCACTTTTTTTCAATGATGATTCTTTATTTTCATCCTACAACCAGACAATAACGACCGAAAAAGCGGAGTTTATGTGTAATAAATGAGAATTTAGAGGTCGTTATTAACGACGTATCGGTAACGCAGGTAGATTTTTAACAACCTGCTAAAACATAGCTGAGTCCGGGCTGAGCATGCCCGGTTCAGCCGCCTTGTATCCCTGCTACAACCGCTCTACAGCTCTGCCTCACAGACCATTAATAATTTATTAGAACAAGCAAAGCTACAGGATAAAGAGATGATTCCAGCCGAACTCGTAGTAATGAAAAGTGAATACTGGATCGTAAACTATCCTGGGGAAACGAACCCCCGTTAATCGTTCAGCAACAAATGAATGCGCCTGTTACGCTTGCCTTTGTTCTCAACCTTACTGATGGTTACGTTGCCAATCTCCGAGGTATTGGCAACATGAGTACCGCCGCAAGGTTGATAGTCAACACCGGCTATTTTAACCATCCGGATACGTCCAACGCCCCGCGGAGGCTGCACCGACAGGGTGCGCACCAGTTCTGGATTGGCATCAAGCTCGGCGTTGCTAATCCACTCCTGAGTGACTGCTATCCCAGAGTCGACCAAGCGGTTCATGGCATCGGTCAATTCCTGCTTGTCGACACGGGCATCACCCAAATCGAAATCAAGACGGCTCTTTGCTTCACCCACCGAGCCTCCGGTAACCCCCTTAGGGACCAGCGAGCAAAGCAGATGTAACGCGGTGTGCATCCGCATCAGGCGATGTCGGCGGGGCCAGTTCAACTGCATGGTGAGGCTATCGCCTGCCACCAGCCCATGATCTTGTACCTCAAGCAGGTGCCAGATCTCACCCGGACTCCCCCCTTTCTGGGTATCCGTCACCACCACCTGCGTACCACCCGCTAATTGCCACACGCCCTGATCACCTGGCTGCCCACCCCCCATGGGGTAGAATAACGTGCGATCCAGCATCACCTTGTCACCCTCGACGGCTATCACCTGGGCATTAAGTTCGGTTTCATAGGGATGCTCATTGAACATCGGCAGCGCTTGCTGGCTCATTTCCACTCCTTGGTATGCATGCAATTCAGGACAAATTAGCTAGCGACCATATGAACATCGCTTGTGTCATTATCTTTTTATCCCAATCAGGGTCAAGAAATTCGTTGTCGCGATGACAAAGTGGATACTGGCATTATTGGGTCAGCGGAGCGCATTTCCGGTGTTGCAACAAGCGTTGCAACGAGTTGATGCACCGATCACGCTGAACGCCAGAGGTGCAAGGGACTTGTTCACAAGCTCCCTCATTCTTATGTAGCCGATCGCCTCGCCGTAGTCTGCTTAGGCAGGTAGTGAATCTCGTATGCTCCCGTTCTTCTGTAGCACGTATGTTGACCTACTATCGCAGGAGCTTTTGTTGACTAAAATCAACAAAAGTGCATTTTTTAGACAAATCGATCGGTTTATCGCTCTGTATCAATAACATTATTTCGCGCTCGGAATACACTGCAACTGTAGCGGCTATCCCGCCGCGTGATGCTGACGTTGCATTGGGGTAAACGATCATGAGCGTGAGAGCAAACCTATCATCCAAGCCAGTCCGGGTTTTGATGCTCGACTTGGATGGCGAGTATTTCACCTGGGCCGAAACCATTCGCAATCTTAGCCACCACTGGGATGTGCTGCGAGTGGATTCGGCGACCTCGTTGATCTCTTATTTGAAGGAGAGCGAATACCAAGCCATCGTCATCGCTCCCTCGACACACCACCATCGCGATCAAGACTGTCTGATCAAGGCCAAGCGCCTACAACCGCGGGCAGTACGCGCAGTGCTGCCCGGTTTAATGGGGAGCCAGGATCAGATCAGTCGAACCAGTGATTTGGCCCACCGCATTTATACCGATCAACAGTCTACCGAAACCATTGCTGATTCCATCGAAATTCAGGTGAAGCTCAGCCGTTTGATCAACAAGCCGCAAAACCGTGATTTCTTCAGCACTGGCGGCCCCTTGCCCTCTCCGCCACTGGTTTACCGGGCATTGACGGATGCGCTAAATAATGCCAACAGCAGCATTCCCCAAATCGCTGAGATTGTGCAACAGGATCCGGCACTGACTGCCAAAGTTCTACGTATGGTGAACTCTGCCTTCTTTGGTCTACAGCGCCAAGTCTGCAATATTTGTGAAGCGGTCTCATTGGTGGGTCTGCGAACACTACGCGGCTTGGCCCTGTCTGGTCACCTTGCCAATATTTACCCCCAGAACGACCAATGGGCTACATTTTCGTTCGAGAAAGTGAATGAGCGGTCTTTGATGGTGGCACGTCTAGCGATGCAGATTGCCAAAGATATGCACGCCAATGTTGCCATTCAGGATCAAGCGTTCATCGCTGGTTTGTTGCACGACATAGGTACGCTTTTTATTGCTTCAAAAAAACCGGCGCGCTATCTCGATGTAATGAGGCTTTCAGGTGAGAAAAATGTGTCCATCTGCGCCGTGGAAAAGAAACTACTCGGTTTCTTTCACGGCGAGATTGGCGCCTATCTCTTAGCACACTGGGGGCTGCCCGCGCAGGTGGTTGAGGCCGTTCTGCTGCATCATACGCCTCAGTTATGTGGTGACCACCAGTTCACACCTCTTACAGCGGTCCATATCGCCGATGCGTTGATCCCCGCTGTGGACAACGAAACCGGTGCGGTTCTCGCCAATCAATTGGTTAATCAGTATGTCGTTGCTACCGGTGCCAACCACCAACTGGGCCGGTGGAAAATCAAGGCAGAATCCATGTGCCAGGCAGTTAACCGACCGCATTGATAGCGCTGATCTGAACGCTGCGTTGCAAAAAAACGTTCGCTATAAAGAAGGTGATAAAGTGGCGTTCGTTGATACCTTTAGTGACAGCTATCAGTCGTGAAGGGCTAAGAAACAGCTCAAAGCATCATCCCATCGATGACCGTTAAGTGACTTTATTATTGGGAATCTCTATTACGCGACCACACCCACCCATTAACCCGCCGGGCTAATAGCGCCCAACTGCTGCCGGAACAGGCTCAGCAGCGTGGCGCAGATCTCGTCGATACTGCTGGCTTCGACATAGATGCCATCATTCACCAGCCGGCAGAGTCCGTGCAGCGTACTCCAGGCCACCTGGGCAAAACGCAGCGTCTCACAGCCAGCAGGCAGCACGCCCTGCTGCTGCCAGTCCCCCACCCGTTTAACAAAATCGCGAAAGGTCGCATGCGCCTCAGTACGCAGCGCGTCACTGGGACTGCCTGACTTCCACAGCGCCTGACCAAACATCAGGTTGTATAACTCGGGGTTATCGAGGGCAAATTTCAGGTAGTGGCGCACAAACTGCTCCAGCCGCTGGGTCCCGTCCAGTGCCGGATCGCTAAAGAGTGCATCAATCTGCTGGCTATACTGACGAAATCCTTTCAGCGCCAACTCGCTCAGCAGCGCCTGCTTGTCGCGAAAATGGTGATAGGGGGCGGTGCGTGACACACCCACCCGGTCGGCTAATTTACGCATGCTCAGGCCGTCAACGCCGGCTTCGCGAATAATCAGGGTCGCGGCCTGCAGCAGACTGTCATGCAGATCGCCGTGATGGTAGTTGGGTTTTAGATCCTTTGCGCTCATCTGGCGCACGGTAGCACCCTATCTTGACAGCGTCAAAATAAAGCCCTATCTTGACAGCGCCCAGTTAGCAGATACTGCCACTAACAATAACCCTAAGCGTTATCAGCGCATGTAGATTCAGGTACCCGCCATGACCTCAGCCAGCCTCTATCCTCATCTTCTCGCCCCACTCGACCTGGGCTTTACCACGTTGAAAAACAGAGTGCTGATGGGCTCGATGCATACCGGACTGGAGGAGCAGCCTCAGGGGTTCGAAAAGATGGCCGCGTTTTTTGCCGAGCGTGCGCGCGGCGGTGTGGGCCTGATCGTTACCGGCGGCATCGGCCCCAGCAAGCACGCCTCAGTATTCGCCCACGCCGCCATCATGGCCAGCGAACAGGACGTACAAAACCACCGCCTGGTCACCGACAGGGTGCACGCCGAAGGGGCTAAAATCTGCATGCAGATTCTGCATACAGGGCGCTACGCCTATAACGACAAGCTAGTAGCACCCTCTGCAATCAAGGCCCCCATCAACCCGTTCACCCCGCATGCTGTGACCGAAGAGGAGATCGAGCTGGAACTCGAAAGCTTTGCTCAGTGTGCCGCTCTCGCCAAAGAAGCCGGTTATGACGGCGTCGAGGTGATGGGTTCCGAGGGCTATTTTATTAACCAGTTCATCGTCCAGCGCACCAACCAACGCGATGACAACTGGGGCGGTGAGTACGAAAACCGGATCCGCTTCGCCATTGAGGCGGTCCGTCGGGTGCGCCAACGCGTCGGTACAGATTTCATCATCATCTTCCGTCTGTCGATGCTGGATCTGGTCGAAGATGGCAGCAGCTTTGATGAAGTCGTGACCCTGGGAAAAGCCATTGAACAGGCCGGTGCAACCATCATCAACTCGGGGTTCGGTTGGCACGAAGCCAGGATCCCGACCATCGCCACCAAAGTCCCGCGGGCGGCCTTCACCTGGGCGACCGCCAAAGTCCGCAAAGCCTTGTCGATCCCGGTGATCACCTCCAACCGGATCAACACCCCCGAGGTGGGCGAAGCGGTGCTCGCCCGCGGTGATGCCGATATGGTGTCGATGGCCCGTCCATTCCTGGCCGACCCTGAGTTTGTTATCAAGGCAGCTCAAGGGCGAAGCGACGAGATCAACACCTGCATCGGTTGCAACCAGGCCTGCCTGGATCATATCTTCCAGGGCAAGCTGACCAGCTGCCTGGTCAACCCACGCGCCTGCCGCGAAACCGAGTTCAACCTGATCGCCACCGACGCACCGAAAAAACTGGCGGTGATCGGCGCCGGTCCTGCGGGGCTGGCCTTTGCCACCACCGCAGCCCAGCGCGGCCATCAGGTCACCCTGTTTGACGCCAGCGAGCGCATCGGTGGTCAGTTTAACATCGCCAAACAGGTACCGGGCAAAGAGGAGTTCAGCGAGACGTTGCGCTACTTCGCGCGCCAGCTGGAGCTGAACGGGGTCGAGGTCCGACTCAACACCCCCGTCGATGCCGATGCGCTTAATAGCAGCGACTACGACGAGGTGATACTGGCGACCGGCATCTCCCCGCGCACCCCGCCGATCGAAGGTATCGAACACCCGATGGTGCTCAACTACCTCGAGGTCATCAAGGGTACGCCCGTTGGGAAACGGGTAGCAGTGATCGGGGCCGGCGGGATCGGTTTCGATGTCAGCGAGTTCCTGACCCACGCGGGTCCCTCTTCCAGCCTCAATATTCCGGTATTTATGGCCGAATGGGGCATCGACATGGAGCTCAACGCGCGCGGCGGCGTTAAAGGGGTTGAGCCCGACTTCGTCCCTTCTGCGCGTCAGGTCTATCTGTTGCAGCGTAAAGCCAGCAAGGTCGGCGCGGGCCTGGGCAAAACCACCGGCTGGGCGCACCGTGCCGGCCTGCTCAAGCGTGGCGTGAAGATGCTCTCGAGCTGTGACTATCAGCGTATCGATGATCAGGGCCTGCACCTGAGCGTTGCCGGTCAACCGCAGCTGCTGGAGGTCGACAACATCATCGTCTGCGCCGGACAGGAGCCCCAGCGCGCCCTCACTGAGGGCCTCAACAAGCCCTTCCATCTGATCGGCGGCGCGGACCTTGCCACCGAGCTGGATGCCAAACGCGCCATCGACCAGGGCACCCGCTTAGCAATGGCGTTTTAGACAACAGATTGCCGCTGACGGACACTGGCGATTCCCGTCAGCGGCAATTTCACTCGGCCAACCAACGCCTAGCATCATCCCACCACGCCTCCACCGCAGCGCTACCGGAGTACAACCCGTGCAAGCCAGCCTGCCTAATCGCAGACCAGACCTCTTCACTGTACTCAGAGGTACCGCTAAACGCGTCTGATACAGCACTGATAGAAGAGTTCTTTAACTCGGTCAGAATCGCTTTCGACTCCTCTTTGCCCTCCTCAAAGCATTGTTCAAGATCAAATTCTACAGCGGTCGCGTAGAGCAGATTTTCATCCTCCTGCAGTACTCTTTTAGCCTCGCAGTAATCCGCGACCTCAAGACTGGTGACCGTCATCACCACAGCCACCGTGCCGATAGTCGCCGCCGCCAGAGCCGTCGATGCAACTCGCCGGGGGGCTTTGGTAGCCAGTCTCTTAGCGGCCTGTAGTTTCTTGTGCTGATGCCTGCTCTGCATCTGCTCCACGACCCGCTGCGAGGCGCTAAGGCGCTGCAGCACATCGACCGACGTCGCCGCTAAACCAAACACACCCAGGATCGTATTCAAAAATAGAGTCCCGATAAGGGCGATCAGGCCCAGGGTAGCGGAGAAGGTATAAAATATGGTTTTCATCCGGCCACGGCTCCTATCAACACACTCAGCGCATAAACACTCACCTCACCCCCCTCTATCTCAGCGATCCCTGGCAACAGGCCAGCAACTCGTAAGCGTCGCGCACCCGGCAAAACTGCTCCGGATCGCCGCCGCGATCCGGATGATGGATGGCCGCCTGACGTCGGTAAGCGGTGCGGATCTCACTCCAGCTTCAATCTGCTGCTAACTCAAACAGCGCCAGCGCGTCGAATCGCTTATCCGCGGCAAAATAACGCTGCCAGAAGCCATTCAAAAGCAGTTCGACCGACGCGCTGCTACTCTGCTCGAACTCGCTCCAATCCAGATAATAGCTACGCAGCGCCTGCTCGCCAACAGGGTCCGGCAGACGCGTACGGGATGCCTCTGGCTGCACCTGCCGGGTGATATGCAGAGTGATACGTAGCGCCGAGATCTGCAGATAGAGCCCCTCTTCCCAGAACACCGGCTGTAACCGGTAGAGCGCGTTCATTACCAGGAAATGCTTACGAAACAGCAACAGATCGGCGCTGATGGCCGCTTCTGCATCCACAGATAAGCCCGCAAACTCCAACTGCTGCAACAACTGGTATTCGCTCAACCCGTCGGGATGAGCGCGCAGAATTCGGGCAATCGGTGCTGTCAGAGGGTTAACCGGCATAAGATGAACACAAAGAATAACTGAAAGAACCTGCAGCCTACGGGGTCTGACAGCAACAATAAAGTGACAAGCAACGCAGTTGTTGACCATCAATGATGGCTAAAAACATCCAACAAGCCGTAGAATAGAGCCTCGATCTGGTCAGAACTCATATGATGACATTACCACCCTGGTTAACCGGACCCACACTGCTGAGCACTCTGGCAATCCTCTGCCTGAGCCTGCCCACACTGGCCAACACCTCTATCGTCGAGGTGGATCAGGAGCTGCGCAAACAACTCATCGACGCGGTCAGCCAGGCCGACAGTTTCGAGGACCGGTTCGATGCCGAGGTATGGCTGATGGATATGTCTAATCGTATCGGTCGCTACGTCAAAGACGATCAGAACAGACTGCATATCCTCCGCTCTGTCCATCGCGAGGCAACGAAAGCGGGACTGCCGCCAGACCTAGTCCTCAGCGTGATCCACACCGAGAGCCTGTTCAAGCGCTTTGCCATCTCGGTGGTGGGTGCACAGGGATTGATGCAGGTGATGCCATTCTGGAAAAATGAGATCGGCCGCCCCAGCGACAACCTCACCGACATCGATACCAATCTGCGCTACGGTTGCACGATCCTGGCCCACTACCTGAAACGCTCCAAGGGCAACATCACTGAGGCACTGGCGCGCTACAACGGTAGCTACGGCAAGATGAAGTACCCGAACAAAGTCTACGCCAACCAGACCCGCTACCAGGACTGATCACAGCCAACCCCTACACCCTGTTAATAACCCCCTGCCAATAAAAGGAAATAGACTGGAGCCTGTCGGGCTTGACCGATCGTAGCGAGAGAAATACGATTTGAGGCAGATTTTTTGATCTTTCGAGGCGAATAGCGAGCTATTTAACGAGGAAGATCGTGAAAATATGACCAAATTCGGGTTTTTAGCAGTAGATCAGTGTTAAGCCCGACAGGCTCCTAGCGCACCTCAAAACTATCCACTGCCTCGAAGGTTTCGAGGACGACCACTTCCACATCGGCGACCTTGGCCAGCTCCGGACCGAGACTGAGCCAGGTTTCCAACTGCCGCACCGCATTGGCCTCTCCCTGCAACAGCGCCTCGACCCGGCCATCGTCCAGATTTCTAACCCAGCCCTTAACGCCCAGAAACTCGGCCTGCTGCAGGGTCGAATGACGGAACCAGACCCCCTGTACCCGGCCGCTAACCCAGACCTGCAATGCCAGCTGATTCATCCTGCTACTCCTACAATTACGACTCTTAGTCTATTATTTTAGCCGCAACGGCCACTCGGGGGCAGAACAAACGCCCACCGGCACTCGCGTGTTCTGTGCCTTGTGCCTTGTGCTTTGTCAATTGACCGCTGAGCGCTAACGGCGGCGTGCTAATCCGACGGTTTAGATTTCTCAGCGACCTCACCAAACAACTCAGCCAGACTCGGCTGTAGCTGCTCGGCGCGATACGCGCGCACCGCTTCCAGAGACCCTTGCAGCTGTCGCGGCCAATCGGCTGCGGGACTGTTCTGCTCCGTGGCGATCGTATCGGGTAAAACCCAGCTGACATTTTGAGCAAACTGCTCCAGGCTGAGACTATGCAGATCCCGACACAACAGATACTGCCCTTTGGTGTTAGATGTCACCATACCCGCGCGCTTGAGCTCTTCCAGAGAGTCCCCCAACTGCAGTACCGATAACGCGGGCAGAGAGCAGGCCAACTGCGCTTCTGACAGCCCCCGGCCCTGCTGCTGTGCCCGCCATAACAGTTCCAGCAGACACAAAGCCCAGTAAAATGGCGGCGCCTCGCGATTCTGTTTAGTGCCATCATAGGTACTCAGACAGCGCACAAACTGCGCCCCGAGCAGTACGATCATCCACGAGATGTAGACCCAGGCCAAAAACAGCGGCACCGCTGCGAAAGCCCCGTAGATCAACTGATAAGAAGGCGACAACGATACGAACAACGCAAAACCGCGTTTGGCGGCTTCAAACAGCAGCGCACTGATAACGCCACCCGCCAACGCATGCCGAAGCGGCACCTGGCAATTGGGTACCGCCGCGTACAGCAACATAAAGGCGGCACTGCTGAGCAGCAGCGGCAGTAACGCCAGGATCCGGGCCTTGCCGCCAATAGCCCCGGCCGCCTCATCCACCAACGGTAATGAGGTAACATACGAGGTGAGCACAAAACCCACGCCCAGCAACAGCGGCCCCAGACTCAACACCGCCCAATAGAGTAAAAAACTGGACAGACCGCGACGCGGTTCGCGTACCTGCCAGATCCGATTAAAGGTTTTTTCAACGCTTTTCAGCATCATGTAAGCGGTCACGACCAGAAAGCCGATACCCACCCCGGTCAAACTCCGCGCTTGCCCGGCAAAGCCTGACAGGTACTCCTTAACTTGTGCCCCGGTACTGGGCACAAAATTATCGAAGATCAGACTTTCGAGTTGTGGCCCCACCCCCTGAAAGGTCGGGATCGACGCCAGCATAGCGTAGGTGACCATCATCATCGGCACCACCGCAAACAGCGTGGTATAGGTCATTGCAGCCGCATTGAGGGCGCCCTGGTTGGCACCGAACTGCTGAAACAGGTGGCGCAAAAAACCAACAGCGGCCTTAAAATCAAACTGGGGCAGAGATCGTTTCATCGCCAATCCTTTGTGCTCATCGCTTTATCCACATAAAACGTGCCTTGTTACCCTTATCACAACGGTTAGAATAGCCCGATCGGTTCGATAACCCCAGCAGGCTGTTGAAAAGCGTTGGCGAGGCCGCCAAGACTAGGCAAAAACGACCGAGAAAGCGCAGTTTATGTGCAATAAATGAGAATTTTGAGGTCGTTTTTAACGACGTTTTGGCAACGTAGGTAGCTTTTCACCAGCCTGCTTGATTATCCGTCACAGAGACAAGTTATGAGCACAATCACCCTGTACCACAATCCGCGCTGTTCCAAATCACGCCAGGCATTGCAGCTGTTGCAGCAGCAAGGCCATGAACCTGTGCTTCGTCTCTATCTCGATAATCCGCCCAGTCACGACGAATTGGCCCGCCTGCTGAGCCTGCTGGGAATCAACCCACGCCAGTTGCTGCGTAGCGGCGAGCAGGAGTACAAGGACAATAACCTCAAGGATAGCGCATTGAGTGATGCGGCACTGATCGATGCCATGGTGCAGTTTCCGCGCCTGATTGAACGTCCGATCGCCATCTGCGGCGACCGGGCCATCATCGGTCGCCCTCCTGAAAACGTGCTGGATCTGACCTGATGCCACACCCGACACCCTATATCCTGGTCCTGTATTACAGCCGTCAGGGAGCAACCGCCAAGATGGCTCAGCACCTGGCCCGAGGCATCGAAACGGTCCCGGGCATCGAGGCCCGACTGCGCACAGTGCCCGCCGTATCGCCAAACAGCGAAGCCAGTGAGTCAGCGATCCCTACCCAAGGCGCGCTCTATTGTAGCGACGAGGATCTGCGCCACTGCGCCGGTTTGCTGCTCGGCTCCCCGACTCGCTTCGGCAACATGGCCGCACCCTTAAAATACTTTATCGACGGCACCAGCAGCCTCTGGACCAATGGCACGCTGATCAACAAACCGGCGGGCGTCTTCAGCTCGACGGCCAGCCTTCACGGTGGCCAGGAGAGCACCCTGTTAAGCATGATGCTGCCACTGTTACACCACGGTATGGTGATCGCAGGGATCCCTTACAGCGAATCCGGACTGTTTAACACCGACGCAGGCGGCACTCCCTACGGCGCCACCCATGTCGCGGGCAGCGAGGGCCAGCGTTCGCTGACCGACATCGAACTACAGCTCTGCCGTGCCCAAGGCCAGCGCATCGCCACCTTGGCACTGAAACTAGCTCGGGAAACACACTGATGGCGATGATCAAAAACAAACTCTCCCGCGAACAGCTGACCCAGCGGGTATTCCTGAGCGCGCTGGCGACCCGAACCCAACTGCTGGGACTGATCCTGGTGTTTGCACTATGGACGTTTTGGATCAATCCGCCCCAGGGCGCCAATCCTCTGGTAATCTGGTTGGTCCAATCACTGCTACTGCTAGCCTTCGTACCCAGCATCTTCAAGGGTAATTCGCGCCCCCATATCTGGCTCTGCTTTGTCATACTGCTGTATTTTTGTATGGGCGCCGTTTACGCCTTCGGCGGCAGCACCCTGGGCCTGTTGATGGCGCTACTGAGTTGCGGACTGTTCTGCTCCGCAATGCTGTTTGCACGCTGGAAAAGCCTGCTCATTGGCGTGATTCAGGATCAAGCCAGCACCGACGTCGACACCGTATAACAGCAAGCGTACTTACAACCTCTTCAGATATCAGGACATCATCGTGGACAGCAGTAGCGGTATACGGCTTAACAAATTCATCAGCGATTCGGGATTCTGCTCCAGGCGCGAGGCCGATCACCTGATTGAGCAGCGCCGGGTCACGATCAACGGCAAACCACCCGAACTCGGCACCCGGGTGGGGACGGATGACGAGGTCCGGGTGGATGGGCGCCAGATCCAAGCCAGCGCAGTTAACAAATCTGACCGCGTCTATATCGTTTACAACAAGCCGATCGGCATCACCTGCACCACCGAGCTGAATGTCAGAGGCAACATCATCGACGCGATCGGCCACCGCCAGCGGATCTTCCCGATCGGAAGGCTCGACAAACCCTCTGAGGGGCTAATCTTTCTAACCAGTGATGGTGACATTGTTAATAAGATTTTACGCGCAGAAAACGCTCACGATAAGGAGTATCTGGTCAGCGTAGACAAGCCGGTCAGTCAGCGCTTTATCGACAAGATGTGCGCCGGGGTACCGATTCTCGACACCGTGACGGCGCCCTGCAAAGCCCACATGACCGGCCGGTTCGAATTCAATATCGTGCTCACCCAGGGCCTTAACCGGCAAATTCGACGCATGTGTGAATTTCTGGGTTACAACGTGACCAAGTTAAAACGGGTACGGATCATGTCGGTCTCGCTAGGCAAGCTGAAGCCCGGCCAGTGGCGTAATCTCACCTCACAAGAGATGGAACAACTCAACAACGCCGTTTCCGGATCGCAAAAAACCACATCGATCGCAACCACCGCTAAAAAAGCGCCGCTGCGAACAGTAAAAAAAATAACTGCACCCAAAACAGCCACGAAAAAAGCGCCTTCAGGTCTTCAAAAGGCTGCGTTAAAACCCCGAACAAAACCAACAGCAAAATCAACAACAAAACAAAATACAGCTACAAAATCAAAGTCGACGACTAAACCCAAGAACCAAACAAACAGCCAAACCAAACACAACAGCGCAGAGCATCATCACCGGGGCAACAACCCAGCCAGGCCTGCACAACGAAAACAGAAACGTTAAATCGAGATACTGTCGGCTTTACTATCGGTATAGAATGAGTCTGGATCGTATCCGAGTTCAGCCAAAATCATTAACCCGAACTGTCTAACCGAACGATCAACCCGAACCATTAATCAAACCGATTAACCCAAACCTGAATCGACGTCTACACTCATGAACAAACGTAAAAAGATCAACCAGATCCTGACGAAGAAAGCCAAACGCGCCAATGCTAAGAATATTCTCAGCAACAAACCCCGCTATATCGCCAAGGCTGACCGGGAGTTGCCGGATAACAACGAACCCGCCGCTACAGAATAAACATTTATCTGCCAATCAAGATGATCATCCGGAGCCTGGCGGAACGCTGGGTCCGTGTTGCTAATCGATCAGCTCTGTCGCAACGACTTCGCCGCAGCGGCAGCACTTACCCTCTATCAGCACTTTTTCACCCTCGGCATACTCAGTCGGATCGGTCATCCCCAGATCGGGCTGCTGACATTTGTCGCACCAGGTCTGAGTCAAGAACTCCTGCTGCTCTGCCGCAGGACGGCTGAAAAAATCACGCTTTGTTCGTTCCATTATTGAGACCTTAGAAGATAAAACCAAAACCACAGACACCGGCCTGCTGAATACGCAAGCGCCGCGTTGGGTTACCCCCCGCGGCTCAGCATCACCTACTCTGCATCACCTGCTCTGCATCACCTGCTCTGCATCACCTGCTCAGCATCACCTGCTCAGCATCACTTACTCAGCATCACCAACCTAGCAGCTGTTTCACGAAGGGGATGGTGACCTTACGTTTGGCCGACAATGAGGCCTGGTCCAGCCGATCCAGGAGCTGGAACAGCTCACGGGTCTGACGCGGACTGCGATTGAAAATAAATTGCGCCACATCCTCGCCCAGTTCGATGCCACGCGCGTGCGCACGGGCACGCAACGCGGCCAGCTTGCCGTCATCGTCGAGCGCCTGAATCCGCAGCACCACCCCCCAGCTCAGCCGCGATGCCAGATCCGGCAAGCCGACAGACAACTGTCGGGGCGCTGCATCGGCGGCGACTAGCAGGTCCTTACCGGCGTCCCGGATTCGGTTAAACAGATGAAACAGCGCCTCGTCCCATTCGGGCTGGCCCAGCACCTGCTGGAGCTGATCGATACAGACCAGATCCAGGCTTTCCAGCCCCTCCAACAACGCCGGCCCCTGCCCCTTAAACTGGTCTAACGGCAGATAAAACGAGCTACGCTGATAACGTCCGGCACAGTGGCACGCGGCCTGGAGCAGGTGCGAGCAGCCCGAACCGGGCTCGCCCCACAGGAAGATAAAGGGCTCTCCCACGCCTTCGGCGATCCCCTCTACGGCCTGCACGGCCAGAGCATTATGGTGACTGTAGAAATTCTCCAGGGTGGCGTCATCGCGCAGGCCGACACTGAGAGTGAGCTGATGGGGTTGAGGCGTGTAGTTCACAGTTTTTGACACTAAAATCCAGATCTAAGGTTGATTAGTGAATGGGGCTCAAGCGTTCGGCGCAGTGCTATCGCGAGACGGAGCTGCCGGTACATTATCACCCAAGCTTGAGCGATCTACAGCACTGTATAATTCACTGTCACGATAACCCTCATGCAGGTGGCGCAGCAACACCATCACCACCGCCGCGACCGGCAGCGCCAACAGTACCCCGGCAAAACCAAACAGCTGACCGCCGGCCATAATCGCAAAGATCACCGCCACCGGATGCAGACCAATCTTATCGCCCACCAACACCGGCGTCAGCAACACGGCCTCCAGTACCTGTCCGGCTGCAAACACCAGCCCAACCAACACCAGGTAATACGGCTCGTTAAACTGCAACTGTGCGGCGATCAAGGACGCGCCGATACCGACAATAAAGCCCATGTAAGGGACGATACTGGCAAGCCCTGCGACAACCCCCAGGATCAGCGCCAAATCCAGCCCGATCACCCCCAAACCCGCCGCGTAAAACGCCCCTAGACAGAGCATCACCCATAGCTGCCCTTTGATAAAAGCACCCAGCACCTCGTCGCACTCGCTGGCCCAGCGACTCACCCGTGGCTCAAGATTACGCGGTAACAGATCGCGGATTTTATCGATAACAATATCCCAATCACGCAGCATGTAAAACGCCACCACCGGAATCAGTGCCAGGTTAACCAACAAACCGACCAATGCCAGTCCTGAGCGCGACGCTTGGCCGACCAGCTGAGTCAGCAGATCCCCCCCAACACGCCAGTTCTGCATCACAACCTGGCGTACCCGATCCAGTTCCAGTGCAGACAGATCGAGCCCGAGCATCTGCTCCAGCCAGGGAATCGGCACCAATTTGAGCCAGTCAAACAGCAGCGGAATCTGATTGGCCAGGTTGTCAATCTGACGACCTAACTGGGGTAACAGTAACAACAGCGCCAGCACAAAACTCAGGGTCAGGACGACAAAGACAATCACCACCGACAGGGTCCGTGACAACCCTTTGCGCACAAGTCGATCGGCCAGTGGATCACCCATATAGGCGAGCAGCATACCGGTCAGAAACGGAAACAGTATCGGCGTCAGCAGATAAAACAACCCGGCGGTCATTAGCGCTAAACAGAGCACAAACCAGCGTTGCGAATCGGTCATCAGAACTCTCTTCCGGGGTAATCCGGCTTAACGTTGCCAGCGATAATTAAGCGTATCTGCGGGGCTATCGTTGTAACCGGGCAGGGCTTTAAAATGGTTATTCAGACCGATTGCGCCTCGTAGTTGACTGCGCGCGCCCTCAATCTGCAACTGCAGCGCAAGCCGTTGGTCATCGAGACGAAGCAACTTGATCCCCTTTACTGCAGGTAACTCCTGCAGGTACTGAGTGATCTGAAAATAATCATCGATCGATGCCACCGCCTCGACCTCCAGCAGCAGCGTGCCGGGATCAAGCTCGCCGACGGGGCCGACAAAATTGGCAAACAAGCGATCTGCAGCCAGGTCAACGGCCGAACTAAGATGCTGGTTGAGCTCTGCCCCCTGGCCATCGAAATTTTGGATGTCGGTGGCGGACTTAAGCAATAACCACTGGCTCAACCAGTTCCCGCGAGAATTACGATAGAGGCGTCCGACTAAAATAGAATCGGCCTGATACCGATTAGACGCCTGACGGATGCTGTTACTAAAAAATCCCCAGGCATCGCCGACCGACAGTGCCCGCTGATCATCCAGATCCATCAATGGCCGAAACATCGGCAAGCCCCGCTCGCGGGCACGCTGTTTCATTGCGGCAAACACCGGGTCTTCATCCCGGCCCAAAAACTCGCGCACCGACTCGCGCTCTTCCAGCAACCACACCAGCACACCCGGGCGAACGCTGCCTAAGGGGCGCAACCCGGCGCTGGCCAGCAGCTGATCCACCAGACTGTGCTCAAAGTCGATACGCAATCGATGCGCCAGCACCTCGCGCCCATCATCGGTCGCCAGCGGCTGCTGGGTGCCCTGGTAGCTAAACCGCTGGATGTAGCGGCTGGACTCGGCCAGCGCATCGATGATCGCAGCCTGCTCAATACTGTCCCTGCGGCCGCTGACCTTAATCAGCACCTGCTGTAACGCCCGACTGACCAGATCGGGCGCAACTCGCACCGACTGCTCTGCCACCAGCAACTCCGCCGTGTAAAGTTCACCGATCCGCGCTGCCTGGGCGCTACTAAAGCAACACAACCAGACCAGCACGCCCCTTAACACGAGCCTTAATACGAGCCTTGATACGGCCGTTAATACGCCACTTATCTGCATGCAAGATCCCAAACCACCTCTTAACCTTCCCATCACATTCTCATCCGGCCTACACCGTCACCCTGACAATGACGACAAGCATAAACCATGGCGCGAACAAGCCAAAGCGACCTCTGCGTCGATGCAACGAAAAAGCCGCCCCTTTTTACCCTCCAGCAGATGACCGCATCGGGATCAAACTGATAGAATATGCGCCTTAAATCCGCAGCGCCGCCAGACAGGTTAGAAACCCCTATGAGCAACTCCACCGATTCAATCAGTTATAAAGATGCAGGCGTCGATATTGATGCGGGCAACGCCCTGGTCGAGCGCATCAAAGGTGTCGCCAAGCGTACCCGTCGCCCCGAAGTAATGGCAGGCCTGGGTGGCTTTGGCGCTCTGTGCGAGCTGCCCACTGGCTACAAACAGCCGGTATTAGTTTCGGGCACCGACGGTGTCGGCACCAAGCTTCGGGTCGCGATGACCCTGAACAAACACGACAAGATCGGCATCGACCTGGTGGCGATGTGCGTCAACGATCTGATCGTCTCCGGCGCCGAGCCTCTATTCTTCCTAGATTATTACGCCACCGGCAAGCTCAACGTCGATATCGCGACCGATGTAGTTACCGGCATTGGCGAAGGCTGCATGCTGGCGGGCTGCTCGCTGGTCGGTGGTGAAACCGCCGAGATGCCGGGCATGTACGAAGGCGAAGATTACGATCTGGCCGGATTCTGCGTCGGCGTAGTCGAGAAGTCCGAGATCATCGATGGCTCCAAGGTCCAGGTCGGCGACCAGCTGATCGGCCTGCCCTCCTCAGGCCCGCACTCTAACGGCTACTCACTGATCCGTAAAATCATCGAGGTGCGTGGTGCCGACATCAACGCCCCCTTTGGTGACGGTACCGAAGGTAATAAAACGCTCGGCGATGCCCTGCTCAAACCTACCCGGATCTATGTCAAACCGCTGCTTAAACTGATCCGTGAATCCGAGGTGCACGCACTATCCCATATCACTGGCGGCGGCTTACTGGAAAACATTCCCCGGGTGCTGCCAGCGAATGCCAAGGCGGTGATCGACACCCACAGCTGGCAACGCCCTGAGATCTTTAACTGGCTGCAGCAACAGGGCAACGTAGACGAGCACGAAATGCACCGCACCCTCAACTGCGGCATCGGCATGGTGCTGGTTGTTCCGGCCACCAAGACCGACGAAGCCCTGGCGCTACTTAAAGCCGAAGGCGAAGAGGCGATGTTGATCGGTCATATCGAGGCCGCATCTGCGACTGAGGAGCAGGTTGTACTTAAGGGTCTGAACGCCTGATGACTAGCGCAGTCAACACTCAAGCCTCATCCCGGCCCGCGCCGCCCTCTCAGGCAGAGGTCAAGCCCCGCATCGTGGTCCTGATCTCTGGCAGCGGCTCCAACCTGCAAGCGATTATCGATGCGGTGACTTCGAAGCAGATCGACGCCCAGATCAGCGCGGTGATCAGCAACCGCCCCGATGTCAAAGGACTGCAGCGTGCACGTGATGCCGGCATTGAGGCGATTACCCTCGACCATACCCAATACAGCAGCCGCGAAGCCTTCGATGCCGAGCTAACCCATCTTATCGACGGAATCCAGCCGGACCTGATCGTACTAGCGGGTTTTATGCGAATCCTGACGACTGACTTTACCCGTCGTTTTGAGGGCCAAATGCTGAACATTCATCCCTCCTTGTTGCCAAAATATCGAGGCCTGAGAACCCACCTGCGGGCGATTCAGGATGGCGAAACCGAACACGGCGTGACCGTGCACTTCGTTACCGAGGAACTGGACGGAGGCCCGCTGGTCATCCAGGCGATCGTGCCGATTGAGCCCAATGACAACCCACTGGTACTGGCGGAAAGGGTTCAGACACAGGAACACCTCATCTACCCGTTAGCCGTAAAGTGGTTCACCGAAGGCCGCCTGACCTACAAAAAAGGCCGCGCGGAAATGGACGGTCAGCCGTTACCGGTCACAGGCTGCCAACTGGATAGCCGCGTATAAGGAGCTCGTGATGCTGCGATGGTGCAACAGCAACAGACTGCTAACAGTTGTACTATCGCTGCTACTGGCAGCACCGATTCAGGCCGGTGGCGAAACGCTCTCGGCGCAAAAGCCACTGGATACTCGCGCTTCACCCTCACTCAAACCCTTTAAAGCCTACTACCAAGCCCAGTTCGACCTGGGCATCAGCTTCTCTGGCGAAGCGATCCGCGAGCTCAAAGCGCTTGATAACGACCAGTGGCTACTGTCAATGAATGCCAACACGATGATGGCCAACATCGAGGAGAGCAGCCGGTTTGAGATGCGCCAGGAGCAGCTTCGGCCCCTTCAGTACGACTATAAGCGCAAGGTTTTCGCAAAGAAAAAAAGCAGCCAACAACGCTTCGACTGGTCCAGCGGCACCGTACTCAGCACCGCCAAAGGGCGTTCAACCACGCTGCAGATCGATCAACAAACCCACGACAAAGTCAGCTATCAGGTTCAGCTCTGGAATGACCTGAAGAGCGGCCTGAACCAGATGCACTACACCCTTGCGGATGGCAACCGACTCAAAGCCCTGGTATTTAACCGTGTCGCCGAAGAGACAGTTACCACCCCGGCGGGACGCTTCGAGACCATCAAGGTGGTCCGCGACCGGGGTGCTGGCAGCGCCCGAACCACAACCCTCTGGTTTGCCAAAGATCTCGACCATGTGATCGTTAAGCTGGAACAGATCGAAACCGATGGCAAGCAGTACATACTCCTACTGCAACGCCTCGAAACACCTTGAACGGCGGATACCGTTGATCCTTCGAAACAGATCCTTCGAAACAGATCCTTCGAGACAGATCCTTCGAAACTGATAGCGCCCTGCACCGGCATCACTGACAGCGGCATCTACTGCTACCATCGCGCCTGACCCCGGAGCCCTGATATGACTGAACTGACCCGCCCACAGCCATTACGCAAAACCAAGATCATCTGCACCATTGGACCGGTCAGCCAGAGCCTGGAGATGCTTGAGCAGCTCTACCATGCCGGGATGAACGTGGTCCGGCTTAACATGTCCCACGGCGATCACGACTCCCACGCACAGGTTATTAAAGCGATCCGTACGCTCAACAAACGGGTCAAGCATCCGATCCCGATTCTACTCGATACCCAGGGACCGGAGATTCGCACCGGCGACATCACCAAGGAGCTCAAGTTGAAGCGCGGCGATATTATCTCGGTCAGGGTACGCGGCAGTGAAGATGTCGAACAGACCTCGATCCACGTCAACTATGACGATCTTGTCGACAGCGTCCAGATCGGCGACCGGATCACCGTAGACAATGGCCTAATCAACCTGGACGTACTCAGCAAGGAGGATCTCAACCTGCAGTGCAAGGTCGTCGACGGCGGGGTCCTCAAGAGCAAGCGGCACGTTAACCTGCCCGGAATTCGGGTCAACCTGCCCGCCATCACCGAAAAAGATCGTGGCGACATCCTCTTTGCGATGGAGCAGGAGCTGGACTTTATCGCGCTGTCGTTTGTCCGCGACGCTGAGGACATCCGCCAACTGCGCCAGCTGCTCGGTTCCAAAGCGAGCAAAATCAAGATCATCGCCAAGATCGAAGACCAGGAGGGGGTGCGTAACCTTGAGGCGATTATTGACGAGGCCGACGGCGTGATGGTGGCGCGCGGCGACCTGGGCGTCGAGATCCATATCGAGCAGCTGCCGAACGTGCAACGGCGCATCGTACGTCTCTGCGTTGAACGCGGCAAGCGGGTCATCGTCGCCACCCACCTGCTGGAGTCGATGATCGAAAACCCGATCCCGACCCGCGCCGAAGTGACCGATGTCGCCAATGCGGTATACGAAGGGGTCGATGCGGTGATGCTGTCGGGCGAAACCACGATCGGCAAGCATCCGGTCCGGTGCGTCGAGATTCTCGACCGTATCGCACGCACCTCGGAAGCTGAAAGCGGACTCAACTTCGCCGCCGGATTGAATAAGAACGACGAGAAGCAACACCTCGCCGTAGCCACCGTAGCGCTGGCTGAATCGATCCAAGCACAGGGGATCGTCGTCATCACCCGGCGCGGCAAGATGGCCAATTACATCACCAACTGCCAGCCGGCTAAAACCCCCATCTATGCCTTCACCAATGATCCGCGTACACGTCGTCAGCTGCTGCTGAACCGCAGCGTCCACCCGTTTCGTACCGAGTTCAGCAGTGATCCGGAGAAAACCCTCAACATCGCCTTTGAGGCCCTGAAAGAGAAGGCCGGGCTAAAGCGCGGTGATCGGGTCGTGGTTATCTCGGATATCATCGCCGGCTCCGGGGTCGATGCGGTCCAGGTACGGGCGCTGCCCTGATCATGAGCACACCTCAGCTAAGCGCCCCCTGGCAAGTCAAATTCACCCGCCGCACAGGTTCTATCGCGCTCCAGGTCGGTACCGGACTGATCAAGGTCCTCGCGCCCAAGGGCACCCCGGTCCGCGCCATCCACTCGCTGCTGGAGCAGCGCCGTGACTGGATCGAACAGGCGCTGTTACGGCAACAATTACAGCAACCACAGCAGCGACCCGGCCGCAGCTATCAACAGGGAGAGCACTGGCTGTTTCAAGGCCAGACCCTTCAATTATGCATAGACAGCGACGGCGCAGGCATACAGCCAACCGTTGAACGGCACGCGGATCAGCTTAGACTACAGCTCCCCGACACACTGCACCCGATACCTTGCTCACAGCGTCGCGCAGTATTGCAGCACTGGTATCAACAGCAGGCGGAGCAGCGGTGGCCCGCCCGACTCCAACACTGGGCCAGCATTACCGGATTGCATCCGAGCGGGTTGAAAATCCGTCCCTATAAAAGCCGCTGGGGCAGCTGCAACACGCGTGGGCTGATCAGCTTGAATACGCTGCTGCTGATGGCACCGGCAGAGGTTCAGGACTACGTCATCATCCATGAACTGTGCCACCTGCAACAGCCCAACCATAGCCGCGCATTCTGGCAACTGGTTGAACGGTTTTGCCCTGCACCCAAACAACATCGCCACTGGCTCCGGCAACATGCGCCTAAGCTACTATTCTAACCAATCTATTTTCCTGAAGGAGCCATAAAGCTGCTGGTCTATTGCTCCTTCGCCTTATCTAACCGGGGTTAATAGTGTTCCAATTCATTAACTAGACGCAGAGCGATCTGCTACGATGATTTAGATCATCACGTTTTGGCTAACACAGTGCTAATCTTAGGTATTATCCGTTGAATTTATCCGAGACTCGCTACCGGAGAACCGGAGTCTGATATGACAGAACTTAGATTACACCCCAGAGTCCCCAGCGCGCTGATGGCCGAGCTCACCAACAGCCGTGGAGAAACCCTGGCCGCACAGATCCACGACCTGTCGCCAGGCGGACTGATGCTCGATGGTGGCCCAGAGCTAAAAGCGCTGCTGTTCAAAGACCTGCCCCTTGACAAAGACCCATTAACCCACCCTGTTGAGGTCGATATTCGGATTCAGCTGCCCGGCCAGCAGCAGGGCTTTTTTAGCCACGCCCGTTTAGTCTATATCCGCCGTCTGTCGGAGCACCAATACAGCCTCGGCTTACGCTATGTAGCGATCTCATCGACACATGCGGTGATGATGGAAAGCCATATCTTGGGCGGTGAGCCCATCCAAGATCCACTCAATCGCGCCTTTAACCCACTCTAATACTACCCGCTTCACGCCTATGTGCTAACCTCCAGACCTCTCGGAGGTTCGCGCTACAGTGGCTCATTACTGTTGAACATCGGCTTTAAGCGCTGTTTCTCCTGATCCATGAACCCCAATGGAAGGATACAAATGCACGACAACAAGGACCCGATGTCACTGAGCTGGTCTGATGACTATCAAACTGGCCACTCACGCGTCGATGAACTCGCTACAGGAAAGACAATACTGACCGTAGAACGCATCTATTTTGTCAAACATTGACCGGCTGGGGACACCCTCACTCGGACATGAACATTCGCAATTACCCGCTAAGACTCGCCTGCAATGACAACTAACACCCCGTTTGACCGCTTATCCGATCGCTTTAACCGCAACATCTATAACACCCCCAAGGGAAAAATCCGCCTGGCATTATTACAACAGGACTTAGCAGAACTGCTACGCGCTCCCGCTCAATGCATTCTGGATGCCGGTGGTGGTCAGGGACAGCTGGCTAGCTGGTGCGCCCAGCAAGGGCATCAGCTGGTGCTCTGTGATATTTCCGCAACGATGCTCGATGAGGCTAGACAGCTGATCGAAGCCCAAAATCTGCAGTCGCAGTTCGAGCTGATTCATAGCCCGATCGAAGCCTTCTGCCAGCAAGATCGGCGTCAGTTCGATCTAATCCTGTGCCACGCGGTGCTCGAGTGGGTTCCGAACCCGGAGACCCTGTTAGCCGCTCTTGAACAACGGCTGGCACCCGGTGGCCACCTGTCACTGATGTTTTACAACCGCCACTCCATCGTCTTGCGCAACGCCCTGCGCGGAAACTTTCGCAAAGCACTGAGCCCCAATTTAGACGGCGATGGCACCGGCCTGACCCCCATAAACCCTTGCGATCCGGAGCAGATTGAAGTGTTGCTGAAGAGATTAAACCTGAGCATCGCGAGCCGTGCCGGAGTGCGCTGCTTTTATGACTACCTACCCCTCAAGGTGAAGCAAACCTACAGCTTTGAAGATATTCTGGAGATGGAGCAGCGCTTTCGTCGGCAGGCGCCCTATTACCAGATGGCACGTTATATTCATCTGATCGTAACCAAACCGGCCCAATAACCCGCCCGGGTTCGATAAGACCAGGACAGATAGATCAGGTGACCTATCTGCTCACCGATTAATGCCTCAACGCGCTCATGACACGGCCAAGCGGCCGTTTTGACGCCAAGTGACGCAGAGGTCTGAATAGCGGTAGAGCAAGCTCAACACCGAACGCAGCTCAGCATCGGAAACCTTGCGCTGTTCAATCCGCCCAACCGCCTCAAGATAAAAGCCAAACCCCGCCTCCGGGGACAGCGTCTGGCTCAGGCGCATGATCTCCTGCACACTCCGCGGCTTGAGCTTAACCGAGCCACAGATATCAATAATCTGACAGCTATTACAGTTATTCAGCGGGGGGTGAAATTCAACAACCTCTGCAGGACTGGATTGCTCACTAAAAACCAGTTTGACATAAGCGCTGCCGAAGTTCTCCTTGGATACAACCGCTGCCGCATCGCGCGGCTTTAGCCTTATCACCGGCGCCGCCTGCTTCCGCTTCGAGGATCGCAGCAACATCACCGCCACGCCGACCATCATCAGCACCGGTCCGGACAGCAAACGGACCGGATGCTCCAGCAGCCCAACGATCAGCAACCCCATCAGAATATAAAAGAAGGGTTGCAGCTCGTAGATGCTTTCGCCCCAGTAGAAACGGGCACCGGCGTATTTAGGCTGACGCAGATTGATACGACGGTAATCCGAGCGTATCAACCACAACCAGGTACCAAATGCGAACAACAGCAACCCTACGGGGGTCGCATACCCTTTAAGGCCCGCAATAATACCGCCGCCGACCAGCAGATACAGATAAGGAATTAACTCATAGAGAGGTTTTGGAATCACGTTCATCTCCATCCCAATGGATTTTTTTGCTTTGTTTATACTAAATTAAAACCGTTGCGTGCTAAACCGATAAGTCATGAAAGCGGCATTAACCCTGCCTGATGAGAAGTATTCTTCAGATAAGCACAAGAAAAACAGCTCAATTCTATTAGGAGCCAGCTCACTCGTCTAAGCGATGACAGCATATGCGCTCTTTCAATTTAGACATATGCGCCCTGCTCGCCGTAGAATGCAGTTAATCCGTCATCGAGGGACAACAGATGTCAGCGCAGCACTGGGACGAACAAAGCTTTTGCGACTTTTATTCCACGACTTGGGAGATCGCCGAGGACGAGGTTCACTACGGCTGGCTGACGGCGGGGGAGCGCAGCCTCAGACTGATCGATATCGACCCGGCCAATGCCAACGTGCTCGATATCGGCTGCGGCATGGGAGAGAACCTAATCGCACTGGCGCACAAAGGCGCCAATGGCCACGGCATCGATATCTCCGGCCATATGCTGGCACGCGCGCGGAGCAAACTCGATAGCTACGAAGAGGCACTGCCGCCGGTGCATTTCAAGCAGCAGGATATGCGTAAAACCGACTTCTTTCCCGGAGTCAGTTTTGATCTGGTGCTGTCGGTCTACTCCCTTGAGTACCTGGCCTCCACCCAGGAGCTCAAGGAGCTGTTCCATAATCTGTTCAAACGTATCAAGCCCGGCGGGGCCTTTATCTTCTGTTTCTCCCATCCACTGCAGCATAATCGTCACAGCCAGCTACTTAACAGCTCCGGCAAGCTCGGTGAAGGCAAGCCATTTGACCCCACTATCTATTCGATTCGCGACGTCGTGCAAACATTAAGCGGTGCTGGCTTTGTTATCGACCGAATTGTCGAGCAGGGCACTCAAAACCCCTCCCAGCTTAGCTACGAAGATGCTTTGCATTTTCCTTACCATTTCCATCGTAACCAGAACTACTGCCGTAAAGAGTACGACGCCGAAAGCAACAAAGGCCCGCACACAATCATCTACAAGGCGCGTAAACTAGGTAGCCAGGGGCACGGCCAGGAGGGGCAGCTGAGCTTCAATTACAGCAGCAGCCAGATTCGCATCTGGGGACAAAATCGTACCGTCGAGAAAACCCACCCCTTCCAAGCGCAGGGGCGCAGCTACAGCGCTTTGCAACTGGCACCCAAAGACTCCGTGGTGGGGTTGTGTGAGGCGTTCAACCTGCTCGTTGATGTCGATGACCACCGGCATGAAAACGAACTCAGCCTAGGGCTAGATCTGGATGGCAGCCAACACCAGCGTTCGGTCCCGGCTAACTCGGTGCAAGCCCTGCTGCATCAACGCATGCTCGGCGCGGGGCTGGCACCCAGCTATGCCCGCAGCACCTTTGCAGGCAATGAGGAGCTAGAAACCGGCCTTTACATTAAGCGCTTAGATCCGATCTACGGTGAGTTCAACCGCCTGTTCCCGCACCAGCAGCTGGGCATTCTGGTATTCATCAACGGCGAAGAACCGGCACATGGCAGCATCGGCCTGGAAGATATCACCGCCACCCCCGGCGACCATATCCAGGTGTTCTATATCGCCACCCGCTGGGGTAAAGCCTGGCGCCCTCGCAACAGAACCAACCAACAGATCGATCTTTTTTAGCCCCTCTCTATTACTGAAACGGTTACCTATGCCTGCGTCCCTCGAAAAAGTACGACAACTGTGCCACCTGATGTTCACCGCCAACCCCGGTGACCATTTCCACGCACTGGGGATGGCTTTTACGGACGTCCAGCAGGCCCGCGTCCACGCCCAGCTACCCTATCGTCATAGCCTGGTCGGAAACCCTGAAAATGGCATTATCCACGGCGGAGCGCTAACCGCCCTGCTCGATACCAGCTGTGGCTTTGCAGCGGTCACCGCGCTCGATCAACTGACCCTCTGCCCAACTATGGACCTGCGAATCGATCATATGCGCCCGGCCAAACCCGGCCTGACGATCTATGCGGAGGCCGAAGCCTACCGGATCACCTCTAACGTAATTTTTTGCCGCAGCCTGGCCTACCAGGAGGATAAAAACACGCCTATCGCCCATTGCGTCGCTAATTTCACCCGCATGGATCCCAACGTTGCCAGCACCATGTCGGCACAACTGGAACAGTTGCTAGACGCTGCGGGTAGCCTGAACGCAGGCGCATCGCCTTCGCAAAACACGGCTGCCGTAACCGGTGTCGCATCAGAGTCGCCGTTACCGCCAGTGCTGATTCGCGACGCCCTGCAGGCGGATCGTAAGCAACAACAACCGGAGCGGTTGCTAGAGGCGCTGCCCTACGCAAAACTGCTGGGGATCCAGACCCTGCATCAAGGCGAAGAACTACGGTTTCACCTGCCACCGAGCCGCAGCAATGTCGGCAACCCGACCCTGCCCGCCCTGCACGGCGGGGCGATCGCCGGCTTTATGGAGATGTCGGCAGCGATCTATCTGCTGATCAACATGCCGATCCCCAAGGTTCCGCGGGTGGTGGACTTCTCGATCGATTACATCCGTGCCGGACAACTGACCGATACCTACGCCAGCTGCTCGGTGGTGCGCCAGGGGCGTAGGCTGGTCAATGTCTCCATCCACGCCTGGCAGCGCGATCAGACCACCCCGATTGCCACGGCCAGAGCACATTTCCTGATCGATTAGACAATTAACCTGGTGACGCCTCCATGCGTCACTTATAAACCTGACGGGTTAATCGCTTTTGCAGGCTACGCCAGAACGCGATCGATCTGACTGGCTGCCTCCTGCAGTCCCTGCTCACCCGAAGCCACCCCCTCTGCATTAATAAATACCACCTCGGTGATACCGATAAAGCCCAACACCGTTTTCAGGTAAGTATCCTGGTGATTGTAGGCCGCAGCAGGACTACCCGCGCCATAGTTGCCTCCCCGGGCACTGATCACATAAGCTTTTTTGCCTTTGACCAGCCCTTCGGGGCCATTAGCGCCGTATTCAAAGGTACGGCCAACCCGCGCCACATGATCGATCCATGTTTTCAGCGCCGAGGTGATGCTGAAATTATGCATCGGCGAACCGATCACCAACGTATCCGCGGCCAGTAACTCATCGACCAGTAGATCCGACAGCGCAACGGCCTGCTGCTGGGCCGGGTTACGCTGGTCTCCTGGGGTATAGTAAGCACCGATCATCACCTCATCGATATGCGGCGGCGGATTACGGCCAAGATCCCGGCTCAGCACCTCGACACTTTCATCCTTAGTACGGAAGCGCTCGACAAAACGGCAAACCAGCTCACGCGTTTTCGAATTATCAGTCACCGGGCTGGAGTTGATCACAAGTAAGTTAGACATAGGGCACGCTCTCTGGGCTTATTTATGAGTAAATAAATACACTGGCGAGCAGTATCAGACTTATTAAAGTGAATAAAAATAGCAAAATATCGGCGCTTACGTTCGATAAAATCGAACATGATTTCATATGAATGGGGTTACGGCAGGCGTCGACCCAAGCGGTCTCTCAGGCCATATTGTTGCCCATCCAGCAATCTGCTACGTTCAGCGAAATATTTGAGTCGGGACAGGGATCATGTCGAAGCCAGAAGAACCCGGCGGATTAATAGAAGACGCAAGGATGCATCAACAGGGGTCGAAGACCCATGCGAGCCCCTTAAAACCAAGCAGCTCCACGCAACTGCGGCAGATTTTAAGGAGTCACTGAGGGCCTGCGAAAAATTCAACCATCCCGGCCTGCCAGAAACATAGAAGCGGAGGCTGGTCTCGCTATCCTTAGCCCCTGCGGCTGGGCCTGCGCCTGCGCCAAAGTGGCCATATCGATCTGATAGTCAGATTTGCCGAAATAGCGCCGCTGCCATTATCCCAGCAGCGATTGCTGGCAGAGGCTTTTTCAGCAGCAACATGGTGATAGCGGTGGTCAATAACGCCAGTCGTGCGCCGTTGTCTCCATTAATCGCTAGCGGTGTAAGAAGTGCCACCAACACCGAGCCGGACATAGCACTGATGAACTGTTGTACCCGATAGTTAATAGGTACAAACGACATCACAAAAACGCCCCCCCAACGGGTCGCCAGCGTCACTGCAGCCATGATTAAAATGACGATAAGCGCGCCAGAGCCAGCTGTTTCAATGCTCATTTCTTTTTCTCCATCCACATCGCACCCAAAATGCCACCCGCCAGAGCGCCAACAACAACATGACTATTGGCAGGCAGATACCAGTAAGCCATAAGCGATGCAACAGCGGCGATTATCCAGATGATCAAAATACGCCAACTCTTTTGTCCACCGACTACCATCGCTAATAGGAAGCAGCCCATCACCATATCCAGGCCCAGACTCACGGGATCATGGATGGCGCTGCCAAAATAAAGACCGAGCCAGGTGCCTAATATCCAGAATGACCAGATCGCAAGGCCACCACCCAATAAAACCCCCATGCCCGGCTCGCCGCGACTCAACGCTTGCATGGACATTGCCCAGTTGGCGTCCGAGACAACAAGCATCACCCCATAACGTTTTGTTGGAGGTAGATGACACAACCAGGGATACAGGGTGGCCCCCATCAGAAGATGCCGAGCATTGATGGCAAATACCGTAACAGCCAAGGGTAGAAGTGAAACCTGATCCCCCCATAATTCCAGCGCAGCAAACTGTGAGGCACCGGCAAAGACAAGCGTGCTCATGGCAATAATCGAGGGATTGTCCAGCCCTGCCTGCGCTGCAGCCAGCCCAAAGGCGACCCCGAACACAACAACAAAGAGGGATAGGGGTACCAGCTGCTTAAAGCCAGCCCATACATTTTGCCGATTTAGCTCGTGTAAGTTCGCGTCAGTGTCTGACAAGAAGTCGCTTCCTTTTCTTATGTTTGTCGCCGTATTCGAAATAGCTAATGCGATGAAGGCCGCTGTCGTAGTGATAGCGAATTCTAACAGACCGTTGCGGTTTCAAGCATCTATGTCCAGGGAGGGCTATTGCGCTTCGGGGGCGTCGAAAATCACTCCGCAAGCCACTCTTGTTTCGCGTCATTGCTGCACCCGCCTGACGAGCATCCCGATAGCGCGTAAACCGCAATGGCGTTGCAGATGATATGCGGCCAAGCCAATGATCAATCCCCAGAAAGCGCTGCCGATACCCGCTAAGGTGACCCCCGATGCGGTGATCAAAAAGGTCAATAATGCCGCTTCCCGTCCAGACTCCTCCGCTAGCGATGCGGCTAAACTGTTGCCGATCGTTCCCAGCAGCGCAAGGCCTGCAATGGCCATAACCAGTTCCGATGGGAACGCCGCAAACAGTCCTGCGACGGTTGCACCGAATAGGCCCGTCAGCAGATAGAAGAATCCCGCCCAGATCGATGCAAAGTAGCGTCTTTGAGGATCAACACCCGCTTCCTTGCCCATACAGATCGCTGCCGTAATCGCCGCCAAGTTGAACGCAAAGCCACCAAAAGGCGCCAATATAACGCCGGTCAACCCTGTCCAACCGATCAGAGGGGAGGCCGGAATCTGGTAGCCGTTAGCACGTAACACTGCGATGCCGGGGATATTCTGGGATGCCATGGTCACAATAAATAGGGGAATACCTACTCCGATCAAGGCTTGCAGGGAGAAGTCAGGTGTCACCCACACTGGCCTAGAGAGTGACCAGTCAAGGGCCTCGAGTTGCAATTGGCCCTGCCAATAACTCGCTCCAACGCCCACCGCCAGTGTTAGAGGAATAACATAGCGCGGCAACGAATGGCGTACCAGTAAGTAGGTTGCCAGCATTAACCCAACCAACAACAACTGGGATTCGAGCACGCCGAACAGGTTTAGGCCAAACTGAAGCAGTACGCCGCCAAGCATCGCTGCGGCAAGCGGGCGGGGAACATATCGCATCAGTTTTTCGAACCACCCGCTAACGCCGCAGACGGTGATCAGACCGGAGCAGAAGATAAAGATGCCGACGGCCTCCGCCAGTGTGCTTCCGGAAAGTCCGGTGACCAATAATGCGGCACCCGGTGTGGACCAGGCGGTCAGCACCGGCGTGCGATAACGCAGTGACAGCCCGATACTGGTCAGCCCCATACCGACGCCCAGTGCCCACAGCCAAGAACTGATTTCGGCAGCGGAGGCACCTGCTGATGCTGCAGCCTGGAAGACGATGACAGCAGAACTGGTATATCCCACCAGCACCGCCACAAAACCTGCCGATATATGCGAGAGACTGAATGCTGCTTTCATAACTAAATCCCCCATAATGAGGCAGGCACGATGCTGCGACAGTGCTTGTGCGCTATAGCGCACGACATGGACAACAATACACTTGTGCGCTATAACGTACAATGAAAATTGTATCATCCCAATATTAAGACGATGGCACCCGATGCAAGAACTTGATCAATACCTCGCTAAGGCTCTCAAAGCTCTTCGTAAAGAAAAAGGCTGGAGCTTGGATCGCACAGCCAAGGAAACAGGTGTCAGCAAAGCGATGCTAGGGCAGATTGAACGTGGTGAATCCAGCCCAACAATAGCCACACTATGGAAAATAGCCGGAGGCTTTAATACGCAGATATCGACATTTCTCAATCCTCCCACTGTCGAAATGGAAGGCACCGTTATCC
>JBALTG010000029.1:0-42847 GCA_036964625.1 Motiliproteus sp.
ACAGCAGGCTGCACAGCAGGCTGCACAGCAGCGACAGTAAAATTGTACGCATTGAGAGGCGAGAATAATCCCTTATTGCCATGTGGTTCTGCTCCATGAACACCGATAAGACGCGGTCAATGCTACGCAATGCTATTTTCTTTTGATAATTGAATCAATATGTTAATGGTGTATGCGGTTTTGTTTCAGCCGCGGAACGAAAGGCGATGCTGGGCGAGGTAGAGTGGCGTGATGTAGCGCCCCTTCGGAAGGAAGTGAGTCCGAATCGTAGCCTGTTCCCGGGACAACCCCTGTGGCTGAACTGGGCCAGACGCCTCAACGCCAAATCAGCGTGGCTGCGAGTGTCTGCAGCCGCCCCGGAAAGGCTTCCCGCGATGTCCGCTATATTGGATCGGAGACTAGGCGGTAGGGCTCAATATTAGCCCACCCGAAAAGTCCGCAATGGGCGCAGGAGCTGAAGTCGGATGACCTATCAATAAGCCTCCACCTATGAACAGTGATGGCTTCCACGTCCATCATCAGATTGAATTTGGTTCATGCTGGGAGGCTCAAAACGAGCTGATCTGCTGCCTAAGATTCTTCGAGCCTGATGGCAGCTAAGTAGATGAACTTGTCATTCTAAGCCCTTGCCATGATGTCCGGTTTGTGCGCATTCCTGTCTAACCCTGCGACTCAGGGCAATGTCCGCTTGAGGAAACTTAGGCTGATGCTGGAAAGCCTAGGCGGAGGGATCGACAGTGGCTATAAAGTGTCGACAAGCGCCTCTTGTTAGCGCTCTATCTCACCCATAAAAGGGCCCGCTCTGGGCCAACACCCAGCACTCTGCTCTTTCCTATTCAACCCAAAAATATTCCATGCTCTGCCATTCGTGATGTTTGGCCAGCGTACGTGCTATCCCAATTCTCGATACGTGCAGCCTGGTGCAAATTTTGAAATCAAGGACGCGGGTTCAAGTCCTCATCTGGGACTCTAACCGGCGAAAAAGGCACGAACAGGTGGCGATCGTCCGGTAACGTGCTACCACGAAACAGTCTACTATATTGTAACATCTTGATTAACATCGGTATATTTTTCCGGGCGAGCATCCCGCCAGCTCCACCACTTGCAGATAAGCCGCTAATTGTTAGCGGCTTTTTCTGTTTTTAGGCCCTTCAATTTGATTTTGGTACATGGATCTCTGAAGCATGGCTTTCTCAAAGTCGCCTTCCTACATCCAGAAACGCCCTTCTGGTCTCTACTTCCATTATCGGATACCTAACCGGTTTCGTGGCCTGCTCGGGTGCTCTGAATTATATTGGCCGCTTACTACCCACCCTGGGGATGATCCGGGCTATCTGGCGAAAGGGATGGCTAGGCGTGTTCGGCGGGCATTGGATTGCTCCGCTGATGCAGATCTGTGCAGTGAGCGTATTAAGACAGCAGCCATAGGAGGCCTCTTAGACGATAAGCAGCGGCATGCCGATCCCGATAGCGAGGAATCCGGCAGCTTTGCCATGAGGTCGGTAAACTGATGATTGAAGCCTCAGAGGCTGAAGTACCGCCCTACCCTGGCAAGCCTGTTGAACATGCCGTTCAAGCTACAGCCCAGCACCGTCCGTCTGATACAGCCTCTTGCCTTCGATTGTTTTGGATAGATAGAAGTATATTTCGGTCAGGCACTAGATAGATCGTCCTTGATTGAATAATGCCTTTACCCACGCAGTCGTAGGTTTACTTCCACAGCACCCGCTGTTCCCACCCAGACGGAAACCCCATCGGCGCGGGATCGATCGCGTGGGTAGCGATCAGCTGCTGCAACCGCTGTTTCCAGTGATTGCCCGGGGCGATTGTATCCATCAACCCACCCAGCATCGCTAGGGTGTTGTAGAGTTTTTTGGGTGTGCTGCCGTTGAACGCAGTCAGTAGCTTGGGATCGCCCCTTTTAGGGAGTTTGAAGCGGAACACCAGATCACGATTCCACAGCCGACTGTGGTGGGCGCACAGGTTACGCACATAGGCCAAGTGGTGCAGAAAAGAGCAGAGGTTAATCTCATCAAGGCCATAACTGCGGGCAACGGCGTTGCGGTCTTGGCGTCGTAACATGTTGCCGACCCATTTGGACAGTTCGCCCAGGGTCATGATCTCCACCACCGCCCAGATCGGCGGCAGCAGCTCATCGTAAGTGTTGCGCAGGTGGACGATAAAGCTCTCGCGGCTTTGCTGTACAGTCGATGTCAGTCGCGTCAAGGCACGCTGGTGGTCCCAGCGTGGCGCATTGGCGGTAAACAGGCTGACATCCAGATGCGCATGGGGGCCGTAGCGGTGGCTCAGGGCATAGGCCCACTGGGTACGCAGCGACACCTCGATGCGCTCGATGGCGTCCATCACCAACAACCGCAACTCGCGGTCGAACACATAGCTGTTCAGCACAGCCTCGAAACGGGTGCCGGGCTTGAACTTGTGGCTGGCGTGGTCTGCTTCGAAAGGCAGCCAGTAGCCGCTGAGGCGGTAGTAGTTGAGATGGGCGAGGTAATGTTCGGCCTCGGCGGTGTCGGTAATCAACATACCGCGAGCCTGCAGACGGGCACGCTGGTCGGCAATAGATTCGGGGATTTTGGTGAATTTCATCGGCCAGCTCCAGAACGGGCAGCCCAGAAAAAAGTAACCCCCCAGGGTGCGCATCGTAGAGAGGCGTGGGGGGTGTTGTTGCTGGGTAGTCTAGTCATTTGGCCGCCAAAGGCAAGTAAGAAATAGTCGAGTATGAAGTTAATAACTAGTGCCTAACAGAAATCGGTTTTTTATCGCAGGCCCCTCGATATTCAGCCAATCACTGGATAAAAAACCGTCTGCTCTGAGGACCATAGGCTGATTGTTCGTCAACCCACCCTGAACTGTGCGCTTTTTGATCGACCACGACTCCTCCAGATACACCTTTCCTGTCATCGGCTGTTTTTGCCGTCGCATGCAGGGTTGTTGAGAGGTTACCCCGCTTGTTTGTAGAGCCCGCGTTTTCGACGCTCCTTCTCTCGGTTACGGTTGCGGATCAAGCTACCCAGGCGGTGGATGTTACGTGACACCACGGCCAGGGCCACATAGCGTTTGAATCCATCGATACCCTGATCAGGACAGATGTCCAGCCCATGTTGCTCCAAGGCGTTGATGGCCGATTCGACGGCAGAGTGTTGGCGACGGAGCCTCTTGAATGCTTCACTTCCTTCACGCTGCCTGTCTGCTTCGCTGAGGCGACCTTTTTTTGGCAGGTCGGTGAGTTCCAGAAGGTCGCGGAGGTCTTTCTGGTTCTGTGGATTATGGAAGCCCTTGTCAAAACGGCGATGGCCAGTCGCGCGAAGCAGCGCTGGCAACTGGATGAACTAACCGACGCGCTGCAAGACACGGAGTTGCTTGATACGATCAAACACGAAAAAGAACTCTCGTTCGACTTGTTGGGGTTTATTCGTCGGTATAAGTCTCTCAGCAACTCTACACTCTCAAAATATTACAGCCGGTCTGGAAGGCCGTTGCGCAGCGCCATGAACGCGACTATCGGGGACATATTCCGTCTATCTGGTTACGTAGAAGGTAAGGTTAGTCTGCACGAAATCAGGAAGTGCTCTTCACTGGAAGATCTCGAATGGATTCATGACCGACTGATGAATCGGCTAAATCTACAATTAGATAGCGGCTATGAAGTCGCTTTTCCGACGCCACCATTGAACGGGAACGAACATATCGTTGCGATTGAGAACGGTAGTGAATTGAAAATCGAAGGAAGGAGCATGTGCCACTGTATCTACAGCTACCTCCATGAGGTCTTAGATGGGCGGTACTATGCGTTTCGCGTACTTTGGCCGGAGCGAGCAACGTTGGGCGTATGGATTGAGTCATGCGGTGGTTCGCAGCGGGTGAGACTAGATCAATTAAAGGGGAGAAAAAATACCGCAGTAGCTAAACAGACGGAGGATTTTGTTACGGCATGGATAAGTGGGAAGTCTGACCGCCGTTGATAGGGAACAGTGCTAGCCTCGACGTCGACCTGAGCCTCAACTTTTGGCAAGAGTGGGCACTTTTCGTTCATCAGTACTGGCGCAACCACTGCGCCACATTATGAAGCATTGTCATGGATTGCCTGTCTGCCTCGATGCCACTCGTTTTTTCTAGTAGGTGCTCCGCTGCCACTTTCAGGAGGTATATCTTACGGCGGCTGTATCTACTTAGCTGCCATCAGGCTGGAAGAACCTTAGGCAACAGATCATATCGCTTTGAGCCTTTCAGCATGAACCAAATTCAATCTAATGATGGATGTGGAAGCCATCACTGTTCATAGGTGGAGGCTTATTGATAGGTCATCCGACTTCAGCTCCTGCGCCCAAACCGGCCATTTGGACTGTGGGTGAGCGTAGTTACTCAACAGGGTAATTACATACACATTGCAGCCCCTGATGGCCGATCAAGCAGACATCTACAAAGGAGTTCTCTAACCGCTGATTACGCCCAATAACGGGCTTAACGATCCTCCAGCCCAATCTATCCTGCATCGATCCAAACTCACGATAGTAATGGGATGCACTACTCCTTCCCGGTAATCACGTGCCGATTAGAAGCTTTGTTTGACTTCCTCTTCCAGAAAAAAAAGCTGCATCTTGCCGAACCCCTTCACTTCCATCTCGCCTCGTTCGGTAAACACAAAATCATCCTTGATCAACTCGCGGGTGGTCTCATTGGTGGTGATATGCATGGGCTCGGACAGACTTTCCATTCTTGACGCCAGATTGACACCCGGTCCGAATAGGTCGTAGACATACTTCTGAATCCCTACCAGGGAACCAATCACAGTGCCTGTATTGATGCCGATGCGACAGCACCACTGGGTAGGGTGAGTCGAATTACGTTTTTCCAGATAGCGGCGCATCCGTAACGCCACCTTGGCAACATTCTGGGTGTGGTCGCTGTTTTCTTCCGGAATGCCGGAAACAGCCAAATATGAATCCCCAATGGTGCGGATCCGTTCACAGCCAAACATTTCGACGATACGGTCGAAGGCGGAAAAGATATCATTGAGTTCCGAGACCAGGGCGCTGGCATCCTGGGAGATGGTCATTTCAGTAAATCGCACGAAATCTAATACCAGAATCGAGGCACTTTCGTAGCGCTGGGGGGTGGTGGTCCCGTAGTCCTTCAGCTCCTCGTAGACCTGCTTGGGCATGATGTTGAGCAACAGGCGTTCGACCCGTTCCTTCTCTTTCTCCACCTCTTTGTTTTTCTTTTCCGCCAGTCGCGAGTAAGAGTCCAACATAAACTGGTTTTCTTTCTCCTTGGAGATATCTCGCACCTCTATCAGAACTAAAGCAGCGCCATCGGATTCAAAGGGGCTAAATTCCAGGCGTACCGGCAACGGACGACCTTTCCAGGAAGTTTCCATCTCAACTGTGTAGCGGCCACGCTGCTCCACTCTTTTTAGCGCCTTATCGGCCTCGAAATCGGTTAAACGCTTGGTGAGCAGCTCCGAACTGTCATCCTGGGGAGGAAACCAGTCGAAAAAGCGGGCATTTTCAAATTTAATTTCCCAGCTGGCCAGATCCGTCAGGGCAACCCCATGACCTATCGTCTGGATCAGTTGCTTCAGATCAACGGTGTTCGCCATAGGGTTCTCCGATCAGGGCCGGCTGAAGAACTCGCCCTGTGTATGCCTCATATCTGTATCACTTGGCCTTGGTCACAATAAATTGGCGGCGGCCTACTACTTCGCGGATGACGATGGATATATCCCCTTGGTCCACGTCGAAGTCCTCGAAGGCCATTTTCAGTAGGCTGACCACTTCATCAAAGGATTCGTCATCAATACCTAAACGAGCGTGGGCTCGTTGCAGAGCCTCATTGGAGAAGCTGGCAGGCCCTCCCATCAGTGCAGAGATAAACTTGGTCTGGTGATCCACCAGCCTGCGCATATCCATACCTTGAAAGTAGGGAGAGAGGCGTTCAGACTCGAGGATGTAGTCATAGAAGGCCGATACGATGCGGCTGACGGTTGCGAACCCTCCATTCTTTTCAAATAGGGTTTGGCTCAATTTTTTCTCCCTGATACGAGGGTGGCACGTAAAGAGCGCGAGGCAAGGCAAGAATCGGATGAAAGCCGGAGTCTGGACGATGTAAATGAACATATTACTCGCTCCGCGCACGCTAAGAACCGCCCCAGAGGCGTTCTGTATAAAGGCAGTGAGCCGATTTTTTTGCACCGTATCACCGAGGTCGTCTAGGATGAGGTTGGTTCACGCCCAGTATATATCTGGTCGGTATTGAAAGCCCCAACGTCTATTCGGATTGCACTGAAAAATAAGGGTGGTTATTGAAACGTAGGTGAATAACCGGGGGGTGTCAAACGGGGAGGTTGCGGCAGTGGTTAGCAGCATCCTCCCGCACGCGAAGCTCAGAGACCCCCGGACTGGCTGCCTGTCGCTTTCGCAGCGAGCGATTAGATAAAGTTATCCCGATTGTTGCCCTTATAAAGATCAAGGCTAATTACCCCCTATACATTCCATCATCAGGCAGCAGACCATGTTTGGCCGCTAGAAAGGCAATCCAAATAATTGCTAAGGTGGCTGCTCAGATCGCGGGCGTCATCTTCGGCACCATGGATAAAACTGGATTTGCGTCTGCGCATAAACGGCAGTCCGGTGACGTAAATTCCTGGAGCGTCGACGACACCACCGTCATGGCGAAGTCGACCCTTGTGGTCGAACACCGGCAGCTTCAGCCAAGAGTAGTCGGGTCGAAATCCGGTGGCCCAGATAATCGAACGGATGCCGCTCTGTTCCAGATCCAGGGTCAGGCAGGGTGAACCGTCGACCCGCGTTGCCGGGTAGCGTTGCGCTGGTGGTAGGGTGGTATCCAGTCCGGTATCGCCAATCCAGCTATCGATGTGATCCAGCAGTCGATTCATCTTCAGATCGGCCAGGGCGCAATGATTATTCAAGGCACCGGAAAACAGCGTGCGCATGTCGTTGATCGCCATCAGCCGTCCCACCAGCTTTACCCCCTGCGCGGTTAGCACATTCAAGTCTAGGCTGTTGCGCTCGGGCGTGCCGACCAGTTGGGGCGAAGGCACACGGCGGGCGCGGTTGATATCGTCGACCTCATCGTAGCCTTCATCGAGAATTCCGGTGGCATCCATCCACCACTGAATATCTCGGCCCCGATAGACCCGAGGCAGGCGCACGTGCTCGCCCACCGATAGGGTCACCGGTCGACCAGAACGCTGTATCTCATCGGCCAGTTGCAGGCCGGTGGCGGAGCCTCCCACCACCAGAACCCCGCCGTTAGCCAACTGCGCTGGGTTGCGATAGTCCTTGGGGGTTAGCTGGTTGATGCTGGGCGGCAGCGCTTTGCTGATGGCCGGTATTAGCGGCTGGCTGAACGCGCCGGTGGCGATGACCAGGGTATGACAAAACCACTCGCCGCGATCCGTCACCACTTGGTATCCCTGACCTCGACGATGCACCGCTGTCACCGAGGTTCCGGTTTGCACCGGGGCATCGATAAAGCGGGCATAATCGTCGATAAAGCGGCTGACCTCGGACATGGTCATGAAACCGTCGGGATCATCGCCATTATAGGCGTATCCGGGCAGGCGGCATTGCCAGTTGGGCGTTAGTAGCCGCAGTGAGTCCCAACGATCACGGCGCCAGGCATTACCGACCTCACCGCGCTCAAGGATCTGATGGTCGATCGAGCGCTCGCTAAGGCAGCGACTGATGGCGAGTCCGGCGTGGCCACCACCGATGATGATGGTCGACCGGCTACCACCAGTGTTGTCACCCGCGTTGTCATCACTGTTGCCGCCAATATCGCGGACAGCGGCCGTGACCGGGTTGCGTGGCGTGCTCATTTTACTGTGACCTTGACGTTGGTGGGGTTGGTGACGATATCGAATACCGCCGAGCGTTTTTGAGACTGGGCTACCAGGGCGTTGATTTCATCACGGCTAGCCTCGGCGTCGATCTCGAAATTCACCTGAATATCGTCAAAGCCGTTGCGCACATCGCTGTCGATACCCAGGATGCCCTGCAGATCCATGCCGCCTTCGAGGGTGGCACGTACCGAATGCAGCTGGATGCCGCGATTCTGAGCCACGGCGGCGATACCGGCAGTGAGACAACCCGCCAGCCCCACCAATACCATCTCGACCGGGGTGGCGCCTTTGTCTTCGGAGGCAAACACCTCGGGGTGATCGGTATCGAAGCTAAATTCGGTACGGTGTTGCTGTTCATCACCCAGGCCGTAAAAGCCTGCCACGGTTGAGCTGCTATGGGTGCCGCTGATCCAGTCGCAGCGAGCGCGCCATTGGAAGCGGGCCGCCTCCGGTGCGTCGGTCAGCGCTTGTCGGGCTCCCAAAAGGGCTTCGACGTTAACGCCGTTATCTACGGTCGCTGCTGGGCTATTCATCTGTGTCATGTTCATGGTTTCAATCCTCTGCTTAGACTTGTTGGTAGTTGGTTTTGACCGCTTTATTGAGCGGCTAAGCACAGCATCGGACAGGGACGTTAGAATCGTCGTTTAAAACAGCGTGGTATTTCACCAGAATGGCACTGTTCTAGAGAATCAAGCCAGGGATTGGCGCTGACGTGACGCAGAAACTTGCTGGCAGGATGGAAAAATAGCCTTGCTATTAAGACGCTATGACAACAACGAGGCGTTAACCGCCAGCAGCCATATCAGCAGGACACAAGTGTTGAAATGCCCACACCCGCTCAAGCGGTAGTTTGGCCTGACGCTGGGCCAGGCGCACGGCTTCGGCATCCGCTGCACGGTAGAGACAGATCATCCGGGTACGTTGGCGGGAGAAATAGGTACGTACAAATTTGACTTGATGGGTTTCCAGGCACCAGGCCCCGGCATCTTCGATATCCTGAATCGATTGCAGGCTGACCGGTTGGTCGAAGCGCCGCTCAACCAAGACGTTGGGCTCGACCCCATCCGGAGCCAGGTGCAAGGTTCCCGGCCAAAACTGGGCCTCGGGCGAACCGGTTTTACGGAATGCTGTGCGTACCGACTCGGTATCGGCCGCGCTGAAGTGGCAGAACATACGGCTGCCGTCCAACGCCAGAAAACTTTCGTGCCAGGTCACCTGGTAGAGGCCGAAACAACCGGCAGATTTGCTGGCCATGGCGATAATGTCGGCTAGGCGCTGTGGCGTCGAGAATTGACGTTCGGTGAAGATATCAGCCATGTTGAAGTGCTCTTGTTTGGGTGAGTGATTATCCCGGTGGCTTCGGAGCCAGCAGTATACGGGCGCGGTTACGGGCCCAGCTGGCCACCGAGGCGGCATCCAGTGAGGCGATGGCGGCAACCGCGCGTCGATGCTCTATATCATCCCCCGTCGCCTTGCTGGCTAACGCCAGCGCCAAATTGGCGAGCATCATCTCGGTGGCGCGTTCCAGTGCTTGGGCATAATCCAGTGCCTCGCTGGCGTGTTTTCGAGCGGCTTGGGGTTGACCCTGTTGTAGATCCAACAGCGCGGTGCGGGTCAGGATATAGGCCAGGCGGTGTTTGGCATCGGCGATTCGAAGCTGCTCCAGAGCGCTGTCGAGTGGCTGGCAGTCGCCGTCGATGGCGTAGCGGCACAGGTGGCTAAAAGCATGAGCGAAAGGGGCTTCGCTGCCCTCGCGTAGCTTCTGACCGATATCGATCATCTCCTGACTACGGGCCAGCGCTTGCGGATACTGTTGCCGCTCGAACGCGATCATGGCTAGGTACTCGTTGGCCTGAAACTCATTGAAGCGATTGCCGTGGGTTTTACACAGGGTTCGGGCTTCTTTGAACTGCTCCTCTGCGGCGCCGAGTTCGTTGCGGTGATAGTGGAGCATGCCCTGGGCCGCCAAGATCGCTTCAACGTTGATCTGTTTGCGTGACGCCAGCGCCTGGGCCTCCAGCAGCAGGGCATTGGCATGACCCAGATCCTTTTCCAGCAGGGCCAGACAGCGGGCCGCTTCCGCCAAACCGATGATGTGCTCCTTATCGGTTCCGCCGCGCGTGATGCGCTCGGCTTGCATCGACTCCTCTCGGGCGCTGGCCCACTGACCGTGGCTCCAACGTAAGTAACTGGCCATCTGGTAACCGAGCCTGGCGTGGGCTAGGCAATCGTGATCCAGAGCGGTTTCGGCCAGGGCGATATACGTATCGGCGGCGCTCTGCCAGTCCTCTATCGGGGCAGCACAGAGCAGAATGTCGTGCAGGTCTAGGCTCAGGCAGACCCGCTCGCGATCGGGTAAACGGGTCGCCAGCTGCTGGCCCTTGCGTGCCAGTGACTGGGCATCGGTATTGGCAAAAAATCGCAGGCACAGGCGGCCGGCCGAGACCATGGCCCGAGCCGCTAGTCCGGCATCGCCACTCTGGCTGGCATGGTGGGCCAAGTCGGCAGCGTAGCCCAGATCCACAGCGGTTTTTTGCTCCAGCAACTCGGCCACCCGGCGGTGCATCACCCGCAGGCGGGTGGGGGATATAGCATTGTAAATACTGCGTGCGATCAGATCGTGGCAGAAACGAAAGCCCAGGTCGGTATACATCAGCAGCGAGTGTGCCTGCGCCATGACCAGCGCTTCATCGATACCCTCCGGTGTTAGACCAGTGACGGGTTCCAGGGATACGGTGTTGATACGGGGCGACAATACCGCCGCCCAGCGCAGCACCTCGGTGGCATCAGGGTTGAACTGGGACATCCGCTCGCTAATCAGCTCATCGATGGAGCCGCCGCCTGTGCCGGCACACAGGGCTCGCGCCAACTCGATGGCCAGCAGAGGGTTGCCCATACTGGCGCGGCTCAGTGGTTCAGCGTCGGCATCGGGCGCGCAGTCGCGGATCAGCTGATTCAGCGCCGCTGGCGGTAGCGGTCCCAGGTGTATATCTTGCAGTAGTTTGTCGTGCCGCAACCCACGCAGGGTCTGCAACGCGGCACGGTTATCCTCAATATCTTCGTCACGTGCGGCCAGGACGCCGAAGATTGGCAACCCGGCGCACAGCCGGGCGACATAATGCAGCGCGGCGGCACTGGATTCGTCGCACCATTGGAAGTCATCGAACAGCAGTACCAGAGGGCGCTTACCGGCCTCAACGGCCAGCTTGTCGCTGAGACAGGCGATCAGCCGATCACGGTTGTCGACGCCGCTGGCATCAAAGATCTCCTGCTGGGTGGTGGCGCTGTATTGACGCAAGGCGTCGATCCAGAGGGCAAACGGCCGCAGCAGCTCTTGCTCGAACGCGCTGGCTTGCAGCAGCAGGGCGTTGTTGTCGCGGGCCAGTTCGGCGATGGTCTGCAGTAACCGACTTTTACCAATTCCGGCAACCCCGCGTACTAGAACAAATCCGGCGCTGTTTTGTTGCACCACCCGGGCAAAGGCCTCCGCTAACTGCTCGGTTTCCTGTTCCCTGCCCAGTAGAGTGGAACGGCTGGCTGCGGGCTGGACGGTTGCTGGGCTGTGGCTATGAGCGCGGGTTTGGCTAAAAGCTTCGGTGTGGCTAGCGGCGTTGGTTGGAATCGCGATGTCGGGTTGGTTGATGACGTCGGTTGGGATCGTGACAGTCGAACTGGTACCGACCGTTCTGGCCTCGCCCGGAGCGCCTCGCCAGGCTTGGTAGAGCAGGCTGCTGGGTTCGACACCGATCTCGGCTAATAGACGTTTACCGAGCCGGTATTGCTGCTCGGCCTCCTTCGGCCGCCCGTTGCTCAATAGCAGTTGGATCAGCCCGGCCCGGGCCGGTTCCTCGTAGGGGCTGTTGTCCACCAGTCGCCGGGCATGCGGCAGCGCCCGCGCCGGGGTAGCGACGAAGCGGTGGATCAGGTTTTGCAAAATGGCGGCCAGATCTTGTCCTACCTGCTCACGCTCTGCCACACACCAGGCGTAGTACTGATAAAAGTTGGTTAGCTCCAGCCCCTCCAGAAAATGACCGCTATAACGATCAATGGCGGCTTCTAGGGTTTCTACTGGTACCGGATCCAGCGGACTGCAGGCCAAGGCGTGGAGTTCGGTAACGTCGATGAGGGTATCGCTGCTGTCCAACCGAACCTGGCTACGATCGGCGATCACCCGTGGTTGATCCTTGCTATCCACCAGTGCGCGAATCTTGGATAGGCTCCAGCGCAGCGAACCACGTGGGTCATCGGGGATATCCCATAGCAGTTCGCATAGCTGTTCGCGGCGGAACGCACGGCTGTTGAGAGCCAGGTAGGCCAGCAGAGCCCGGGTTTTTTTCGACGGCGGCAGGGGCACCACTTCGTTGTCACGAATGACCTGGAAATTACCGAGAAAGCTGAGCCTGAGATCTGTCATGGGACAACGGTTTTGAAAGGCGGGATATAAGTATAGGAAGGGCCCAGGCGGTTGCCCAACAATAAACGGCGGAAAGGAAACTAAAATAACACGCTTTCTCAAACGCTCGCTTCCCCGATTCCTCCGCACAATCGAAATCGAAGAAAACGAAATCAGACCTGAACTCCCCGGAGGCACACCATGGCTCGCTACGACAATATTCTTGAAACGATCGGCAATACCCCACTGGTTAAGCTGAACAAGCTGGCACCCCAAGGCGTTAATATCTACGTCAAGGTGGAATCCTTCAACCCAATGGGTTCGATCAAGGACCGTATGGCCCGTGCCGTTATCGAACAAGCGGAACGAACCGGGCAGCTGAGTCCGGGGCAGACCGTGATTGAAGCAACCAGCGGTAACACCGGTATTGGTCTTGCCATGGTTTGTGCCCAGAAGGGTTATCCGCTGGTGGTCACCATGTCTGAGAACTTCAGTATCGAGCGTCGCAAGTTACTGCGTTTTCTCGGTGCCCGTGTGGTGTTGACCCCCGCAGCAGAGAAAGGTACAGGTATGCTTGCCAAGGCGGAAGAGCTGGCGGAAAAACACGGTTACTACCTATGCAGGCAGTTTGAAAACGAAGTCAATGCCGAGGTGCATACCCGTACAACGGCCCAAGAAATTATCGCCGATTTCGAAGGTGAAACCCTGCACTACTGGGTCAGCGGATTCGGTACCGGCGGCACCTTAAAAGGCGTTGCCCGAGGCCTGCGACAGGGCAGTCCGGCCACTCGGGTGATCGTAGCCGAGCCCGATAATTCTCAAGTGTTGGGCAGCGGTATCCCGCAACCGCGAAATAGCGACGGCAGCGTAGCCAGCAGTCACCCTCAATTTCGCCCTCATCTGATGCAGGGCTGGAGCCCTGATTTTGTCTCCAGTCTGACCGAAGAGGCCGTCGAGTGTGGCTATATCGATGAAGTGGTTCCCGTGTCTGGACAGGAGGGGTTGCGTCTTTCCCAGGCCCTGGCCAGGCAGGAAGGTATTTTTGTCGGCATTTCCAGCGGTGCCACTCTTGCTGCTGCCATCGAGGTGGCTCATCGGTCCCCTGCAGGCACCAACATTGTCTGCATGCTTCCGGATACCGGCGAACGCTATCTGTCCACGCCGTTGTTTGGCGAGATCTCCGAGGTGATGAACGAAGCGGAAGTCGCCCTTTCCGAATCTACCCCCAACTACCGCTTTGTGACAACGACTGAGGCTGAGCCTGAAACCCCCGCTCAAGCAGTGGCGGCACTTGATCCCGAAGCTCTGGCATTCGTCAACGAAGCCATCGCACGGCAGCCAGTGGTGATGTTCGCCCTGGAATGGTGTGAGTTCTGCTGGTCGATTCGCAAGTTGTTTGACCGCCTGGGTATCGAATTTTGCAGCGTGGACCTGGATTCGGTGGAGTACCAGCGTGATGACTTGGGTGGGCGCATCCGGTCGGTACTGTCCCATCGGACCGGCGCAGCGACCATCCCCCAGATCTTTATCGGTGACCAGCACATCGGCGGTTGCACCGAGTTATTCGACGCCTGTTCCGACGGCTCGTTGGAGCGGCGTTTCGCAGCGCTGGGAATAGACTGCAAAATTCCTAAGGATATTGACCTGAAAAAACTGCTGCCCCAGTGGGTTCAACCGCGAAAGTCTGCCTGAGAGGAGAGGTCACCATGAACAGCCAAAACGTCCCCGTCATCAGTATCGATCAACTGCATCGACCTCAGACCCTGCGCAAACTCGACCGGGCTTGCCGGGACTGGGGGTTCTTCCAGGTGGTTGACCACGGCATCGATCCTGAATTGATCACCAGACTTCAGCTGGAAATGAACCGGTTCTTTCGCCAACCGGTTGCGGTCAAACGCGCTATTTCACGCACCGAGGACAACCCCTGGGGTTTCTTTGACCGGGAGTTGACCAAGAACACCCGGGACTGGAAGCAGGTTTTCGATTACGGACCCGAAAATTCCGGCAGCATTAGACCCCAATGGCCTGTCGCCCAGCCCGCGCTCCAAGCGGTGATGCAGACCTATTACAGCGCCTGCGAGGCGCTGGCGCTGCGCCTGTTGTCGGCTATCTCGGTCAACCTAGGGATGCCCGCCTATTGCTTGGGCGCCAACTTTCAATCTGAACACAGCAGCTTTGTGCGCCTCAACTATTACCCGCCCTGCCTGACGCCAGCGCGCCCCGAGGGTCTGCAAACGCCTGCGGCGGGGCACTTGGGCGTCAACTACCATACCGATAGTGGCGCGCTCACCCTGTTACTGCAGGATCGGCAACCGGGACTCGAGGTGTTTCGGAAGGGGCAATGGCACGGAGTGGAACCGCGCGACGATGCACTGGTGATAAATATCGGGGACATCGTCCAGGTCTGGTCCAACGACCATTACCGAGCGGCGCTGCACCGGGTCACGACCCACACCAGCGCCTCGCGATACAGCGTACCGTTCTTTCTCAACCCGGCCTACAGCACCGACTACGCGCCCTTACCCTCGATGACCTCCAGCGCTGATCCGGCACGCTACCGGCCTATCAACTGGGGCGAATTCCGGTCCGCTCGTGTATCCGATGACTATGCCGATCAGGGCGAGGAGATCCAGATCAATCGGTACCGGGTCGCCACCACGACAGGCCTAATTCCCAACAACGCAGTAACCGCTGTTTAAACACCTGATTAAACGTTTGCCAATAGGAGAACCCTCATGGCCTTTATCGATACCATCCACCCGCACCAGGCCGAAGGCGAAGTCCGCGCCCTGTATCAACACCAGCAAAATCATTACGGCTACGTGCCCAACTACGCCAAGGTGTTTTGCTACCGACCCGAGCTGATGGAACTCTGGGGAAAACTTCAGGCCGGTATTCGCCACCATATCGAGCCGCGGTCTTTTGAACTGGCCACGCTGTCAGCCGCCCATGCCTTGAAAAATTCCGCCTGCTCCCTGGCTCATGCCAAGGCGCTGACTCGGTTCTATACCGAGGACGAAGTGCTCGCTATTGTCGGCGGCAGCGACACATGCCCGTTAACCGAGTCGGAACAGGCGATGATGAAGTTTGCTCGCCAGGTAGCACTGGATGCCGCTTCGGTGAGTGCCGAAGACGTTGCTGGCCTGCGCCATCACGGGTATGCCGATGCTGAGATTTTCGATATCGCGATCACCGCTGCTGCCCGCTCATTTTTTACCAAAGTGCTGGACGCCCTGGGAGTATCACCGGACTCCAGCGTTACCGACATGAATGAAGCATTCAGGCAGACACTTACGGTCGGCAGATCAGTAGATCAGGCACCGCTCGAACGGCTACGGTTCTAAGTGGGGAGGATTACCCCTGTAACTGGTGCTCGAGTGTCTGGGAGCCAAGTGTCTGAGATGTGCGCATTCCTGGTGCGCGTCCCATCTGGTTATTATCTCTCCCTGAAGTGGAGGGGGGTGTTACTAACAACTCGTTTCGGAAATTTCCGATTCTCGAGATGAAGAGCAAGAATCGACACGAATATTAGTCAGTCCTAGATGTCTGCAAAGTCGATACAGCAGTAATACATAACTCCTGAAATGGAGCCGCAGGAGCCCCTACTAGAAATATCGTACGGCAATGTTGGCAGCTAGCACTTCATGAAAATGCTGCATGAACTGGAGCAGTGGAAGAGTCAGTAACGATGGCAGCCTGTCGACACAGCGGACATGCTAAGGAGGGGGGATTAAACACCCAAGAGCTGATATTTAGGTTGGTAGCCAGTCAGTCCAGATGGCGGCTTATTAACCATAAGTAGGCCTATGTACCGGGTACTGAGAGCCGCGTAGCTTGTGACCTAGACTGGACTGGACTGGACTGGTCAGAAAGGTGGTAGGAATTCTGTTAGTGCATGGTGCTTCAAGAGCGAACAAGCACAGAGTCGTTGTTCATCATAAGTAGGCCCTTTCTCTTCAGACCACGGAATATGTCCTGTCCAGAACCATAGTCAATAGAGTGGTAGAGATTCTGTTAGGGCCTGGTTACCACTTTTTCATTAGCGGACGTCATCGTCTAGAAGCTAATTTCAATAGGTCCAGGCTGAACATTGAGTGGTGGAGTAAGTTGACCTTCCGATAGATCATCGTTTATAGGCAGCTAAGATGTACTTCTCCAAACCAGCTTCAAACATATTCTGAATCGACAAAGCGGCACTGAAGTAAGTACTAAATAACAATCGCTACGCCGTACTTGCAAACGCTGAAACTCCAGAATCAAAAAGCCCCGGTAACGGGGCAAGGTACAGCAACAGAACGGATACTAATCTTGATTTTGAATTAGCTGATATTCATGCAGAGGTACTTGATCTCCACATAGTCTTCGATCCCATATTTAGACCCCTCGCGGCCGAGTCCAGACTCTTTTATTCCGCCGAAAGGCGCCACCTCGGTCGAGATAATACCTTCATTGATTCCCACCATGCCGTACTCGAGGGCTTCGGCTACCCGCCAGACACGCCCGATATCCCGAGCATAGAAATACGCTGCCAATCCAAAGGGTGTGTTATTGGCCATATCAATGGCTTCCTTTTCTGACGTGAAGGAGATCAGCGTGGCCACTGGGCCAAAGATCTCTTCTTGTGCGATGCGCATGTCGTTATTCACGTGGGTCAGTACCGTCGGTCGGTAACCGTTCGAGACACCATCAAAACGTTCTCCACCGGCAAGGACCCTGGCGCCGTTGGCAAGCGCATCTGTGACCAGCGTTTCGACCTTGGTCATGGCTCGATCGTCAATCAGAGGGCCTATTTCAACGCCCTCATCGGAGCCATTACCCATCTTGAGCCCCCGTACTGCGACTGCAAACTTCTCAGCGAACGCGTCGTAGACCTTTTCCTGGACAAAGATGCGATTAGTGCAGACGCAGGTCTGACCTGCGTTACGGAATTTGGAGACCATGGCACCGACCACGGCCGCATCCAGATCCGCATCGTCAAACACGATAAAGGGCGCATTTCCACCCAACTCCAGGGAGACTTTTTTGACATTGCTCGCACATTGTTGCGCCAGTAATTTGCCCACCGGGGTAGAACCCGTGAAGGACAGCTTGCGTACCCGGGTATCGGAGCAAAAGATACGGCCCACTTCGGGGGCGTTGGTTGAGGTCACGACATTGAAGACACCGTCGGGGAACCCCGCTTCCTGGGCCAGTTTAGCCAGCGCCAATGCCGACAGCGGCGTCAGCTCAGACGGCTTGATCACGACCGGGCAGCCCGCCGCTAGAGCGGGTGCAACTTTGCGGGTAATCATCGCTATCGGAAAATTCCAGGGCGTAATCGCCGCCGCGATGCCGATGGGCTGCTTAATGACTAGCAAGCGTTTATCGCGCCCGTGGCCGGGGATGATGTCCCCGTAGACGCGCTTCGCTTCTTCTGCGAACCATTCGACGAAAGAAGCACCGTAAAGGACTTCACCACGGGCTTCATTGAGCGGCTTGCCCTGCTCTGCGGTCATCAGGATCGCTAGATCCTCTTTTGCAGCCACGATCAACTCAAACCAGCGCCGCAATATGGCGGCTCTTTCTTTACCGGTATGCGCACGCCAGTTGTCCCACGCGCGCTCTGCGGCGGAGATGGCTCGGGTAACGTCTTCGGCATCCAGATCCACGACTTCGGCGAGGAACTGTCCGTTGGCCGGATTGGTGACGTTAAAACGCTTGCCGCTGCTGCCATCGCTCCATTGACCGTCGATGAACGCTTGCTGTTGCAGCAAGTTAGGATTGGTTACTTGCATGTGATTTTCCTCAAACGGATATTCTCTCAAGCGCAGCGCGTAATGCGGCGGGTAAAGGGACCGGACGCTGGCTGGACCGATCTACGTAAACATGGACAAAATGGCCTTGGGCAACAGTATCATCATCACCCTCCTTAAACAGCCCTACTTCATAGCGCACAGAACTATTGCCTAATTTTGCCACTGACACACCGGCGATGACGTCCTCTGGAAAGGCGATACTGCGGTAATACTTGCACTGGGTTTCAACCACCAGTCCAATGACTTCGCTGCTTCTGATGTCCAGTACGCCCTGATCGATCAGGTAGCGGTTAACCGCCGTATCAAAGTAGCTGTAATACTGCACGTTATTGACGTGACCGTAGACATCGTTATCCATCCAACGAGTAGGGATGGTAATAAAGTGCCGGTAGTCTGCGCGGGTTTGGAAACGTTTAACTTCCGGCTTGGTTATTTCCGGCTTGTTTATTTCAGATTGAATGGTTTCAGACATCACGTTCTCCTTACCAAGCGGCCTGATAGATTGCCAAGGCATCCGCCTCGGTGATATCACGCGGATTATTGACCAGCAATCGGGTCTGTTTCATCGCGTCCTTCGCCAAGGTTGGCAGTGCTGTTTCCGGAATATCGTAGTCCCTCAACCGTACCTGCATACCCAGGGTGCGGTTAAGCGCCTCGAGGGCATCGATAAAAGCGTTACTGCGCGCTGAGTCATCTTCAATCTCGGCTAATGCGGGAAACACCAGCGGCGCCAGCGTGGCATATTGATCGGCACACACATTCTGGTTGAAGCGCATGACATGAGGTAATACTAGGGCGTTGGTCAGTCCGTGAGACAGGTGGTAGATACCCCCTAGTGGATATGCCAGTGCATGGACGGCGGCCACCGGTGAATTGGCAAACGCTTGGCCTGCCAGCAACGATCCCAGCAACATATTAGCGCGGACCGGCAGACTACGGCCGTCGCTGACGGCTTGCTCGATGTTTGCACCCAGTAGCACCAGGGCATCTTTGGCTAGCGTGTCAGAGATCGGATTATGGTTGGGGTTGCGTGAGGTATAGGCCTCGATCGCATGTACCATCGCATCAACGCCGGTGGTCGCCGTGACCATTGCAGGGAGCCCCAGGGTCAGCTCTGCATCGAGCAATGCTAGGTCGGGCACCAGTTGCGCGGATACCACGCCTTTCTTCTCGCCTTCGCCCACCGTAATGATGGCAACCGCCGTCACCTCGGAGCCGGTACCGGCCGTGGTCGGAATCTGTATCAACGGTAGTCGCTGTCCCTTAACCAGATTAACGCCGTAGATCGCCTCCAGCGATTCCTCACCTTTGGCCAGCAGTGCCACTAATTTGGCCACATCCATGGAGGAGCCCCCCCCCAGTCCGATCACGCCGTTGACGCGCTCGGTGATCGCCTGTTCTGTTGCCGCCAGGACGATCGATGCGGCAGGATCGGCTTCAACCTGATCGAACACAAACGTCTCGATATCGGCTGATTTGAGAGCATTCAGTGCAGGTTGCAGCAGGCCAGCAGCAACGATCCCTTGGTCGGTCACAATCAGTACGCGGCCACCTATCAGATTCTGGCAGATCTCTCCTAGTTCGGCGATCGCACCGGGTTTACAGATCAACTGCTTGGGAGAGTTAAAGATGAAATCATTCATGCGACCTTTCCTCTTACGTGCTTGGGCGCGGATACAGCTCCACGCTCGATGGTGTAGACCTGAGTCACCAGGTCGGCGGAGTGGCTATAGTCCGATTCAGATAACAGCACCGACAGTCCTTCGTCTTTGAGCGTATGCAGGACACTGACCAGGCGTTGAGACAGTGCCGGGGCCACACCTTCGAACGGCTCATCGAGGAGTAACAGACGGCTACCGCTCATCATTGCCCGGGCTAGCGCGACGAGTTTTTGTTGCCCGCCCGACAATTGCAGGGCTTTTCGGTCCGCAAAGGCTTCTACTTCGGGCATTAACTCGTAAACCCAGGCCAGGCGTGATTCGGCTTCGGGCAGTTTATTTGCCCAGGCCGGAATCAGAATGTTTTCCTCTACGGTTAATGTCGGTACCAACTGCCGATCTTCAGGCATGTATCCCACTTTTGAGCGGGCACGAAAGTGTGGGGCTAAGCCGGTCATGTCTCGGCCCTCAATCATAATGGTGCCAGAATCCGGTTTGATCAGACCCATTACGGTACGCATGAGCGTGGTTTTTCCCGCGCCATTGCGGCCGACCAAACCCACCAGGGAGCCCGGCTTAATCTCTAAATTAACATCGCGTAAAATGGGGGTGCCCGCAATGCGAGCATTGATTGCCGATAGTTTAAGCATGGGCCACCTCCGGCGTGCTAATCGTATCCAATACGGTCTTATCCAATTGATGTCCCGTGACAAGCTCCTGAATTTTTGGGTTGCCCATCACCATCGCGGTCGGGCCGTCGGCTAGCACTCGGCCATCGTAGAAGGCGATCAACCGAGTCGAGTAGCGCGCGATCACCTCCATATCATGTTCAACAAACAACACCGCCGCCCCGGAGCTACGCACTGCCCGCATAACGGTATCCATCAGCTCAAACTTGTCATCGATGGCTACGCCTGAGGTCGGCTCATCAAGTAGCAGAACTTCAGGTTTTCCAATCATGGCCAGGGCAATATCCAACAGTTTGCGCACGCCCTGCGGCAGCGTAACCACCTTTTCCGGCAGGTACTCAACGATGCCATATTCATCCAGCAACGCGGTGGCTTGCTCGATGCTAGCCGGATTAGATAGCGGGCGAAGGAATGACAACGCGCCTTGCTGCAGCATGCCGTAGGCGATCAGGACATTATCCAGGACGCTCAGATCGGGAAATAACTGCGCCACCTGGAACGAGCGACAGATCCCCGCCCGCATCACCTGACGCGGCGCTTTACCGACAATACTCTTACCCCTGAACAGGATCTCCCCGCTGCTGGGCGGCAGATAACCGGTCACCATATTGATGAAGGTGGTTTTACCCGCACCGTTTGAACCGATCACACCGACAATCTCGCCGGCATGAATACCGACATTAATATCGGCAGCAGCCGTCACCGCCCCGAAGTTGCGCGCCAGTGCGCGTGTTTCTAATAATGCACTCATGCTGTAGCCCTCTTGGTAACGCGATCGACCAGAGACCATATGCCCTTAGGCAGGTAAAGGATGATGGCGAGCAGCGCCATGCCTAGGATCATCTGCCAGGTGTAGGGGGAGATCTGGAAGGCGTAGGTTCGGATCAATTCGAACAGAACCGAGCCCAGTACCGGACCGGCAACATGACCGGTTCCGCCCATCAACGCGATAAATACAAACTCGCCAGAGGTGGTCCAATAGGCCATTTCCGGATCGATATGGCCTGCTGACAGCGCGGTGATAGCACCGCCAAGACCTGCCATACCGGCAGCCAGGAGATACTTTTTATAGATAAGTTCGCGTACCGAGACACCGAGGTATTCGACCCGAATTTCATTTTCACGCACCGCTTCACCGGCATACCCCATCGCTGAGCGCAGGTAGTGCCAAGCGAAAATTCCGACCGCAGTAACCGCGACCACCGCCAAGCCATAAGCCATTAGCGGACTGGTTTCACCCCCGGGAGTCCATCCAAACAGCAGCGGAGGTTTGACATTGAAACCATCGGACGAACCAAAAGAAGAACTCTTAACCAGTATTCCGTAGAGGATCATCGAAAACGCCATCGAGAACATCGCAAAGAAGATATCGCGGTAACGACAAAGCAGTAGCCCGATCAACGCCGCCAGAGCCACACAAACAACCACTGCCAGCAACATTAAATAAAGCGCATTCTGGGTTTCAAAATAGCTCCCTGCAATCCCCACTGTGTACGCTCCCAGGCAGTAGTAAAGCCCTTGGCCAAATGAGACCAGTCCGGCCCGCATCAACAGTAACAAGCCCAGCACCACCAAACCTTTGGCTAGTGCCAGCGTCAACAGAAAGGTCAGCCATCCCGGCATCACCAGTCCCGCAGCCAGTAGCGCGACAGCCCCGATCACAACAAGCGTTGTTGCATATCTCATGTTAAATCTTCCTCGCTGTAGCGATGGCGAACAGGCCCTGAGGACAGAACGCCAGCACTAAGGCCATCACGCCATAGATGACAAAGAGTTCGGCATCAGGGTACAGGTGGACAGACGCGGACCGGGCTAGACCGACAATGAGCGCTCCCACCAACGCGCCGCCAACACTGCCCAACCCGCCGATAACCACGACCGCAAAGGCGAGAATAATCACCTCGACGCCAATGCCCGGCATCACCGAGATACCGGGCGCGGTCAGCGCGCCCGCAAAGGCCCCCAGCACGGCGCCGATAACGAAGGTTACGGTAAACATACGGGTGACATTGATGCCTAAAAATGAAGCGGTATCACGGTCATGGATTACCGCTTGGAGTAGTTTTCCCTGACGGGTGCGATTGAGTCCCCACCAGAGTAAAAAGCAGATGCTTGCCGAGACAAAGATCAGCGCGATATCGTAGTTGGCAAAGGAGAGCCCGGCCAGCTTGGTACGCCCTAATAAAGTATAGGGCTGGTAAGCGAAATAGGCATCCACGCCCCACACCAGCTTGATCACATCTTCGAGGATCAGCAGGATGGCGTAGGTCACCAGAATCATCACCACCTCATCGCGACCATACATGAAGCGCAGCAGCCCCCGTTCGATCAGGATACCGACCAAAGCACCGCTGAATATCGCCGCACCCAGCAGCACCAGATAAGCCCCCCAGGGGGGATAGCCGCCCGCCAGATAGAAGCCGACTAGCGAGGCACCCGCATAGGCTCCAATGGCGTAGAAACTGCCGTGGGCCATGTTAAGAATGCGCATCACGCCATAGATCAGCGTTAAGCCTGCTGCGATTATAAACAGCCAGGACGCATAAATTACGCCGTCCATCAGCATCGCAATTACCAGTTTCATGGTATCGCTCCAGAGTTATGGAGTTAATAAAAAGAGCAGAGAGCCGGCAGCAAGACGTTGCCACCGACCTGTTCAGGAGTCGATCAGTCGCACCGAGCGCCCGGCATTCCTTGAGCGATCCAGTCGGTAGAGGAGACGCCTTCAGGCGGTGTCACACAGGCGGATGCGTAGCGACGCACGTTAGTCACCCCAGGCTTGCCATCTTTGAGTGCATAGCGGCCATAGACCATCTCCATGGTAGCTTGGTGACCATTACCCAGGCTCATAGAGACCTTCCCGCCAGGGCCTTCATACTCAAGGAACTCAAACGCAGCAACGACATCATCGGTACTGGGGTGTCCTTTAACCTTGGCTGCTGCATTTTCTGTGGCCAGTTTCAGACCCAGGATACCCTGAACCATTTTATAGGCAGGATAGGTCGGAGCCGTACCGAAACGACTGGTGTAGGCTTCGCGGAACCAGTTGTTAAGGGCGCTATCCGGGGCATAGATGCCGAAGGGTCCACGTGCACCGATAACGGTTCCCTCTGGGATCTGATCAGACAGGCGATACATAGCGCTTTCACCCGTGGTCAGTACTGCGGTTTGCTCGTCGAACAGTCCGCGCGCAGAACCCTGGAGGATGAAGGCTTCCATATCACCGCCCCAGAATGATGAGTGAATAACCTGAGCAGAGTTAACCATCAGCGCAGAGATTTCAGCACCGTACTGACCGGCATAGATCTTCGGAAACTGCCTGGTGGAAACCGTAACGTCTGGCTTGATTTGATTCAGAGAATCACTGAAGTCCGCCCAGGATTCCTGTCCAAACGAGTAGTTTTGATTGATGCCTGATACCGCTGCCAGATCGCCAAATTCAGCGTTGATATAGCGGGAAGCGGCTACGTTATCCATAGTGGCGGTAGGACCGGTGCGGAAAACGTACTTGAATTTGTTCTCCTCAAACACCCGTGGCGTACCACAGTCAAACAAAACGGTCAGTGTTTTCATCTCCTCAGCAACGGCAGGCACGGATAAACAATCACCGGATGAGATATAACCGATCACCGCATCTACGCCCTGGCGCTCAACCAGATTACGGTACTCCGAGGCCTGCTTGGTGGCACCACCTGCTTCGTCCACAAACACGGGAGTGATAGTGCGACCGTTAATACCTTTGGTGTTGTAGGGCGCATGGAACTTGCCGGAATTGAGGGTTTCCAGCACCAGTTTGGCGGCATTCTGAGCGGGGACACCGAAGGGACCTGCCGCGCCGCCGGAAAGGAAAGTAACCAAGCCCAGCTTGTAATCATCGGCAGCTAGAACCGGCTGAGCCACTGCTGTAATAACCAGTAATCCAGCCAGAGTGGATTTTTTTGCAAAAGATGTGAACATCGTTTTTTTGCCTCATCATTTTTAATTTTTATGGCCGGGATCTCCCCCGACATGTCCTGCAAGGGCGTCGCTAGTCATCGTTGACGGCGGAGTACCGGGGTGCAGAGCATAGAAACGATATAGCAATCGCTATGCCAATCACGATTGATGACTATAAGCCGCTGTTACTGTGGTATTTTTTACTTTACTGCTTGAGTCAGAGAAGGTGATGAGCGGATTCCGCTCCGGGGCGATCGGTGTCAATGGGCGCTATCCGCTCAACCGGCACCGGGCTGTTTTATGCGCGTTGACGGATAGGCCGGAGGTGAGGGTTTAAGCCGTGAGTGACAAAAAGGAGGCCCTGCCAATCACAGGGAGAGGGCTTACCGTGCTGGGAGAGCCGTGGGGGGATAGACGCGCCAATGGCCCAACATCATTCGTGCTGGGGAATAGCGCTGATCGGGGACTGTCTCGCCAATGGCGATCACTTGCTGTAGTTGATGGTTGGTGGGATTCATAAAGGAGGCAAAGCCGGGCGGGTCCTCAGGCAGCTTGAGTTCTAATTCGGACAGCGCTTGGCGCATGGTCTCGTCGTCTGCATTGGTGCCTGCGGTGCGCAGCGCTGTGGCGATGGCAAGAATACCCGAGTAAGCACCTTCGGCCGCGTATGAAGGGTAGCGTCCGCTCAGCGCAAAAAAACGCTCGACAAACCAGCGGTTGTACTCGGTTTCAGGCCAGTTATTGTGATGGCGCGAGGATAGGATAAGCCCTGCAGGCATGTCTTCACCCAGTGCGGATAGCACCTCATAATTACCGCCGGTATCGAAGTTTGCAAAGCGTGCGTGTTTAAAGAGCGGGGTTAGGTTGGCCTGCTGAATGAACGCCACCAGATCGCCACCCCAGAGGGCATTCACTACCAGATCTACATCCTTATCCAGCAGGACTCTCAGAAAGGGTGAATAGTCCGGTTCGTAGAGATTAGGCCAGAGCACCGTTTCTACCTGGTAGCTGATAGCCTGCTTGTCTAACCCCAGGCGCAGGTCCTTCCACGCCTGATAACCGTAGTCATAGTCCGGGCCGATATAGGCAAGGCGCAGCGGTTTTTCCGGGGGGCGTTGGCCAAAAACTTCCTTGATATAAAGCGCCGCAGCATCCATCGATTGCTTGCTGTTGTTGTTGACCCGAAAATAATAGGGATGCGACCCCTGTTCGGTCAGTCTGGAAGAGGCGTGGTCAGTGCCGATAAAAAAAACCTTTTCCTCATCGGCAACCTGAGCGACCTGTAGCGCGATCGCGGAATTAACCACCCCACAGATAAACCGTACCCCGTCATTGCGGACGAAGTCGCGTACTTGGCGGGTGGCTTTGGACGCCTTGGAACTGCTGTCAGCGACCAATACACGTAGTGAGGGTTGCTGCTGGTTCTGGTTGCTCAGGTGTTCAAACGCCAGTTGAATACCGATCACACTATCCTGGCCGTAAAGACCACCGCGTCCGCTCATCGGAAACAGACAGCCTACGGTGGTTTGCGCCTGCTCTTTGGACGCACCTAACGCAAGCTCTGCCGCGTTGGCGGGGAGCGCCAGTGCTAATAACCCCCAAAGTAACCATCGGCTCATTTGTCATCTTCCAGATCTAAGCGTTGCATTCTCCGTTTGAGCGCGTGCCGGGACATGCCTAGCTTTTCAGCAGCGATACCCTTACGCCAACCGGACTCCTTGAGCGCCTCGATAATCAACTGGCGCTCATGGTCTTCGACCGCTTCGCGATAATCTCCTTCTAGATTTTTAACCATCGCATCCTGAGTGTTGAATTCAGCGGGCAGCATAGATTCGGTGATGGTCTTTCCAGGATGGAGAATAGTTAATCGTTCGATCAGGTTTTTCAGTTCGCGGATGTTGCCTGGCCAGTCATAATCAGCCAGCAGTGCCAGTACGGATTCATCCAGAGAGAGGGGTTCGCACCCCTCTTGTCTAGCAAATTTCTCGCTGAAGTGAGTGACCAATAGCCCCACATCCTGGTCGCGCTTTGACAGCGACGGCATATCGACTGGCAGAACGTTTAAGCGGTAGTACAGATCGGCTCGGAACCGTCCCGCGTCCACCTCATCCTTTAAATTTCGATTGGTCGCCGCAACTACAAAAACATTCGCCTGGCGCTCTCGGCCCGCGCCGACCGGTCGGTAGCTCCTGTTTTCCAGAAAACTGAGGAGCTTTGCTTGAAGGTTAATCGGCACCTCGCCAATCTCATCGAGGAAAAGCGTCCCGCCATCAGCGAGATCGATTAGTCCGGAACGGCGCTGGTTCGCTCCGGTATAGGCGCCTCGCTCGGCGCCAAACAATTCTGCCTCAATCAGTTGGTCGGGCAGCGTAGCGCAGTTAACCTCGATAAACGGTGCGTCAGTAAATCGAATGTCATGCAGGGCGCGGGCAACTAACGCCTTACCCGTACCGGAAGGACCGGTTACCAATACCGTTTTACCAGAACTGTTACCCACTCGTTGCAGCGCATCACGAAGCGCTCCCATCTCCTTGCTATTACCGACCAAGGAACCTGTGCCGCTGTTTTTCTCGCGTAGGAATCTAATTTCACGAAGGGTACGCATGTGCTCGGTACAGCGGCGAATAAGTAACACCAGTTCATCCAATTCAAACGGCTTGGTGATGTAGTCGATGGCACCGACTTTGACTGCTTTGACCGCTGAACGAGTATCACCATGTGCAGAGATCATGATGACCGGCAAGTCAGGCTGCTGTGCTTTCAACTTCACCAGGACTTCAAGCCCGGACATATCGGGCAAGCCAAGATCGAGTAAAACCACATCCGGACTTGATGTTTTGGCCAGCTCAAGTCCGTCACCGCCGGTGTAGGCTCCAGTGACCTGCATGCCTTCATCGCGCAGCGAAAAACCGAGGCTGCGCACCAGGTTGCGTTCGTCATCTATCACCAGCACCGATATCGCGTTATTCATGGATCTTTACTCTCCTGGTTCTGTGCAGCGGGGAAGAAACAGCGTGACACGGGTTCCTTTGCCTTCGGTACTATCGATGATCATCCTCCCATCGTTGCTTTTCACTAAGGTGGCACAGGTCGCTAAACCCAATCCAGTACCAGCAGGCTTGGTGGTAAAGAAAGGCTCCATAATATGAGTTTGTATCTCTGCTGACATACCCTGGCCGTCGTCAGTGACGCTGAGCGCTATTTCATCGTTATGCCGCATGGCCTGTAGGCTGATGGTGCGTCCTTTGACGGACATCGCCTGTAACGCATTGAGAATCAAATTCATTAAAACTTGTCGCAGATGGCCTTCATCAGCCCACAGGAGCAGAGAGTTTTGGCACTGAATTTTAAGTTCGATGCTCTGATTCCGTGCCGACGCTCCGACCAAGGCGGAAATGCTGCTGAGTAATTTCGCTGCATCGACCCGTTTGGCATGCGGTTCTCTCGGCCGGGCAAAATTAAGCAGGTGTTCGAGTACGTCGTTGACCCGGTCGATCTCCTCCTCGATCACTGCCATCATCTCCCTGTTTTCAGGATCTGGCTCTCGGCGGGACAGGGCTACGATGGTGGTTCGAATGGTGGTCAGGGGGTTACGTATATCGTGGGCCAATCCCGCTGCCAGCTGCCCCAGCGTTGCCTGGCGTTCGATCTTAAGCGTTGCACGTATGAAGGTTTTGAGTTGCAGCCGCATCCGTTCGATGGCTTGGGTCAGGCGATGCATCTCCGCACCTTGAACCGCACTAACGGGCGTATCCAGATCTCCTTGGGCAACTTTTTCTACGCTATGAATCAGTGACTCGACCTGCCGATTTAACCGGCGAGATACACTCATATGCAGCCACAACAATCCCGCGACGGTACACGCCATCAACAGGATCAGCCAATAACGCATTCTTTCGACCGATGACATCACCAGATTGGGATTTTGGATCACATGCAGCGACCAGCCCGGCAGCAGATCCAGTTGTTGCGTTGGCGCATCAGAAATATTGACCGGCTGCCCCAAAACATCATAAGTATTGCCGTCACCTGCCTGCAGGAACACACGAAAGGTACTGCTTTGATCCAACCCGCGGAGAATCTCGGTCAAAGAGTTAAATCGAATGATGAGGCCGATATCGCCGCTTTGTTCACTGTGAGTGTTGGGCATGAAGTGCTGCCGGAGAATGATCCCAGCAGGGCGCTCGATAGAGTAGGGAAAAGGGCCAACCAATTGAGCCCCTTCAAAATCATAACTACGGGTGACGGAGGATGGATCGGTCTGCTGCTCTTCGGGAAAGGTCCATGCGATGCGACCTTGGTGATCATAGAATACAACCCCGTAAACGCTTCTCGCATCAACCTGCAATCGCAACAAGCTCTCCAGTTCCGGTGAAATCGTCTGCCGTCCGGCGGGGGTAAAAAGGTCGGTGTTATCGAACTGGTCAGCGAGTGCTTCGAGCTCAAATTTTCGTTCTCGAATGAATACGCGAAATTCGTTCTGCGTCGCCGCCATCCGAGTGGCAAGTTGCTCTTCGGTCAGGCGGGTAACCAGTTGAGAAAAATAGGCGTCGTAGAGACTCGCAAACCCAACCAATGGAACCAACGCAACCAACAGCGATAACCATAGGTATTTAGTCGCCAGGCGATTGGCTACGCGACCTTGCTGCGGCAGAAGGGATGCCTCGTCAGTGGTTTCACTGTCCAGCGATCCGAGACGTCGTACTGAAGAGTGATCAATAGTCAAAAGGACTAACCTCTCATTTGTAACCGCATATTAGGTACCCGTCATTCTTATTAGCAAAAATAGAGCCACACCTGAAGAATGCTAGATCGTAGCCCCAATGGTAACTGATACCACAATAAAAGAGCGGAAACCGCTCATGTTAAATTGCAAGGCGATCGAAAATCGCTCATGCCAATCGATCAGAGGCAAAAGATACTCCCCGACAGAACCCATCGCATTTTTTGCCATGCGAATTCAAGAACGTGTATTGCGCGGCAGCCTAACCAGAAGTCCATTTATGTTAGGTAGGTAGGTAGATGAGCATGACGACAAATAGTGGTCGCTTCTGTTAATCAGTGTCGAAACCTGACCAGGTTTCAGCGTCCAATGCTGATCAGGGTAGATTGGAGCAAAGCCCCTGTTGTGTCTGGGCTGTAGCTGCTTTTATGGTGGTAAATTTTCAACTCTGAAAGTGGTCTAACCAAGTAGCTGAATAACAGGCTGCTTGGTACATAGGTCTCTGAAGCATGGCTTTTTCAAAGTCGCTTTCCTACATCCAAAAACGGCCTTCTGGGCTCTACTTCCGCTACCGCACACCCCGAGCAGGTTCCGTCGCCTGCTCGGGGTGTGCATGCCTATCAGAAATGCACTCGAGCGCTTAGCCCTAGTCCATGCGCAGTAGTGGCCCAATGAACCCGGACACCGATTTAGGTAGTAATTTCGCCACAATCAGACAGCCCACGCAGATCTGTAACCAAGGAGGACAACGGGTCAGCCGTTCGGGTAGACAATCGCCTTATCGGGCAACCCGAAAGCGAGGCGAAGCGCTAAGCGCTTAGCGCATCGGCCATGGATTGATCGGCCACGCCTTCAAGCCACTGCAAATCCACAGACTGGTGAGCTTCACAAATAAACCAAGGCTCACGGGAATCCGGCTCAAGCATTACGCCGTGTTTAATCAGGTTATGTGCAAACGCGGTGTACAGATCGCTGTTGGTTTTTTTCCAGTCACGGTAGTTCTGCGGCACCTCTGTGCCGAAATGAACACCAAACATCGCGTCTGGCCCGGCAAACTTATGTTCAACACCGTGCTTGGTAAACACACGAGAAAGTGCATCTTGAATGGCCGCGCCCACGTTATTGATTGTTTCGTAAGCGTTGGTCTCATGCAAAATCGTTAACGTGGCCTTGGCCGCACTTAGGGCGATCATATTCGCCGTGTAGGTACCGCCGTGAGTCACGCCGTTTTTACCAAAACTGATAATATCCATTACATCCGCACGACCACCAAACGCTGCAATGGGGTAGCCATTACCCATGGCTTTTGCATACGTGGTCAGATCCGCGTGAATGCCGTAAAGCGCCTGCACACCGCCTTTAGCCACGCGGAAGCCAGTCTTCACCTCGTCCATAATCAATAGCGTGCCGTTGGCGTCACACAGGTCACGCAGCTTCTGCATGTACTCTTGGCTGGATGCGATGCTGCCGCAGTTACCAAGTATCGGTTCAATCACGATCGCGGCAATGTCATCACCGACGCGGGAAAACACCTCGTTGATGGCGCTAAAATCGTTAAGTGGTACCGTCTCAAGGTGTGCACGCGTGCTCTCGGGGATGCCGCCTCCAAAAGGCTTGATCTCAGGGGCCGCGTCTTTCTCGCTGTCCCAGTTATCGACATCAGATTTCCACATCATCTCGTCATACAGACCGTGAAAACCTCCTTCAACCACGACCACCTTATTCCTGCCGGTAAAGCCGCGAGCCGTGCGGACCGCGCCGATGACCGCCTCAGTACCAGAGTTGGCGAAGCGCATCTTCTCAATGTTGGGGCACATCTGCTTAACGAGGCTGACCACCTCTGAATCCAGCTCGGTCGAGAAGCCGGATAGGGTGCCTTTTTCGGTGATCGTACGGATCACCTCTTGGTCTACACGGTTATCACGGTAACCCAAGATGATCGGGCCATAGGCCAGACGAAAATCCACATACACTTGGCCGTCTTCATCGGTGATGGTGCAGCCTTCCATGCTCTTCACAAAGATCGTGTGCTCTTCACCCCAGTAACGGTAGCTATCGGCTACGCCTAAAGGCATGTGGGTGCGCGCTGTGGCCAAAAGGGCCGCTGTATGGGGCTTTTTCATGCTGGACTACCGTATTCTACTGTGAAGAAGGGCGTGTGCCGGACGACAAATAGCGGGGTTGGGAGAACGCTAAAATCCGGCCAGAAAATTCAAGGGGCGGATTTTACAGGGCTCGCTATGCCATTACCAACCAGCGACTGCGATTACTAGACATAATGAATTGACCTGCCAAGCCTCGAACGCGTGGATTACGCTTGAGAGGTAGAAACACCCAACGCAGAGCCATAATCGAGGTGGGCAGGCATGGATAACGCTAGCAAATACATTGGACTGGATATACACAAGGACAGCATTACTGTCAGGATCGCAAAAGCGGGACAAGATAAGCCTCTTTATTGCGATGATACGGTTTAATAGGGGATTAAACGCAGGTATCACTTTCCTTTATTTAGGTAAGCTGATAAGGAACAGGTTACCCATGCTGGCTTCATACCTATTCCTGATTACCCATGATCCTCAGCTAGCACAGCGACGAGCGACAGGAATACAATCTCACGTAGGGCTATGTATGCGATTACCGTTGCCAAATTTTCCTTGAACACCGTAATGACAGGACGCTATTGCGCCGTAGGAGCCTGCCCGCAGGTGATCCGGCAGGCAGATCTAAGTCTCAAAAACACCGGGAGTACTTTAAAGAAGTTAATCCCACTAACGATAAGCCTCCTGCTACCGGCCTTGGATCACTATAAAGGCACCAACACAGTGTTTTATAGAAAATATAACCCACTATAGGGATCTAAAATGATCTGAGCATTTATACATTCTCGGACGTTGGGCTCGCCTACGGATGTTGCGGCCAAAATAAAAAGATCACTATAATGATAGTAAAATAGCGTGTAAGCCATAAAAACAGCCACTATAGTGATCCATATACGGAAAAGAGGGCCGTTAGGATGACTAAGGACGTCGCGACCATCGAAGTTTATTTCCAAGGCCAGTGGCGCATGGCTGCGACATTAACGTCTATGGAAGCTGAGCGTGGTTACAAGGGCAGCTGTGAGCTAAATTAAAGAACATAGCAGGCAACTGTTGGCGCTTAAATAACGGGTAAGAGACAAAACCACCATGAAACGTCCTGAAAATACCGTTGAGCTGAAAAAAGAACTCAATCAGGCACTGGATGCCGGAGAACTAACACTGGGGCAAGCGACCCGACAAATGCGAAAAATTGTTGGCATGACACAAAAAGATTATGCTCGAGACGTGCTGAGTATCACTCCGCGCATCCTGATGGCCATTGAGAATGACAAGGGAAATCCTACCCTTGAAACACTGCGTAAGATTGCACGTCCCTTTGGCTACGAGCTGAATTTTGTCAGAAAAAAAGCCAAGACTTAGCGTACTGATGGTCATCGATATGGCGGTGATCGGCGTAGAGAAACTGTCTGAAGCCCTGGGGGTCGATCTAAACCCTACAGGTCGGGTTTTAACCCGACCTACACCGGTAATTTCGCCGATTTACTGGTGCCCCTCAATCAGGTGCACCAGCTCCCGATCCAGCAGTGATTCATCGCCCAGATTCAGCTCCACCAGACGCCGCAGATGGGTCATGCTATCCAGATCGATGGGGCCGCAACTGCATCCCAGAAAATCGGTGCCGATCCGCGCCAGCGTCAGCGGCAGAACCAGCTGCACATCGCTGTCGAGCCAGGTGTCTAGCAGCAGCTGATCGCCCAACTCGGCCTCAAAACCCGGGGGATGGCTCAGCAGCACCCCCTTAAAGGAGATATCCTCGATCTGCACCACCCAGCGGCGCTCACCGACATGGAGCTCGGCCTCGGCATCAAAGGCGATACGGGTAAAGCGGCGGCGCTCCGCGCTGGATTCTTGACTCACAGGCTATCCCTCATGTACTGATTGGGTGGCAATACGGTTGCCAACACTATAATCGTAATCCCTGAATTGTGCATCCGCAGGTTTGGCTTTAGCTGTTCTGCACCGCAGCCTTAAGGCCCGATCGTGCGGGAGGCCTGCAGGGTTAGATCGTGGACCGCCCGATCGATTCCCTGGCCGCAGACCCCTTGGGCACGCAGGGTAAAATAACGGGTCTGGGTCGCAGCCACAAAGAACGAAGCGCAACGGGCGGCGGCGGTGCAGTTATTACTGAGCGCTACAGGGCTTAACAGCGCCCCATCGGCAACATCCACACAGGCGCTGACAGGCTCATTAGCAACCTTAAACAACGCCAGCTGGGCGGCGCTTGCAGCGGCAAGCCGCGCTCGGGTGGACATTATATCGTCGCTATAACTGCGCTGACCGGTTGCCACCAGGCTGCTCACCCCGGCGACGATAACCGCCATGATGGTGATCACGAAGATCGCCCCCACCAAGCCCACGCCTCGTTGCCACTTGCCGCTGTTAGGGTAGTTCACGCAGCTGCACCTCATGCTCAATGCCGACACGCTCGACCACCCCCGAATTTCCGGGCTCATAAAAGCTCAGATCGATGCGAACCCGGGTATGCCGTGGCACTGCGATTTTTTCGACCTCAAACCCGCCGCCGACATTTCTGGCCAGCAGGGTGCGACCTGTCGCGATGCTATCAGGCAACTCAGCCGGGGTGGGTTGAGCATAGCCCTGATCGAGCTGTGCGCCCGGCCAAACGGCTTGGTAGCGAAACAGTTTATCCCCGCTGACACAGAAGCTGACCGGTGCTTTGAGCAAAAACCAGCGCTGCCGGGGCGAGCGGCCGCTGAACGTTTCCGCGGTGGCAAAGCTGACGGTCGCGACCTTGACCGCCGTGCGTGGTTCGACGACCAGCAGATCCGCATAGCGCTGCTCGATAGCGCCTCGCGATAATGCCCCCCCGGTATACACTTGTGCCAGGGAACCCGGATCCACCGCCGCATAGAAGGGTCCGGCGACAGGCAGGCCCGGGACTTCCATCGGAATGCTGGTAAAACTTGTTAGTGCCGTTGCGGTCGGCAGATCCTCATAATGGCTGGCTCCGACCTGGGGTATAAATTCGATACAGTGACCGTTATCGCTACGGACACTGCCGGGCAGTGCCCCGCGTAACTCCTGCGAGATACGTGCGATCACCACTCTGCTGGTCGACCCGAGCCGTTCCCGGCGGGCGGTGTCAGCATAGCCCAGCGCACTGTTGACGATAAACTGGGTCATCCCGAATGACATGATGCCCAGCAGTACGATCACCACGATCAGCTCGATCAGGGTGAATCCGGCGTGTTTAGAAGGCGCGGTTAATGGCTTCATCAGAGGTCAGTACGGTAAAAAACAAAAGGGATAGCAGCCGTTTGTGCGGGTGGCTTGATGCTAATCGCCACTTTTTTTGCCGCTTGCGGGGACAGTCCAAGATCCGTACCGGCATACGTAACGCTAATGATGACCCGATAGCCGCTGTAGTCCGCGCGCTCCGCACCCCAGGCGTTGCGGGGCAGCTCGCCCTCAGGATCGGTGATGTAATCATCAACATCATTGTAGCTATTCTCCGCAGTAGCGCCGCCGCGCGCTTCTACGCCATCGCGCCCCAACGCATGCGGCGCCGTGCAGGGCGCACAGCTGCCACCGCCACCCGGCGAAAGCTGGTCGTAACGCTGCCCCATGATCTCGTCTGCGTAGGCGTTGGCCAACGCAACCGAGCGACTCTGCCACAGACTGTCGGCGCTGAACTGCAGACTAAACTGCAACGACTTGGCCACCGCCAACAACGTAATCGACAAGATTGCGATAGTGATCACGAGCTCGACCAGGGTAAACCCTGAAGAGTGATGCCCGAGCTTGGGTACAGGCTGATTCGCCGCGTGTTTAGGCATCGTTACGGCAACTCTCGGCAGAGTCGGCGGCGTAGGCATAACCTTCCACGGTGATACAGGCATAGCGACTGGATGAGGTGCCTTGACGCGCGCTGAAGCCGACTTCAACGTAGATGTTTTCAGGCGGATCAGGCCGATCGATCCGGTTAACCCGAATAACCTGCCCCAACGAGCCGTAGTCCAGTGTTACAGCGGTTGATGCTATATCGATGCCCTTGAAGGTCAGAGAGCTGGCTCCGCTACGCGATAACGCCACCGCGCGGATCAGCTCGCCATCGCTCTCCAACAGGCGATTATTCAGGTTGCCGCTCCAATCGAGTTCGCCATCGCCGTCAAGATCGATCCAGACACTTAACAACCAGTGCCCCGCATCGGCTGCCGAGAGGGTAAAGCTGACGGTCTCGGCAGTCCGGCCCAGCGCATGCTGCTGGGCAAAACGTGCCTGCGCGATCAGCTGGTCTTTGAGTTGCAGGTCGTGATGGGTCTGGGTGTTGCCGAACCGGGAGATCGCTACCGCAGAGAGGATGCCAAGCAGCGCAATCACCACAATCAGCTCGACCAGAGTAAAACCCGCAGCCCTGCGAGACAACGCAGGGGGACGGGTCAACCAATCAGGCATACAGGTGCTATAACTTTCCGTCAGCTTCTACCGTGACGGCACGCGTGCTGGAGTTGTACGTGATGGAGCGGGCAAAATCACCCGCCGACTTGTAGGTATAAACACACTCTGGCGCAGCGGAGGTGATGCGGTAATCCGGGGTGGTTCCGGTCACGCTCGGCGCATTGGCTTGCAGCAACTTGGTCCAGACCTCCTCGCAATTCAGATCCGCCTCATTGCCAATACTCATCGGCGCCCCTTTGGCGTTTACGTGCAACGTGCCATCACCAAAACCACGCACCTCACCACTGGACACGCCTTCGGCAATCGCCTGCGCCCTAATCAGCGCCACGCCGGTCGCAAACGCAGCACCGGCACCGCTGACGGCGGCCGTGTGAGCATCGTCGGTAACATTCATAAACCGCGGTAAAGCCACGGCGGAAAGTATGCCCAACAGCGCGATGACCACGATCAATTCAATAATCGTAAAGCCGGATTGTTTCCTGTTCATGTCCACTCCTTAACCCTACCTGGTATTTTATAGGGCCACGTTATAGCAGTTACATTATGAGTCAAGTCTGACCCGCGACTATCTTGAGCTACGTCAGTAAATCAAGGATTTTTAAGGCTCAACGCGGGCTCGGCAAACACGATCCAACGCGCCAGGCCCGGTTATCGGATCGTCGTCCTAACAGACTTTAGCCTAGCAGCCTGTCGTTATCAGCCCGCTCAACGCCATTTCGGGCGTACGCTAGCGCTGCTAGCAAAACCCGGCGATCAGCCGCGCCAGCACCCACAACCCACATTGGCCTGTGCGCAGGCACCCTACACGCTTAACGATTAATGCTGCCACTGAGCTCCCATAGCGGCAGAAAGACCCCGAGCGCCAGTACCAGCACCATCATCCCGATGGCGACTATCAGGATCGGTTCGATCGCACTGGACAGGCCCTTGAGGTCATATTCGACCTCCTGGTCGTAAAAATCCGCTACCTCTTCCAGCAGCTCATCGACATTACCGGTCTCTTCGCCCACTGCCAGCATCTGCAATACCAGCGGGCTAAACATATGGGTCTGATGCGCGGTGCGGGTAAAACTCTCGCCGCGCTCGATCCCTTTGCGCATCCCCTGAATCTTGTCCCCGATATAGCTGTTTCCCACCGCCGATGCCACGATCGCCAACCCCTGCTCAATCGGGATACCGGCACGCATCACTACCGCAAACGTACGCGTAAAGCGCCCCAGGGTAATGCGGGTAAACAGGCCGCCAACCACCGGCAAACCCAGCTTGTAGCGATCCCACTGGCGCATCCCGCGCTCGGTGTGTATATGCCGCTTAAAGGCGACAAAGCTGGCGACACCGCCCCCCATCAGCAGGTACCAATAATCCCGGGTAAAACTGGAGATACTGACCAGCACCTGGGTCTGCCAGGGCAGTTCGGCACCGAGGCTTGCGAACACCCCAGCAAAAGCCGGAATCACGAAAATATTGATGATCGCCATGGCGATCCCAATGGCCAAGATCACGAACGTCGGATAACGGGTGGCAGACTTGAGATTCTTGATGGTGGTTCGTTCAAGCTCCAGGTGCTTGGCGATCTGTGCAAACGCCTGGTCCAGATTACCGGTGTTTTCACCGACATGGATCAGGCTGACATAGAGCCGCGAGAACACTTTGGGGTGGGCGTGAATCGCCCCGGACAGCGCATTACCCTGCTCCAGGTCGTCGGTCACCTGGTTCAGGGTCTGCTGCAGCAGTGGGTTACGTACCGACAGCGCCAGCCCTCGCATCGCCCGGGTGATCGGCACCCCGGCTTTGATCAAACTGCGCATCTGGCGACTGAAGATAATCAACTCATCGAGTGACACCCGCTGCAAAAATACAGGCGTGGTCATCGGGATATCACCCGCCTTGGTGACACCCTCCTCTTGGGCCGGCACGATACTGATCGGGGTGATCTGCCGCTCAACCAACACGCTGGCGACTTGACGCGCGGTAGCGGCCTGCTGGCAGCCCTTGACCTGCTCGCCGGCGGCATTGCGGCCGGTAAAATTAAAACCGGGCATCGTGGTCAGCGCCCCATCGGTTCAAGGTGCAACCGGGTTCCACCCTGATGCGTGGCTGACGGCGCCGGGGCGCAGACCGGATTGGTGGCAACTGTCTCCGCCCGCTCGGTGACCCGAAACACCTCTTCGAGCGTGGTACGCCCCATCCCGGCATATTCCAGCGCGCTCTGGGCCAGCGTCTTGAACCCCTCCGAGTTACGCGCGGCATGCGCGAAGGCCGCACTATCGGCAGCCCGGAGCGCGTCGGCCATATTGTCATCGAGCTCCAGCAGCTCGAAAATACCGACCCGGCCACTGTAGCCGGTGTTGTTGCAATAGGTGCAGCCGCTGCCATGGTGTAGCGCCAGACTCTGGCTCTCGACCCCCAGCTCCTCATCCAACCAGGCTTGTTCGGTATGACTGGGGATATAGGGAATTTTGCAGTGAGCGCATATTTTACGAACCAGCCGCTGGGCCAGGATCCCGCGCAGCGCAGACGCGGCCATAAAGCCCTCGACACCGATATCCACCAGCCGCATCGCCGAGCTGATGGCGTCGTTAGTGTGCAGGGTCGACAGCACCAGGTGGCCCGTCATGGCTGCGCGCAGGGCGATGTCAGCCGTTTCACTATCGCGAATCTCGCCCACCAGCAGTATATCGGGATCCTGGCGCAGGGCCGCGCGCAGCACCGTGGCAAAGCTCAGCCCGATTTTGGGGTTGATATTCACCTGGTTGACCCGTTCCAGCCGGTACTCAACCGGATCCTCGACGGTGATCACCTTCTTGGTCGGCTGATTAAGCTCCATCAACGCACCGTACAGAGTGGTGGTCTTACCGCTCCCCGTGGGGCCGGTCACCAGAATCAAGCCATGCGGCCGGTGGATCAAACGCCGCAGGCGGCTGAGGAGTTCATCAGGCAAACCCGATTGATCCAGGCCCATCGAGACGCCGGATTGATCCAGCAAACGCATCACCACCGACTCGCCATTCTGGATCGGCATGGTTGAGATTCGCACATCCAAACTATGCCCGCTGACATTGATGCTAAAACGGCCATCCTGCGGCAGGCGTTTTTCGGAGATGTTCAACTCCGCCATCAGTTTGAGCCGCAACACCAGCGCGGTGGCGACCCGGGTCTCTTTCACGACATGCTCCTGCAACACCCCATCGATCCGCTGGCGGATGCGCAGCACCTTTTCATCGGGCTCGATGTGAATATCGGAGGCTCTAACCTGCACCGCGTCTTCAAAGATCGACTGCAGTAATTTGACCACCGGCACTTCGGAGTCGTCAGACGCGGCGAGACCGGCGAGATCAAAGGCATCATCGGCGATCTCCTCATCCAGCTCGACCGCCAGACTGGAGATCTCATCGGTGCGCCGGTAGACCCGATCCAGGGTGCTCAGCAGCTGGCTCTCAGCCACAACCGCCTGACGCACGGATTTGGGCAGCAACCGTTGCAGCTCGTCGAATGCAAACAGGTCCATCGGATCGGCCATGCCGACCAGAAAATAATCCGTGTGCTCTTTCAGCACGATGGAGCGGAACCGCCGTGCGTGGGCTTCCGACAGCCGCGCGACCTCTTGGGGGGCAAAGGCGTAATGGGTCAGTTCTACCGCGGGAATATTGAGCTGCTGCGACAAAAACCCGGTAAAACTGTTCTCGGTCACCATCCCCATGCCAACCAGGGTGCGTCCCAGTTTCTGCCCGGTCAGCTTCTGCTTAGCCAGTGCCTCCTGGAGCTGAGACTCCGTAATCACGCCGTTCTGAACCAACAGATCACCGATCCGAATTTTCTTGCCTGCGGCCACCATGATCGCTCCTAGCCTCCCAACCGGGCCAGGCGTTGACCGGCCCTGCCAGCGAACGCCTGTATCAATTGAATGAGTTTAAACACCTAACCAATCCCGGGTCGAACTCAGGGTGTACACCAGCAGCGTCACCCGCGCGCGCGGCTGCGCATCAAGCCGGTAGTCGATCCGATCCCAAAAAAGTGCGCTACTGGATTGCTCCAGCGCGTGTAAAAAGGCCTGCACCTGAGCGTACTCGCCCTCGATCACCAGCTCCAAGTCATGCCGGAACAGTCCCGCAGCAGACTTATGTTCAGGTTCAGGTTCAGGCTTCGCCCCGGCAGCAACCGCCGCATTACCCAGCTCGATCTTGACCGGTGCCGCTTTACGCGCCCGCACCAGCCGAACGCCCTGATGCCCCTGCAGAATCTGCTGCAACAGCGCACCCATCTGCTGCGGCTCAACCAGCGCCGCAGAGACCGTTTTCAGCCCCTTCGCATCGGCCGCAGACTGACGCTTAAAGGCATCAATCTGCTGCTGTAGTTGGACGTTGGGATCTTTGGCCTGCAGCGCCTTCGCCAGTTCGTAATCGACCCGGCCCTCCGCACCTTCGAGCTGCACTTTCTGCAACTCAGACACCAGCCTGGCACTCTCTTTCTGCGCCGGTTCAAGCAGGTAGGTAAAGGTCGAAAGCGTCAACGCCACGATCAGGGTCGTGAGTACCAACAGCCGCTCGCGCAGGCTCAAAGCATCAAAAAGTGCCGCCCAGCTACGAATTTTTTGCATCAGCCACGCCCCCCGGATCGACGGCCACTGAGCTTGAATTCGACCCCCGCAGCCGCCTCGGTCAATTCAAACTGATCAAACAGGGTATTTTCATACGCGCTAGCCTGGCCCAGTCGCTGCAAATACTGAGGGATAAGCGCCGCATCACGGGCATGGCCCTGCAAAGCGATCCGGGTGCCGTTTTCACTCGCCTGAATGCGCTCCAACCGGACCCCGTTCAGCGCCTGTTCCGACAGGCCGGTTAACAGCGGCGAAAAGATCCCCGTGCCGGCCGCAGGCAGCTGGGCTAGAAACTCACCGTAACGACGCTGTACCTGCTGTTGCTGCTGGAGCCGGTCGCGGGTCTGCCGCAACTCGGGCGATTCCGCGTTAGGGTGTTTCTGCTTACGCAGGATCAGGGTCTCGGTCGACAGTTCGAGTTGCTGCTGGGACAGCAGGGTGACTTCCTGCTGCAATGCACTCACCCCCCGGGTCTCAAGCACCGTCGTAACCAGCAACCCCAGCGCGATGGCCAGCAATAGCAGCAACGAGGTTAGGGCGGAGAACGGTACGCGCACTTTCTCTTGTTTAAGAAACAGATTGATCTGCTGCTTCATGCTGGATTCTCCGGTAATACAGCCGCCACCGCCAACATCACCTGTGCCTGCAGTACCGGCGTCAGCGCCGGTTCACAGCTAAAATACTCACCCAGATCCAACTGCACCAACTCAACCTCCAGATTGTTGCGCAGCTGCCCCAGCAACGGCGTCTCCCCCGGCTGCAACGGACACACCAGTAAGCGTAAACAAGGCGGCTTGCCGATCTGACTTTCAAAGTAATCCAGCGAGCGCTGCAGATCCAACACCAAATTACCGGCGCGGGATTCGATATCCTCGACATCGGTCGAGAGAAACTGCGCTGGAGTATCCACCTTACGGGTCAGATAAAGACCCGACTCAGACACTAAATTGATGATGCTGGTGGGCGCGTGCAGCCCCAAAATAGCGGTATCCAGCGTTGCCCCCTCTAATGCTTTCAAGCGCAGCAGCGCCAACTCGGGGATTTCGATGGCATCCAGGGTCAGGCCCGCCGCCTCGGTAAAAGAGACAATCGCCTCAGAGACCTGCGGCTCAATGGCGACCACATACAGCATCTTACTGCGGCCCCGGTAAGCATCGTCAGGCAAAGTAAAATAATCGAGCACCGCATCGGTAACATCAAAGGAGACCATATCCTTGATCCGCCAGCGCAGCGCGTCGGCCAGCTCAGCATCTGCCACCGCAGGCGCCTCCACCAGCAACAAGCTGTAATCGTGGGGACGTAACACCCAGGTCGTCGCGCAACCGCCGACGCCCCAACCGGACACCGCAGCTTTCAACAGCTCCGGGGTATCGAGGCGGCACTGCTCCAGCTGCTGACAGCGCAACGGATTGGCCTGACGGCTATCATAATGGGCAAACCCGAGCCCACCTTCATTAAGAGTCAATCCGACCCGTCCGCGACCCGACATTCTCTTAGTAAACAGGCTGATCAGACCTCTCCCTTATTGTTGCTATAAAGCGCACATTCTAAGCCCGTCTTTTAACACAGGCCACCACCGATTGCCACGCGGGGGCCTTCATCGACCTGCGCATTAAACTGTTGTTGACTCCGACTAGGTATACGGGTCTAATACGCCCCGATTACGTTGCCCGGATAGCTCAGTCGGTAGAGCAGAGGATTGAAAATCCTCGTGTCGGCGGTTCGATTCCGTCTCCGGGCACCATATACTTCTAAGGCTTGCAGCGATTGCAGGCCTTTTTTGTTTCTGGCGTCTGGTCGTTCTCTGATCGAAGCTGGATGCAACGACCGGCCACTACCGGAAGCTCTTTGCTGCTCATCTCATTTTTGACAGTCCTTTGATAACGCTCACTCGTTACCTGTTTTTAGGTGTGTCTTTGCAGCCGCTCGCCGTCTGTAGAATTGAGCCGCTGTCAGCGGCTCTTCACGATACAAAGCGGACATAGCAGCGCTGGATCGATCACTCCATCTGAGGAGCACTAGCAAGCAGCAATCATTTGCGCGCATTTTTCTCTCAGCATCTCCCTGAACGCTATCACAGCGGGAGTGACTTGCTTTCTGCTTGGGCAAAGTAAATAGAGCTGTGCCGACGGTGATTGAAAACCTGGTAATATTTGTACCAATTTTCCGCTCCGCAAATCTGAAGAGATATCTATCTGGGACCTATAGGCAATGCCTTTTCCGGCAACAGCCCAGCGTCTAACAATATCAGTATCATTGCTTACTCTATTGCTGCTTACCTTTATTCTGTAACTGCCTAATTTATCCATAAACTCCCAATTATTGAAAAGACGACCGTCAAGTCTGTGCAGCAAGCAATTGTGCTCTCTTAAATCGTCAGGATGTGAAGGTTCTCCATATTTGAATATGTAGTCGGGCGATGCGCAGCTGATTCTGTCTATAGTCGCAATGTGGAACGCAACCATCGTCGACTCTTCTGGCTTTCCATAGCGCAGGGCAACATCAACTTCGTCCATATAAAAATTGGCGAGGGAGTCTCCTGCATTCAAGTTGATCGACAAGGAGGGATGCTTGTCCATCAATTCGTCCATCCAAGGCAGAACTAAATTACGCCCTAAATCTGAGGACACTGAAAGCCTCAATTCTCCGC
>JBALTG010000030.1:0-42268 GCA_036964625.1 Motiliproteus sp.
CGCTCCATGATACCTCCGATCAAAAAAAGGAACCTACCATGAGTATAGCTCAGCAACTTTTAAACCAAACAGAGCCCAGCAGGAGTGGGCGATAGCAGTTTCACACACCTGATGAATGTGTGTTGTATCAATGGGGTAAAGACCTGTATTTTTGAGGAGATGGAAACTGCTAAGAACTGGCTGCTGAACGATTAAACTGACATCTAAGAGGGTAAGCCCCCCCCGTTCGGAAAGCGTAAATAGTTTTGGGTAAGTGGCTGCATTGGGCCGACTGCTGACTCTCATGGTGCGAGGATGCTGGCTAGCCACACTAGCGGCAGCTAACGACACATTGCCGCCATTGAGGACTGGCCGGCCAGGGCTCTCCAGCATCGATCAAAATTCTCTAAAGCGGACACTCCTTAGGCGCCACTGGGCGGAGCTTGTCGGCCAAAACCAGTCACTCGGACATCAAAATCAACCCCAATCTGCAATGAGATGGCCTATGTGCGGGCTTTACTGGGGGCTGTTACAGTGCAGGTATTGGAGGACAGGGAGGAACCTCATCAACTAATGACGGTTACCACTCATCTCTTTTCCTTCCTGAATAATTAACGATCAATCGAGCCCGACCCGAATGATTCCCGATCAGCCCTGCGGCCTTTATTCTTATCGCTGATATCGTTGCATGATCGCCGCGAAGCCGCCATCCCGGACGATCACATCAAACGCCCGACGATAGGCCGAAGCCACCTCCGACGGGAATTGCCTGGAGGTGGCGATATACACATCGGAGCGATACACGCTATCGCCCAAGACCAGTGGCTCCTGCACGCGCTGCTCAAACCAAGCATAGCGGGCCAGATCTTTGGCGGTAAACCAGGCCTGGGTGCGCTTAACCTGCAATAGTCGAATATGCAGCGGCGCCGGATCGGGCAGGCTTATCAGGTTGTCGAACCCGTTGCGTTTCAGGAACTGCTCGAAGGGTGTGTCTTGCTGGACGGAGAGACTCTCCAGCTCCCGAGCTTGCGCCATCGACAACGACTTGCCATCCAGGGTGACGAATACCATCTCAATCGGTGCAACTTTGATCGCCCAAATATAGTGTTCTTCCCGCTCCGGGGTACGGGTCAGGGGGAAGATGATATGGTTGGGTTCCCGCTTGACCAGCCTCAAGGCTCTGGGCCAGGGCAGGAACTTAATCTGACGATCGCTACCCAGGCGTCTTTCGATCTCTTCAATCAACTCGATCATAAACCCAGGCTGCGCACCGCCCTGAATACTGTAGGGCAGCAAGTGTGCGGTAATCAGGCGGACCTGATCCTGCAGGGTATCGGCCTCGACGGGCGAGAAATAAAGCGCGGCAAGCAGCAACCCTGCCCTACGGATCCCCCTCCAACCCGGCCAGCCTGTTGATTTTATCAGCATCGACTTACCCTATAGCGCCCGCATAGCGCTGCTCAGTCATTTGTATTAGTCACAATATATTAGTCGAAGGAAGGCCAGCAAATCCCCATCGCCGCCGCCCACCGCACAAGCGATTCGAGACCCAAAACCCCCCGGCCCCATCAAACAATGGGGTAGCAATAGTGATCCCTGTTGCCTTAGAAATTGGCTTAAGGTAAATCCCTATTAAGAGAATATACTTGATCGCTTTGGTCGGATACTTGGCCGGGGTCAAATTCGTCGTCTTAGCGGATACTTGGGAGGAATTCATGAGAAGCTGGAATGTGTCGTAACAGCCGCCCAAGGGTCTAGCTCCCACCCTAAACCTATCGCATCACCTTGTGAGACAGGAGTCGGCCAAGAGCGTTCATGGGCTCCCTATTTGCTTGCTTCTGGCGACACTGATAGATTCGTCTTCATGGGCCGGTACGGCAGGATGATCAAACAAATAGCTTCCCAGAATTTCGTGGATATCCACCATTACGCCAGCCTATGTATCTATCCCTGGGTTTTAGACTCAATCACCTTTCCTAGAGACTATTGAATGCTTCGGTTACCGGTCACCCTTCTGATGTTCTGGATGCTGTTGACTGGAGAGACAGCTTTCAGCCAGCCCCTTAAATTCGTTACCCAAGACTTTCTCCCTTTACCTCTCTAGAGAAGGGGCGTGTCGCGGGACCGGCGGCAACGCTGATCCACCGGGTCTGCAATGAGATGGATGTCACCTGCAAATTGCAGCTATTGCCCTGGCGCCGAGCTTTAAGGAGAGTCAGAAAGGGGGAGTACCAAGGGGATTTTCTGATCGGCTGGAACGAGAAGCGTAGCGAGTGGCTGCACTTCAGTCCGCCTCTGATAACTACCAAGTATGGTCTCTTCGTTCCTACGTCCGATCCGCTGGAGTATTGTCAGCCCAAGGATATTCAAGACCACAGAGTTGCGGTCTACGGGCCTTCCAACACCTCCCGCTCGCTGGAAAAGCTGAGTCAGGAGGTGCAGGGCCTGAAAATCATCATGAGCCCCGATAATAAACCGGGCTTTCGACAACTGCCTATACATCGTGTGGATGCCGTTTATTCCAACCGAGATGTCGGTTGGGCCATGATAGAACGCCTGGGGATCAAGGGAGTCCGCTATGCCGGGCCCCATCGAGAGCTGAGTTATTACGTCGGTTTCCCCAAACAGTACGTTGACTCGCGTCAGGTCAAAGCATTCAGTCAGGCTTATTTCAAGCTGCTGCGATCAGGGGAGATCGACGCGTTGCTCCGCCCCTATGGTATGAAGCCTCAGCGGGAAGAGTTTTAGAAAAAAGGAAAGAACATTGCCCTTCCAAGTGAACGTCTGCTTCGTATCGTGTCCTGCCGCTAGCTGAAGCTCAGATAGGTCGGACCAGATGTCCGCTTTCTGGAAATTTGAAGTTACGGCAACAGCCCAAGCAGGCCAGATGGGAATGTCGGCAATGGGGCGACTCTTGCCGCTGGTCGAAGCCGTGGCAGTCCTGGCTCGTGTGGCGGCTTTGTCGCAGCTCTTGTCATAAGCGGTCACTGATCTCACGTCCGCTTTGAATATGGCTTACGAAAAATCCGCCTGCCATAAAGAAGTACATTAGACGAGCCTAACGGTCCGAAATAGGGCCAACACCGGACGCTTTTTCAGCTCTGGAACTGTCTGAACAAAAATGACGCCACTGGTGATCGAGGTTTGTGATTCTAGTGTTCAAAATTGATGCGATTATCCATATAGCTTCGTTAAAGACGGCAATACCTACTCTGTTTAACACCAACCCTATGCGTTGGCGTTTCCAGAAGTCGCTTATCCTGCCGCACTCCAGGATGCGCTGGATCAACGGTTATGGGCTCAATAGCACGCGAACAAGGGAGAGCGATCCTTTCGATCGCTCCTAGATGAGGGTTCCAGCAATTTCCACCCCCTCAACAGCAGTAACTACCGGAGGGTATTGCGAACGAGGGCAACCCAGCTGGGTAGAGATGGCCTCTCCCGCCTCATGCATATCGATAATCCAGGCACTTTTACGCCGTTCAATCGGCGCTGAAACTGAAAGGCCCGCCGTGACACTGGCATTGCCATCGTAAAGCAACACGCCTATGCAGCCGACACCGATTTCAGCCTCTTCATTGTCTAGCGCGTAACCCTGCTGGGCGCTGCTCTGACACTCCACGATCAATGGTGGCAACACCGAAAAAGTATTCGGCGTATAGGCCGGTAGATTGGTCCGCTTTGCGTAGTCGCGTATAGCATCTTCTCCAGCCATCCCCAGCATCAGCTTACCCACTGCAGTGGCATGCAACGGCGCACGACTACCGACAACCTGATGAACATGCATCATGCGATTAGGGGTCACTTTTTCAAAGTAAATAACCACATCACCTTCTCGAATGGTGAGATTGACAGTCTCTCCCAGCTTATCCCGCAGCGCCTCCATAAAGGGAAGCGCCACAGCCCGAAGATCGATATCAGCATGCAGTCGGGAACTCAGCTGAACCAGTCGCTGCCCGAGATGATAGTCCCCACTAGCATCGCGGTCGACAAACCGGTTACTAATTAAAGAATGGAGGATTCGATGCGCCGTTGAGGGATGCAACCCGGTATCCGCACTTAGCACTTTTAACCTAACCGGTGTGGAGTAGCGAGCAATAGCATCCAACAGCAGAGCAGCACGATCGATGACCTGAATACGCGATTCTGGTTTTGACTTATTCATAAGCAGCAAGCACTCCCAACACAGCCAAAAGTTTTACTAACAAGCCTAAAGAACTCCCATAGTAGCTGCATGCTAATTTTTTCACAATGTGAAATCAAATAATCCATAATTATATATTATGCATTTTATTTGTTTTTCAGCAGGTTACAGTTCGGATTCTGACGAAGTCAGAATTATTTTACAATGTGAAATATTAGCGTATTGCAAAAAAATATCCACCCTCCTACTGTAACTTCCTAATGGCTGAGTGGCTTAGTAGAAATAGCAAATCAGCATAGATTATTTCCTGAACTTTACGGAGTAGATCCCAATGTCAGATCAAAATCCGGTCTTTATACCTGGCCCCACCAACATCCCTGCTCGCCTGCTCAATGCGATGCACATCCAGACCCGCGATCATCGCGCACCTGATTTTGTCGAGGCGTTCGCGCCGGTTCTGCTCGACTGCAAACGCGTATTCGGTACCGAATCTGGCCGGGTCATTATGTTCCCATCGACCGGAACCGGTGGCTGGGAAGCGACCATCTGTAACACCCTGTCTCCGGGCGACAAGGTTCTGATTGCGCGCTATGGCATGTTCTCGCACCGCTGGATCGACCTGTGTCAGCGCCATGGTTTGGATGTCCAGATCATCGAATGCCCCTGGGGTGACGGTGCGCCTGCAGCTGCGTTTGAAGCTGCGCTCAAGGCCGATAACGGCAACAAGATCAAGGCGGTTCTGGTCACTCATAACGAAACGGCTACCGGCGTTCGCAGCGATATCAGTGCAGTACGCCAGGCGATGGATGCCGCCGCGCATCCGGCACTGCTGTTTGTTGACTGCGTCAGTTCGCTGGCATCCATGCCGTTCGATATGGACGGCTGGGGGGTCGACATCGCCGTATCCGGTTCACAGAAAGGCTTTATGCTGACCACTGGCCTGGCCATTCTTGGCGTTAGTCAGAAGGCTCTGGCGGCGATGGAGACAGCCAAACTACCCCGCACCTTCTTCGATTTCCGCGACATGCTGGCGGCCAATAGCAACGGAGGCTTCCCCTATACCCCACCACTGCAACTGATTCACGGCCTCAAAGAGAGCCTGGCGATGTTGTTCGATGAGGGGCTGGAGAATGTCTATGCCCGTCACTACCGCCTAGCCGAAGGGGTTCGCAAAGCCGTTGCGGCCTGGGGCTTAAGGCTGTGTGCCAACTCACCTGAGCTGGCTTCCGACACCGTCAGCGCCATCTACGTACCCGAAGGCTTCGACAGCAACGCACTGACCGAACACGCATTCAACACCTACGGCGTCTCCTTCGGCATCGGCCTGGGCGAGATGAACACCAAGGCGTTCCGTATCGGTCACCTGGGATCACTGACCGATGTCATGGTGCTGTCCGGTTTGGCCACCATCGAGATGGCGATGGCGGATCTGGATTACCCGATTGAGCTGGGCTCGGGGGTCCGTGCCGCGCAGGAATATTTCCGTGCGACAGCCCGTAAAACGGCCAAGTAACCCTGTATTCACTATAGATCACCGATCAGGCGGATCGGTGATCGCCGTATTGTCCAGAGGTAACCATGATCAAGCCCACTGATAACAACAGCACTGATATCAACAGCACGGAACAGCCCCTGAGCATTCCGACCTACGCGGATGTACTCGCGGCGCATGAACGGATCAAACCCTATATCCACCAAACGCCGGTACTGACGTCACGGTTTCTAAATGAACTGACCGGGGCCGAGCTGTTCTTCAAATGTGAGAATTTTCAAAAGGCCGGTGCTTTTAAAGTGCGCGGCGCCTGCAACGCGGTGTTCGGTCTGGATGACGCTACCGCCAAGATCGGCGTGGCGACCCACTCCTCGGGCAACCATGCGCTGTCGCTCTCCTATGCGGCAGGGCAGCGTGGTATTCCGGTCACGGTGGTGATGCCACGTACCGCACCCCAGGCCAAGAAAGATGCGGTGATCGGCTACGGCGGCACGATCGTCGAGTGCGAGCCCTCGACCAGTTCGCGTGAAGCGGTGTTTGCCGAGGTCGTCGCCGCATCCGGTGCCGAGTTCGTCCACCCCTACAACGACCCGCGGGTGATCGCAGGACAGGGCACCTGTGCCAAGGAGCTGGTCAGCCAGGTCGAAGGGCTCGATGCAGTGATCGCGCCGATCGGCGGCGGCGGGATGATCTCGGGCACCTGTTTGACGCTGTCCAACATCGCCCCCGAGGTCAGAATCTACGCCGCCGAACCACTCAATGCCGATGATGCCGCCCGTTCATTCCGCGCAGGCCACATCATCGCCGACGATGCGCCAGATACCATTGCCGATGGTTTGAAAGTGCCGCTCAAGGAGCTGACCTGGCATTTTGTCAACAACCACGTCTCCGACATCCTTACCGCCACCGAGGAAGAGATTGTCGATGCCATGAAGTTGATCTGGAAGCGGATGAAAATCGTCATGGAGCCTAGCAGCGCGGTACCGCTGGCGACCATCCTCAAGAACCCTGAGTTGTTCAGAGGCCAACGTGTCGGCGTGATCATTACCGGCGGTAACGTCGATCTCGATGTCCTGCCATGGCTTAAAAACTGAATGAAAAATCTGACGTAACTACTGAATGAAACAGTGTTTGGAGAATAAAAAATGAATGCAATAACTACCCTGGACAACCTCGTCGTCGGTTACGACATCCCTGCGGCCATCGGCATGGATGAAGCGGATATCCAAACCCCCTGCCTGATCCTCGATCTGGATGCACTGGAGCGTAACATCAAGAAGATGGGCGACTACGCCAAGGCGCACGGTATGCGTCACCGGGTCCACGGCAAGATGCACAAGTCGGTCGACGTTGCCAAGCTGCAGGAAACGCTGGGCGGCTCCATCGGCGTCTGCTGTCAGAAAGTCTCTGAAGCGGAAGTATTTGTTCGCGGCGGCATCAAAGACGTACTGGTATCCAACCAGGTACGCGACCCCTTGAAACTCGACCGTCTGGCCCAGCTGCCCAAGCTGGGTTCACGCATCATCGTCTGCGTCGATGAGATCGCCAATGTTGCCGAGCTGTCAGCGGCGGCACTAAAGCACGCCACCGAGCTGGAATGCTTTGTTGAGATCGATTGCGGCGCAGGACGTTGCGGCGTCAACAATACCGCCGACGTAGTCACTATCGCTCAGGCTATCGATGCGGCACAAAACCTGAAATTCACGGGTATTCAAGCGTACCAGGGGGCGATGCAGCACATAGATGCCTACGCTGACCGTCAGGCCAAGCTTGACGAGGCCATCGCCATGGTTAAAGACGCTGCCGACGCGCTGACCGAGGTCGGTCTTAAGCCTGAACTGGTTTCTGGCGGCGGTACCGGTTCGTACTACTTTGAGAGCAACTCAGGCGTCTACAACGAACTCCAGTGCGGCTCTTACGCCTTTATGGATGCCGACTACGGCCGCATACTCGATAAAAACGGCAACCGCATCGACCAAGGTGAGTGGGACAATGCGCTGTTCATCCTGACCAGCGTCATGAGCCACACCAAGACTGACAAAGCGATCTGTGATGCAGGTCTTAAGGCCCAGTCTATCGACAGTGGGCTGCCGGTCATCTTCGGCCGCGACGATGTCGAGTACATCAAGTGTTCCGACGAGCACGGCGTGATCGCCGATCCGGCTGGCGTGCTGAAGATCAACGACAAACTGAAGCTGGTTCCAGGTCACTGCGACCCAACCTGCAACGTTCATGACTGGTACGTCGGTGTGCGTAACGGCAAGGTTGAAGCACTCTGGCCGGTATCTGCACGTGGCAAAGCGTTCTGATTGAGTCGTCTCACCGTCCCTCTGACTCGTTGCATACAGCCCGCCCGGTCGCAATTCACCGGGAGGGTCATGCACCCAAGAGCTGAAGTAGCTAAAGGAAAAAACCTATGCCAACCGATTTAACAATGGCGAGCCGCAGCAATACCGCCACCCAGACCTCCACCCAACGCATCTCGATCGTTTCCGAAGCGGTCTGCCAGGCCATCGTCGGGCGTTCCGAAGCCTTCACCGCCGTCGAAAAAGTTTTTTCTTCCATGGCCAAGGACGCGGCCTATAACTTCCCCGTGGTCCGCGAAGCGATCGGTCACGCCGATGCCCTCTACGGGTTTAAATCCGGCTTTGATCGTGCCGGCATGGCACTCGGCGTTAAATCCGGCGGTTACTGGCCGGGCAACGTTGAAAAGGGTCTGACCAACCATCAGTCCACCATCATGTTGTTTGATCCAGATACCGGAAGCCTTAGATCGATCGTCGGCGGTAACTACCTGACGGCCGTGCGCACCGCCGCCTCATCGGCGGTATCGATCGCTCATCTGGCTCGACATGACGCCAAGGTATTGGGCATGGTCGGTGCCGGACACCAGTCGACCTACCAACTGCGTGCCGCCGTCGAGCAGCGCAACATTGAAAAAGTGATCGCCTGGAACCCACACCCCGAGCACCTGTCGCGTTTGGCAGCGGTCTGCGACGAACTGGGGCTCGCATTCCAAGCAGTGGATCTTGAGCAGCTCGGTGCCCAGGCCGATGTCATCATCACGATCACTTCCGCGTTCGAACCGCTGCTGCTCAAGGAGTGGATCAAGCCCGGCACCCATATCGCCTGCATGGGCACCGATACCCGTGGCAAGCAGGAGGTCGATCCCGCTTTGCTGGCGGTAGCCACCCTGTTTACCGACGAGGTGGCGCAATCAATCAGCATCGGTGAAGCGCAGCACGCGATCGCGTCGGGACTGATCCAGAGCACGGCTATCACCCCCATTGGAGAGGTGATCAACGGCAACCATCCGGGACGTCGTTCCGCCGAGCAGATCACCCTGTTTGATGGTACCGGCGTGGGCCTGCAGGATCTGGCCGTGGCTTCAGTCGCGGCAAAGCTCGCCGAGAAGCAAGGTCTTGCCAATTGGATCGGCTTATAAACATCCCAGGAGGCTGACCGAGGTCAGACTGACCTACTCGGCAACTGCTCCTGCGTTGCTCTACCTTCTGCATCCATGCAGTCGTGCGACAAAGGCGACATTCGCGACTGCAGGACTGTAGCACCTGGCCGTAAGCAAACCGCAAGATTCGGGCAACTCCAGAGACTCGAAGTCTGGGGATTACCGCTTGAGGGCAACCGTCTTAAGATTAGACAGCTGACGCTAGGGTTTCCAGCTGGACGTCTGCTACCGGCAGGTCACGCCTAACGGCGGACGATAACCCTCCACCAGACAGGATTCTCCCTCCTCAATCCAATTGCCCCATAGCGGATAGACGGTTCTGGTCTACCTGAGCATCAGGCTACTTCTATCTGAAAATCAAAACAGCGTTAGCCTGTAATCAGGGTAGAAGCAGAAAAAAACCACCTTAGTTATGGCTTCTTGGAACCGCCAGTACCGGGATTTTGAGTGGTGAGAGGGCGTCGAGACGCGCTCCATGGCAATGGGTTGATTAAGCTCTAGGGACCATGATGAGAGGAGTGGTTATGGATTTTGTGGAGATTTTTAATAACAGTTACAAGCGCAATATTGACGGTCAATATGATCGCTTTTTCAACCAATTCTACGATAACTTCATGGGTAAGTCAGACGCGATAAAGAAGGCCTTTCGAAACACAAATATGGAAATGCAAAAGCTGATGCTTGAGGACTCACTATTGTATATGAAGGGGTTTTCGATCCGCCGGCAAAGCTCTGAGGCCCTCGAAGATCTTGCCGCTCTGCATCGTAGACTAAACATCGATGCCAGTTATTTTGAGATCTGGTTGGAATCCCTGGTAGAGACCATCGAGCAGATCGACCCGAAGTGCGACGAGAATGACTTGCTGGCCTGGCGTATTATTCTCAGCCCCGGCATAGAGTTTATGAAAGGGTTTAAACAAGACGGCTAGCTGATTTGCCGCGTTAACAACGGGGGATGAACCTCCCCCTCTGAGTAAACACCTCGCTTAAAGAAGACCCTCGATCGCCTGCTTCGCCCACCGGATACCTCCGGTCTCGTAGCTACCTTTCAGCTATAAGAATATCAATTGAATTGAGAGAACCCAGCCAGAGCGAACGCCAGAGTCCCTTGTTTGTCGACTCTTCCCGCTGACAGAAGGCCAGGCAGTTTCAGCTAGAACTTCCGCTTAGTGCCCAGTCCTGTCTAAACCTGAGGCTCAGGTCAATGTCAGCTAAAGGGAAGTTGGGTTGATGGAGGGGAGCCAAGACTGAGGGATCTCCAGCGTCTCTTTGTGTCGGCTGCCACCGCTCAAAGATCCTCAAACCTCGTAGCCCGTGTGCCCGCGTTGTAGATGAAAGCGCCCGAGTGAACGCTTGGTGACTACTGTTAACCGATCCAACTTCTTGATGGTCGATTTATGCGACTTAGCGGCCATCAAGCTCGAGGAACTGTAGGTAGCAGATCAGTTCGCTTTGAGCCTCCCAGCATGAACCAAATTCAATCTGATGATGTACGTGGAAGCCATCACTGTCCGTGGGTGGAAACTTATTGAGAAGTCATCCGACTTCAGCACCTGCGCCCAAACCGGAAATTGCAATGAACACGATACTGGCCTGGAGTTATCAAGCCCTCTTCCTTGTAGCGGACATTATTAACGTCGCAGGTAAACTGGTTCACTAAGCCCTTCTGATAGCTATTTCGAGCGACCAGTTATGCGAAAACAAGCTCTGTTGGCCACGAAGGTGGACTCTGGAAAGGGGGGGAGTATGCCGATAACTGTCTGTTACCGACACAGAACGGGTATCTGCAAGTCTCAGCCCCCCTCCCCCGTATTAATGACCACTGCGGACATTCTATCTAGGGGGGGAGCACTTCAGCTTGCGTCAAGACAGAATTGAGTGATTTGCTCTTCCTATCAGCACTAACGTTCAGATCATTTCTTACGCGCTTGGCGCTTGGCGCTTTTCACGGGCGTGGAAGATGTAACCGATCAGGTTCATCAACACCTGGGCAGCCAGGATGCTGGTGGAACCGCTATGGTCGTAGTCCGGAGCCACCTCGCAGAGATCTATTCCGACCACTTCACCCTTGTTGGCGACTCCCTGAAGAACCTCCATCACCTCGTAATATGTGAAGCCTCCGTGGCTGGGAGTGCCAGTGCCTGGTGCGATGGAAGGATCGAAGCCGTCGATGTCGATGGTGATGTAGTAGTTCACCCCCTCGGGGATCAGCGCCAGCACCCCCTCAGGACCCAGACGGCGCACATCGCGGACCGAGAGTACGGTGGAGCCGGCGTCTTCGGCAGCTTTATGGTCGGCGCGGTTGGAGGAGGAAACGTTGCGGATGCCCAGCTGGGTCATGCCGGTGATATGGTTCTGCTCGGAAGCACGGCGGATCGGGTTGCCATGACCGAAACGAACCCCGTGGCGCTCATCGACGAAGTCCAGATGGGCGTCGATCTGAATAATGTGGATCGGCCCCTTGTCGCGGAAGGCGCGAATGCAGGGGGCATTCACCGAGTGGTCGCCGCCGACGATCACCGGCAGGGCTCCGGCCGCCAGGATCTTGCCTACACCGTATTCGATATTGGCATGGCACTTTTCGGTGTTGGTATGGACCATGTCGGCATCACCGATATCGACGATCTTGACGCCCTCAAGGTACATGACATCATCTTCGTGGTCATACGCGCCACCATGGCCGAAGGAGAATAGGGTGGAGGCCTCGCGGACTGCTCGGGGGCCCATGCGCGCGCCGGAACGCCACTGGGTACCGCAATCAAAGGGCGCGCCCATAAAAGCAACGTCGGCGTTGATGTTGTCCCAATCTTCGCTGGTAGGACTCTTGGCAAAGGTGCAGAAGCCGACAAAGGGCAGGTTCAGACGTCCGGATTCGTAGGAATTGTCGTTCATGGGGATAGACCTCTAGTGCTTGCAGGTCTCGGGTTCCCGGATCGTCAGGGAATCGAGATTTTCTGAATGGATCAGTACAATTAAAATGTACTGAGTGTTATATTGCTTTGAAATAAAGGGTGCTTAAGTTAATGATAAAGGCCCCTTTGCCGGCGGTAATTTGCAGCTGTTAGGCTGGTTGTACCTAGGGTGGATCAAATGACCCTGCCTGAAATCACTACAAACCAGATTACCTTCAAATAAAATCATGTCAATGTAAATATTAAATCATGACAATTGTGACAATTGTGATAGAAAAGATCAAAGCCCACCTAGAATCGCAGCAGGGGCCCCGTTACCGGCGCATCGCCCAGGCGATCTGTGCCGCGGTGGATGCCGGCGATATAGAGGCCGGGGCAAAATTACCGACCCACAGGGCTCTGGCCGAGGAACTGGGTTTCAGTGTGCAGACCGTCAGTTTCGCCTACGCGCATGCAGAGCAACAGGGCTATGCCTACGGCAAGGTGGGCAGTGGCACCTATGTCGGCCACCGCAAGGCGGAAGGGGAGGCGGATTTTCTCAAGGCCGAGGTGAAAGGTGGATCCAGGGTGATCGATCTGTCGATCGCGCGTGCGGTCGCCGGTCCCGAGCAGGAGCAGGCGTTCGCCCAGACCCTGACCGAGATCGCGTCCAGCCGCGACGGGGTGCGGCTGATCAACAGCATCAAACCCTTCGCCGGCTTGCCCGAACACCGGGATGCGGCGCGGCACTGGTTGCATGGCAGCGGGATCCAGGTGCCGCTGGAGCAGGTTTGTATCTGTAACGGCGTGACCCACGGTCTGCTGATCGCCCTGAGCAGTCTGGTTAAGCCGGGGGGCAGCGTCGCGTGCGAGACGCTGGTGGACCATGGCCTGATTTCGGTAGCGAGAATGCTTAATTTCAAACTCGAGGGGGTGGCCATCGATGCTGAGGGGATGATCCCCGAGGCCCTGGAGCAGTGTTGCCAGCAGAAGCAGATTGATGCGCTCTGTATTACCCCCACACTGCACAATCCCACGACGGCCACCATGAGCGATCCGCGCCGCCGAGCCATCGCCGAGATCGCCCGGCGCTACGGCGTGCCGCTGGTGGAGGACGACGTTTTCGGGCCTCTGGTAGCGGATCGCCCTGTGCCGGTCTCCAGTTACCTGCCCGACAGCAGCTACTACCTGACCAGTTTCTCCAAGACCCTGGCCTCAGGACTTCGGGTAGGTTATCTGGTGCCCCCTCGTAGCGCTGTTTCCCAAGTGGTTAGCCGGCTGCGCGCCAGCAGCTGGATGGCCAGCCCGATGAGCGTGGAAGTGGTGAGTCGCTGGATTCGCGAGGGGACCGCCGAGCGGCTGTTGAATTGGCAGCGGCAGCAGCTGGCTCAACGGCAGCAGTTAGCGGTGAAGGCGTTAGCCGGGCATACCCACCAGGCCCATCCACAGGGCCCTCTTTTGTGGCTGACGCTGCCCGAGGCCTGGCGTGCCGAAGCCTTAATCACTCAGGCGAAAGTGCGCAACCTGAGTCTTACCGCTGCCGAACCTTTCGTGGTCGGGCACCAATCGACGCCTAACCAGGTGCGGATCAGTCTCGCCTCTGCCGTGTCGGAAACTCAGCTGAAGACCGGGCTTGAAATTCTGGCAACGCTGCTGTGCGAGACCCCTCCTCCATCGGTTAATAACGACGCTATTCTGTGATCTGAAGAGAAGGGGCTGCAGACGCACCAACCGCTAGGAGGCTGACCGAGAATAGCGATCGTAGCGAGAGAGACTCATTTTGAGTCAGATTAATCGGTCATTTGCGAAGAGAAATCGGCAGGACAGCCGATTTACACAGCAATAGCTGCCCGTAGGGCAAGCTGCAGGGACGCAGCTTGTGAATAGTGGTTCTATTTTCCAAAAATGAGTGGGGAATCTGGCGCCCCTCTATCTTAAGAGAATCTAATTTCGCACGACTGCATGGATGCAGGAGGTAGAGCAACGCAGGTGCGGTTGCCGAGTAAGTCCGTCTGTTCTCGGTCAGCCTCCTTGAGGTTGACTGGCTTTCCAGATCGCCGCTTCGATCTCCCGCGCTGCTGGAGACCGGCGCATTGCCAGGCTGGCGGCTGGCTAGCGTTCCAGATCAAGGAGCGCCGCGTCTATATCGCTGACAAAGACGTTGACGATATTCTGCGGTGCGGGTGCCCCCCGCATCGCCAGACAGAAGTCTGATTCCCAGGTCAGGTTGAGGTGGTCGATGGCGCGCATCTCGCCGACTCGCAGCCATTGCTCGGCGTAGTGGTTGGGCAGGAAACCGATAAAACTGCCGCTGCTAATCAGTATCGCCTGGGCCTCCATATTGGAAACCGAGGCGATACTCTGGGTCTTATTAAACCCCTTCAGGTCAGCATGCTGCAGGTAGGTTCGGGTGGAGATGGGGTGCTGTTTGATCCGCTCCAGGGTGATCTCCTCCTCGGGCAGGTCGAATAGCGGATGCTTGCTGCCGCAGTAGAAACCGTGCTTCTCGGTATAGAGATGACGGTAACTGAGACTGCTGTGGCGGTTCTGGAATATGCCGATCGCCAGGTGGAGATTACCGTTGAGCAACTCACGCTCCAGCTCCTCGGGCGACTGCACCGTCAATTTGATGGAAACATCATTCTTGCGGGTGTAAAAACGGCGGATCGCTTCGGGAATCGGAAACTCCCGGTTGGTTACCGTGTTGTCGATCAGTCCCAATCGCAGGGTACCGGTGAGGGTGTTACGCAGTTCTCCCAGATCCGCATCGAAGTCGGAGATGGCGTTAAGCATCTTGCGACAGCGCTGGTAAGTGATCAGGCCCTTTTCGGTGAGTCGAAAGCCGCTGCGTCCGCGGTGGCAGAGCTGAAATCCCAGGCGGATTTCAAAATCCTTGATATGGGTGCTGATGGCAGGCTGGCTCATGCCAAGAGTCGACTGAGCCCCCACGAAACCGCTATTCTCCACCACCGTACAGAAGGTCTGCATGTGCTTTATGGAGTGAATCGCCATGGTCGCTCCTTATCGTTTGTTCTGTATAGCAGCCTGTCGGACTTAACACTGATCTACTCGGCAACTGCTCCTGCGTTGCTCTACCTTCTGCGTCCATGCAGTCGTACGGGAAAGCCTACTTGGGCCATTTTTCACTCTATTTTTCGTTAAATAGAACCACTTTTAGCCTCAAAATAGTTCGAAAACTGTCTCAAATCGCTCTTCCCCTCGCTACGACCGGTCAAGTCCGACAGACGGCTAGATTGGTTAAGCTCCGGATGCCGTACGTAAATCAGCCTCTTGACCTTGAAGCCTAACGGGTCTTGCTGCGGTTATACATCAATAAACGTAATGTTTATATAAAACCTTTTATATTTTTTGATGAATAGGGTTTTGCGATACTGGCTCCGTACCTAGCCGGCACTATCGACCCAACAACAATAATGAAGGTATAAAACTATGTTAGATCTAAAGACGATGTTTAAGGGATTGGCGCTTTCGGCGACACTGGCATTAACCCCCATCACCGTGATGGCCGAGGAGTGGAAGTTTGCCATCGAAGAGATCCCCGGTTCCATCATGGATAGCTATGCGCAGGAGTTCAAGGCGCGTATCGAGGCCAAGACCGACGGCGACGTCACGGTAAAGATCTACCCCCTGGGATCGCTGGGAACTCCTACCGAGCTGGTGGAGCAGGTTACCGACGGGGTGGTGCAGTTTACCAATGTCTCGGTGGGCAACCTGGGCACCATCGTCCCCGAGTCGCAGCTGTTCCTGCTGACCTATACCCTGCCCAACGATCCTCAGGCCACCGCCAAGATGCTCAGTTCAAGCCCGGTGATCTACGGCGATCTGGGTAAGGATTTTGAGTCCAAAGGGCTCAAGCTCCATACCCTGTACTCTGAAGGGCCGGTGGTCTGGACCACTAACCGCGAGATCCGCTCCCCCGAGGATTTCAAGAACTTCAAGATGCGGGTGATGGTCTCGCCCATTCTGCTAAAGGCCTACGAGGATCTGGGAGCCAGCCCCACACCGCTGCCCTTCGGTGAGGTCTACGGCGCCCTGCAGCTCAAGCAGGTGGATGGTCAGGTCAACCCTGCATCAGCCATCGAGGAGATGAAGTTCTACGAGGTCAGCGACTACATGATCTGGGCCGGTGAGCAGGAACTGGTGACCTCCATCATGTCCGGTACCGACTGGTACGATACCCTGCCGCCCCACCGCAAGCAGTTGATCCGCGAGACCATGGTCGAAATGGAAGGCTTTATCTACGATGTGGTTCAGCGTTTCAACGATGAAAAGCTGGCCGTGATCAAGGCAGCCAAGCCTGACATAAAGATGATCACCCTGACCGACCAGGAGCGGGCGCTGTTCCGCGATCGCAGCAAGGCAACCCATTCCGCCTACACCGATATCACCGGCTCCCGCGGCGAGGAGCTGCTGAGCGCGCTGCTGGCCGAGATCGAATCGGTCCAATAATCCTCGCCCGACTCGCGCCGTCCCTGCTTGGAAAATCAGGGTGGCGCATTCAACCCCCTACACTCTCGGACACCCTTGCTATCGACCCGACCGGTAATCTGGTTGCTGATGGCATGCGCGTTGGCAACGGTGGCAGGCCAAAGAGGGTCTGCCGGAGCATCGCCAGCCCATGTTTGCCATGTTGATAGCAGGTTCCCGAACAATAAGGCGCCTAGCGCCAGGAGTGACCGTCAATGAACCCGCAGAGTTGCACCGAACGGCAGGAATCCCCGCGAGAGGGCATGACGATGAGCCAGCCCAGATTGACCGCCAACCGAATCTTCACCTGGATCGATCTGTTGATCGGCAAGGCAGAGATGGCCGTGCTCAGCGGGGGGATCCTGCTGATGGCCACCAACACCATCGCTAACGTATTCGGCCGCTATTTTTTCAATCAGAGCCTCTACTTCACCGAGGAGCTCAATCAGTTCCTGATCGTGATCATCACCTTTATGGGGCTGGGCTACGTGACCCGTAAGGGGCGTCACATTCGGATGTCAGCCTTCTACGACATGATGAGTGACCGGTATAAGAAGCGGTTGATGATTTTGATCGCCGCCCTCACCGCGGTGGTGATGTTTGTGCTGGCCTGGTACGCCTATGAGTACGTGGCCAAGATCGCCCACCGGGGACGGGTGACACCGGCGCTGCAGGTACCGCTTTACCTGACCTATATCTGGGTCGTGGTGGGGTTCGTGGTTACCGGCATCCAGTACCTGCTGACGATGGTCAAGAACTGCGATCTGGCCGACCCCGATGTGTATATCTCTTTCACTGTCGTGGACGCCTACGAGGATCCCGAGATCGCCGAGGTGATGCACCTCTACAAGCAAGACCATGACCTGCCGCAAGACTCAGTTCAAGGTGTTGACAATAACAATAACAACGAGGAGAAACTGACATGACTCTAATGATGCTGTCCGTAATGATCGTGCTGTTGCTGTTAGGCTTCCCAATGATGATGCCCCTGGTCGGAGCCACCCTGCTGGCCTTCTTTATTTATCTGCCGGACCTGAGTTTGCAGGTGGCGGTGCAGCAGATGATCGGTGGGATTAAACCTTCCGCACTGATCGCCGTGCCGATGTTTATTTTGGCGGCCGATATTATCACCCGCGGCCACTCCGCCGACCGCTTGGTCGATGTGGTGATGCGCTTTATGGGTCATGTTCGCGGCGGTCTGGCGATCTCCGTCACCGCCGCCTGTGCCCTGTTTGGCGCGGTCTGCGGTTCCACCCAGGCCACCGTGGTCGCCGTCGGTGGTGCCATGCGCCCCAGGATGCTCAAAGCGGGTTATAAAGACTCCTTTGCCATCGCCCTGATCGTTAATGCGGCCGACCTTGCCTACCTGATCCCGCCGTCGATCGGCATGATCATCTACGGTGTGATCTCGGGTACCTCCATATCCGAGCTGTTTATTGCCGGACTCGGCCCCGGGCTGCTGATCATCGTGTTGTTCTCGATCTACTGCATGTGGTACGCCAAAAAGCACGATATTCCGATGGAGCCTCGCGCCAGTTGGGGTGAACGCTTCACCGCCCTGCGTCGGGCGCTGTGGCCGATGGGTTTCCCGTTGATCGTGGTGGGCGGTATCTACGGCGGCATTTTCAGCCCCACCGAGGCGGCGGGGATCTGCGTGCTCTATGCGTTGATTCTTGAGTGGGTGGTGTTTCGCTCTATCAAGGCCCGAGATATATTTGATATCGCGCTCTCCACCGGAGCCATCACCTCGGTGGTGTTTATCCTGATCGCAGCCGGTGCCGCCTTCTCCTGGGTGCTTTCCTATGCCCAGATTCCGCAGCAGATCATCGCCTCGATCGGCTTGGAAGGTGCCGGCCCCATCATGACGCTGGTGGCGATCAACATCGCCTTCTTCGTGGGTTGTATGTTCGTCGATTCGATCGTGGTCATCCTGATCCTAGTGCCGATCTTCGCGCCGCTGGTCAAGGCTGCCGGGCTTGATCCGGTGCTGGTGGGCGTGCTGATCACTCTGCAGGTGGCGATCGGTGCGGCTACCCCTCCCTTTGGCTGCAATATCTTCACCGCCGTGGCGGTATTCCGCCGTCCGTTCGTCGACGTGATCCGCGGGATTCCTCCCTTCCTGATTATTCTAGTGGGGGTCGCGGTAGCACTGGTTGCCGTCCCGGATATCGCTTTATTACTGCGAGATATCGCCTTCCGTTAACCGGGTTCTAACCTTTCTCCACCGTGTGCTGCTCCAGGCACACACCTCGTTGCCGGCCCCCTCACGGGGTCCGGCTTTTTTATGTACAGGAAGTACGGTATGCCGCGGTCGCATGGATGCGAAAGAGCTGCGATGTACAGGAAGTACGGTATGCCGCGGTCGCATGGATGCGAAAGAGCTGCGATGTACCGGAAGTACGGGCTGTTTTTTGCTGCTGCAAAAACGGCACTTCTGCCGTCCTTGGCGGACATTGAATGTTCCTGCAACAACGACACTCCCGCCATCCATGGCGGTCGCATGGAGGCGAAAGGGCGTCTCTGTAGACTAGACTTGGGGGACAGACACCTAGCAGTGCTTCATCGAGGGGCAAGGAGAGAGCGTGCTTAGAAACATTTTCTGTATCCTTGTGTTGCTCTTTGTTGCGGCCTCGCTTCGGGCCGAGTCACCACTCAGTCTGGTCACTGACGACTGGCCGCCTTACGAGTTTGTGGATGCTCGAAGCGGCGAGCTGAATGGCCTGTCCACCGAGATCATCCAGGCAGTATTTGAACGGATGGGGTTGGCCGAGCCGAAGATCGCACTTCACCCCTGGGCCCGGGCTGAGCAAGAAGCACTGGTGGGCAGCGTCGATGGCATCTACTCCATCTCCCATAGCCCTGAGAGGCAGCGCCATCTTTTATATCCAGAGGAGCCGCTGACCACCGAGCAGGGTGTATTGTTTGTTCGCAAAGACCGCATAGGACAGCTGCAGATAGATTCTCTGGGCGATTTGAAAAAACTCAATATCGGCGTGGTTCGCGGCTATGCCTATAGCCCCAGTCTATGGAAAGCCCTCAACGACTTTGGCAGCTTTATTGCTGTCACCCAAGAGGATCAGTTGTTTCAAATGCTCGCCCTGCGCCGGTTTGATGCGGTGGTCAGTTACCGCAATACCGGGGTGAGTATCCTGCGGCGATTGAGCCTGGATAATCAGATTGAACCTTACGAGCGTTACGTGTTGTTCTCTCACCCGTTCTACTTGGCATTTAATCGCGACCAGGTGACGAAGGGCCTGGTGGTGACGTTTTCCCGTCAGCTGGAGGCATTCAAAAAGACCGCAGCCTACCGGCAGTTGTTGCAGAAATACCTACTCACTCTCTCAACTTCTGCCCTCACCCCGAAGTAAATTAAACGGTGGGATGCGTGACTAAAGACATCTTAGGGGGTGTCCGCTTACCGAAATGAAGAGCAATGTTCGACTCGAACCTTTAGCGGATACTAAAGGTCAGAAATGTCGATATAGCCGAAATACCTACCTTCTGAATAGGATCTGCAGTGGCACCTGCTAGAAATAGTGGATGGCATTGTGGCCGCCAAGCATTCCATGAATATGCTTCATGATATGTCGCTGTGGTAGTGTCGGTACCGATGGCCGCAAAATAGATGAAGCGACCTCCCTTGCCACTGCTGCTTTGTTCCCTTTGCTGGCCACACCGCCACAACTCAGACATCGCCTATTTAAAGCCACGTGTCAGCAGCAAAGCACTCCGCCTGCCCCCCCCCTAGCGATAAATGCGGCGTCTCCTCCTCAACCCCATGGCTGTTCTTTCCCGAAAAGGTTAATGTATAATTATGTATTTATCATATGGGAATAAAGAGTAACCGCTATGACTATCACGCCTAAACGCATATCACTCCGCCGGCGCTCACTTCACGAAGAGATTGCTGACCACCTCCGGACGATGATCATCGAGGGCGAGTTAGCGGAAGGCCAGCGGATTGATGAAACAGCTCTCTGTGGTGAACTCGATATCTCCCGGACACCGATGCGTGAGGCGCTTAAAGTACTCCACTCAGAAGGGCTGGTCAGCATTGAACCCAACCGGGGTGCGCGCGTGGCAACCTTAACCGAGCAGGAGTTCTATGAGCTGTTCGAGGTGATCAGCGGACTGGAACGCTCGGCCGCAGAACTGGCCGCAGAGAGGGCTACGGACGCTGACCTCAAACGCCTGCAGCAGCTACAAACCAAGATGGAGAACCACTACAACAAGGAGGATCGGCACTCCTATTTCTTGGTTAATCAAGAGATCCACCGCACCATCGTCGCCATGGCCAAGAATGAGACGCTGGAGATCCTCCACAACCAGCTGCTCAATAAAGCCAGTCGTGGTCGTTACATCGCGATCGGCTTTGATACCCGTTGGAAAGAAGCGCTCGATGAACATCAGCAGCTGCTCGAAGCCCTTAAGGCGCGCAACGGCATTGAGGCGGGACAGATACTGTTCGAGCATGTACGCCATACCGGCAGCACCGCGTTGAGCGCCATGAAAGAGAAAAAAGAGCCCTAATCCTGTCGCTTGTGTTCTTGCTGATTATTTTGCTGGCAGCTGCTCAATCACAACGGCCGGTTGGCGCTGCGGCCAAAAGAGCAGCAGCGTAAGCGCGGCCAGAGGGATCAGCGCCAGCAGGTTAAGACCCTCCCACCCCAGCGTTAGCAGGCTCGCGCCCGCGTAATAGTTAGAGCTGCCGACGACCACAAACATACACAGATCATGGACCCCCTGTACCCTCTCCTTTTCTGACTCTCTATAGGTCTGGGTTAGCAGATCTGTCGCGCTGATAAACATCAGATTCCAGCCCAGCCCGACCAGTGCAAGGGCTACCGCAAAGTGGAAAAACTCGACACCCATCAGGTTAATCATTAATGCAGCAGCAAAGCAGACAATGCCCGCCATTATCGTTCGATGGTGACCCTGCCAACGGATCAGCATGCCGGTTAAGAAACTCGGTGCAAACATGCCCAGCGTATGCAGCTGGACAACCCTATTGGACGCCGCGACCTCAAATCCACAAAGCTGCATCGCCAAAGGCGTCGCGTTCATCACGAACGCCATTAATGCAAAACTGAGCGAGGACACCGTCGCCGCCAGGATAAATTTCCGCGTACAGATAATCTGCTTTAGCGGCCGTGACTTGATGTTGACCGACTGAGCGACGGTTTCGATCTTCAAGAAACAAAGGATAACCACGCTGAGCAGACACAGGCCCGCCATCACCGCATAGCCCCCGGCATAGAGAACCTGCAGCGACAGTTCGCCCCAATCGGCCAGGGGTCCGCCCAGAAAGGCAGCCACCACACCGCCACTGAGCACCAGCCCCACCGCCAGACTCTGGCGCTCAGTACGAACACACTCCACCGCTGCAAAACGGTAATGCTGCCAGACCGCATTATGGGCACCGATAAGAATGGCGGAGCCACAGAACAGTTGAAAATCTTGCTGCATCACACTCCAGACAGCCAGTGCGCCTCCCGTTGCCCCCAACGTCTGGCCGATCATAAAGCCCGCACGGCGTCCATAGTTGCGCATCAGCCTGGAGGCCGGGATCACGACCAGGGCATTACCAACAAACTGCAGCGCCAATGGCAGAGTCGCCATCGACTTATCGTCCGCCAGCCAGTAGCCGGTCAGCGCAGCAAAAGAGAGGTACACCACCACCCCGGTCTGGGAAAAAGCCAGGGCGGTGGCGAGCAGAAGCAGATTACGCACGAGCTCAGACTCCTTACGTCGGGAAGCTAACCTCGGCCTCGCCGATACCGGGGAAGCGGGCGATCACCCTGGCACCCGGCTCTACAAACACAAGTCCGCTCCAGGAGCCTGTCGTCACCAGGTCACCGGCCCTGATACCCCCGTTGCGCTCAGTGCAGTGATTGGCAATCCAGTAGACTAGCGGGCGTGGATCTTTCAGGGGATGAGAACCCTGAGCAACCACCTTGGGCACCCCATCCACCAGTAACTCTACGGACTGCTGCAATGGATCCACGGAGCGCCAGTCTGATCGGCCCGAGCCCACCACCAACCCGCCTGTGATCTGATTGTCCGCCAGTTGCCACAATGCCCCTGCCTGCTGCCACTCTTTCAGCCGCGTATCGACCACTTCAATGGCGACATAGACCCCTTCCACCGCATCCATGATCTCTTCAACGCTATAAGGACTACCCTTGGGTGGCAGATCGCGACCAAAACGGTAGGCCAGTTCCGACTCGATACCGATGATATGAAAGCCGCTTGCTGGCAACTTTGACGGGCTCGTATGGATCACATCCGGGGGGATCGGTGCAGCATAGGGGACAGCGTCGTTGCTCGGAGCACCGGTCTTCCAGGTATCGGTTCGCCCACCTTGCTCAATCCAGCGTTTCTGGGCTACGGCATCTTGAATGGCGTAGGCCTCATCAAAAGAAGCAGGGGTAAACTGATCCAGCAGATCAGCCGGCAGCAGTTGGTCGTGTTTTGCGTGGGCCGAACAGAGCAGCTCGGCTGCGCTATCGATCTCTTTTAGGGTCATGGACATAATTAAACTTCCTCAGGTCCCCTGGCGGCAAGCCGCTGGTGCGACTCACCGCCTGTTGAGGGACTACGTTAAAGGGCTAGGTTAAAGGGGTCGTGTTAAATGGGTAATACAAAGACTAAAGAGGGGCGCTTGCTAAGCCGGGTCGATCGGCGGTCGTGACCAACAACGCGGTAGCGCCGCCTCGTACTCAGCCCCCAGACGCAGCAACTGGCGGTCGGCACCGAAGCGCCCCACCAGCTGGAAACCGATCGGCAGCCCCAAAGCGCTATGCGCCGAGGGCAGATTAAGCCCGGGATGACCGCAGGCATTGACCCAACCGGTGTAGATCGCATGGCCACGCGGCCCTACGCTTTGACCATCGATCATGCAGGGATAGGGCTCAGCCGCCGGCCAGGGTAGCGCCGCTGCCGAGGGGGTCATAATGATGTCAAAATCAGCGTAGGCTTCGGTCACCGTTCGGCGAAACTGATCGATACGATCGATCGCATCCAGGTAGCGCGGGGCGCTGATCTCGCGCCCTGCCCTAGCCATCTCTTGCCACTTGGGCGCAGCCAGGGGTTCCGCCTCGGGATAGCGCTCGAACAGCGCACCGACCGCGACGCTGCCCAGCATCGGCCAAAACTGATCGATAAAATCGAGCGAGAAAGGCAGTGGTCCCACTGTCACCTTATGCCCCAACGACCTGAGCCGTTCGGCCGCAGCATCAACACTGGAGGCGATCTCCGGATCCAGCGGCTGGTCATTAAAACGGGGCACATACAGAATCCGCAGCGCACTCGCGTCCGTCTCATGCGTGTCTGGCTCGGCCGCCAGCAATGAGTGCCGGTCCCGCGCATCGGGACCGGCAATGACCGAGTACAGCAGTTCGGCATCGGCCACGCTCCGGGTGATCAGCCCCGCCACCTCAAAATCAAGCATGATCTGGGGCAAGCCGTGATGCCGGGCCACCCTGCCGGTCGAGGGCTTAAGGCCGATCAGCCCGGTATGGCTCGCCGGGCGACGGATAGAACCGCCACCATCGGTAGCCAGGGCGCAAGGGGCCAACCCGGCGGCGACGGCCGCCACCGCACCGCCACTGGAGCCGCCGGGGGTTAGCGCGCTGTTCCAGGGATTACGGGTGACACCGTACACCGGGTTATCGGTATAACCTTCGAGGGTAAACTCCGGCACATTGGTCTTGCCCAGGATCACCATGCCAGCCTCGCGCAGTCTGGCGACCGGCAACTCATCAAACGCGGCGACCGGTCCCTGAGCAAAGGCACAGCTGCCCCAGGTGGTGACCATGCCGCGCACATTGATGTTGTCCTTGATCGCCACCGCAATGCCGTCCAATGGGCCCAGGCTGCAACCCTCGAGGAGTCGCTGCTCGCTCGCTTGGGCCTCGACACGCGCCTCGGGATTGAGCGCCACGAAGGCGTTAATCTGCGGATTATGGCTATCGATCCGCGCCAACAAGCTATCGAGCAGCGCTGTCGGGGTCAGCGCACCGCGACTCAGCAGCTCGCTCAATTCACTGACGCTCAATTGCCAGACCGCTTTATCCGCCCTTAAAACATGCTGTTGGGTAGCCATGTGGCGATCTCCGGTACGACCATCAGTAACAGCACGAAGGCGAGCATCATCAAGGCAAAGGGCAGTACGCCCCACATCACATCCTGGATTTTGCCACCATCCTTACGCACACTCTGGACCACGAACAGGTTCATCCCCACGGGCGGCGTAATCATTCCCAGCTCGCACATCAGCACGATAAAGACCCCGAACCAGATCGGATCGACCCCCAGCGCGGTGACTATCGGGTAGGTAATAGGGATGGTTACCACCTGCATCGACAGAACGTCCATAAACATCCCCAGACAGAGGTAGAACACCACCAGCACCAGCAACAGACCCGTGACCGATAGCCCCAAGGAAGTTACCCACTGGGTCAGGTCATCGACCACGCCACTGAGACTGATCACCAGATTGAGAATAAAGGCGGCGGTGATAATCAGCAGAATCATGCCGGTAATTCGGCCGGTCTGGACGCAGCAGTTCCTTATAAACTCCAGATCGACCCGTCCCGAACGCCAGGAGAAGATCATCGCGGCGCAGACGCCCAACGCAGCCGATTCGGTCGCGGTGGCGATACCCGCATAGATGCTGCCCATCACAATGCCGAATACAATAAATGGGGGGATCAGATGAACCGACAGCGCCAGCTTCTGCTGCAGCGGTAGCTTCTCCTCGCGCATCCCGCCTTCACCCAGATTAGTGACCAGGATATACGCCATAAACAGCAAACTCAGCAGGATGCCCGGTATCAGACCGGCCATAAACAGCTTGCCGATTGAGTTATTAGTCAGCGATCCGTAGATCAGCATGTTGACGCTGGGCGGGATCAGAATACCCAAGGTACCACCGGCGGCCAGGCTACCCAGTGATTGGCGTATGTTGTACTTGCGTTCATGCAGTGAAGGCAGTGCCACGGTGCCGATAGTCGCAGCGGTAGCCACCGAAGAGCCCGAGGTCGCAGCAAACAGGGCGCAGCAACCAATATTGGTATGCACCAAGCCACCGGGTAAACGCCCCAGCCAGGCACTGATGGACACATACATACGATCGGCGATACCGCTTCTGAGCAGCAACTCACCCAGTAAGATAAACAGCGGAATTGCGGTCAGCATATACTCGTTCTGAACACTCCAGACCACCGCCCCGGTAGATTCCAGGAAAGGCCAACCGAAATATGCGACCCCGCCGAAAATACCCACCATCGACATCACTACGGCGATCGGTAGCCCCAGCAGGAACATCCCCAGCATGGCCAGAAATGCAAACATGACAATTTCAATACTCATAGGGATATCCCTCCAGTTACGGCAGCATTAGCCGGGCGAGAAACACGTTTGATCTCTTCGCAAAGATCTTGCTCTAGCCCCTGATTGTGGGTGATCTCCTGTAGTTCTTCCTTTAACGTGGGAGAAGCCTCCTTTACACGCTGTTCAAAATCTTCAAGCTCCTCTTTCAACTCTTCGGTTACACCCTTGGGATGAAACTCTACATTGAGCTCGTCAATGCGATTGGCCACTAACAGCCAGCTCGCCCGAAAAGCGTAACCTGTCGCCAACAACCCGAACAGCGCAATACCGATCAGCCAGGCGGTTTGCGGGTACTGCAGTGGCGTCGCCCAAGGTGTCTGGGCGGTGCTACCGTAGTCCATGGTCTCTATGAGTACCTGCAGACAGGTCCACAGCAGCACCAAGGCAAAGAGCGCCATCAACACCGCAGACAGCCAGTTCAAGACCGCCTGCAGCAGGGGTGGTAGTCGTTCATGGAAAATATCGATACGCATGTGCGCACGACCAAACAGCGCCATAGAGAAAGCCAGTGTTGCGCCGACGGCCAAGGCATAGCCTCCCAGTTCATCCACCCCCTGAAGCGAGGCGCCGAACAGCTTTCGCAGCATGGTTTCGGCAGCGACTGCCAGTGACAGCAGCACAAAAATCCCGCCGAACACCATACTTATCATCGTTTCTAGACGTTTCATCGAAACACCTCCTATCGGTTTCCTGTAAAACCACACGATGGAGTGGACGAACGGCTCAGCACCGTCCGTCCCTTCTCTTCAGTGCGGAGGCGCTACATGCCAACCATCGGGCCAACGGTACGGGTCCAGTCAGCCGCACAGCTGGGGTTAGACTTGTTGCAGACTTCCGCCCATGCAGGGAAAGAAACTTTTTTGACAGTGCTCTGCACAATCGCCAGGTCGTTACTGGTGACCGGTACTTCGACTAGGTTGAAAGGAGTACCGGTTTCACAGGGTGTCTTCCCCACGTTGCAACGACCGGCGTCATTAAACAGCTCCTCAGAGTAGCTCCAAATACGATCCTGCAGCGTATCAAAAGCCGCTTGGAGCGTACCCTGCTGATCAGGGGTCAGCTTATTCCAGGTCTTCAAGTTGATGCCGTAGCCATTAAGCGCCATCTGAAAGCCCAGTGGCAGCACATGGGTGGACACTTCAGGCCAACCTGCCGAGTTTGCGGAGCTGGGACCGGTTATTGCGCAATCCACTACGCCCAACGCCAGACTCTGATGCACCTCGCCAAAACCCATCGGCACCGGTATACCGCCGACCGACTGGACGAACTGCGCCAGACTCTGATCGTAGACCCGCACCTTCAACCCCTTAACATCCCCCAGGTTGGTGATCGGGTGATTACAAAAAAGCACCTGCGGACCAAAAGGCCAGACCCCCAACAACTTGGTCTTAAAGCGCTTCTGCAGACGCTGATCAACCACCTCGCTGAACGCCTCAATATTTCCGCGACCTGTCGCGTAATCGGGGTTCAGCCCCACCAGATCCAGACCGAGGATGGTCGGTTCATCCCGGGACACCTGGGACAGGCGCAGAGAGACCAGATCGAACATCCCGGACTTGAGTACCCGTAGCTCCTCGACATCTTTAATGCCCGTGGTATCCAGGGGCTTGTAATTCACCTCCAGCGGCAGGCCCGTCGTCTCGGCCAAAGTTTCGAAGAAGGGTTGTTCGAGGTTTTTCTGGATCAAGCCGGTCGCCAACGGCTGGCCGATAACACGCAGTTTGATTTTATCCACGGCAAGCGCGGGGGTTGTGATAAGGCAGGCACTAAGCGCTGCAACGAGAAGAGACTTACGCATGAGTTGATACTCCATTATTATTTTTTAAGCTGCTTGGTCAGCCTTTGTATTAATCAGCAAGGCGATATAGCCCTGCAAACCCTCTACAGAAACGCGCAATCAAACCCGCCTCTGCAAAACCTAGCTACCTTGACGGCCTCATCACGTCATGGATTTACGCTGTGATTTAACCTCGGCGACTACCTCACGGAGACGCCGAACATACGATTAAGAACAGATACCTATATTGGGTTCAGCGCACTTTGGGTTTAGCGGCATCGGGTTTACCGCAGGCCAGGAAGCGGCCATAACCGGCCCTGCCCTGCACCTTGCCGTCAGACCAGACCCGCTGGCCGCGACAGAACGTGGTCTCAGGCCAGCCGGTGATATTGATCCCTTCATAGGGGGTGTAATCGACATCGTGATGCAGCAGGTCGTTACTGATACAAACCTCTTTATCAGCGTCCCAGATGACGATATCGGCGTCAGCGCCGACGGCGATGGTGCCCTTCTGCGGAAACAAACCATAAAGCTTGGCCGGATTGGTCGCCGTCAGCGCCACAAACTGGTGAATATCGATGCGTCCCTTGCCGACCCCTTCAGAAAACAGCAGCGGCATCCGGGTCTCGAGACCGGGAATACCATTGGGGATATAGGGGAAGGCCACCTCCTCACCATCGGGTTTCTTACCCTGAGGGTCCTCGTAGCGAAAGGGTGCGTGGTCGGATGAGAAGATGCTGAACAGACCATCGTCCAGACCATCCCAGATCACCTGCTGGTTAGCCTTGTCACGCGGCGGCGGGCTGCAGACACACTTGGCCCCTTCGTAGCCGTCAATCCCCAGGTCTTCGGCGGTAAGAAACAGGTACTGAGGACAGGTCTCGGCGTAGATTTTTAATCCCTGGCCGCGTGCCCAGCGGATCTGCTCCACCGCTTCGGCACCGGATACATGAACGATCAGGATCGGCACATCGACCAGTTCCGACAGCGCGATCACCCGATGCACCGCTTCGCGCTCCACCAGCAGCGGCCTGGATTCGGCGTGAAAACGGGGCTCGGTGTTACCGGCCGCCAGAAGGCGCTTGGTCAACCAGCTGATGCAGTCGGAGTTTTCCGCATGAATCATCGCCATCGCACCCTCGCTACGGGCCACAGACAGCACATCGAGGATCTGGCCGTCGTCAAGCTTGAGGTCGTCGTAGGTCATGTAGATCTTGAACGAGGTACAGCCTTCACGGATCAGCTTTGGTAACTCATGGTTCAGAACCTGCTCGGTGGGGTCAGAAACAATAAGATGAAAGGCATAATCGACCATCGCCTGCCCTTCAGCCCGACGGTGATAATCATCCACCGCCGCCTGCAACGACTGGCCCTTCTCCTGCGCCGCAAAGGGGATCACCGTGGTGGTACCACCACAAGCTGCAGAGCGAGTCCCGCTCTCGAAACCATCAGCCATCTTCATGCCTTCTGGCATCGGCTGATCGAGATGGCAATGAGCATCCACGCCACCAGGCGTGATCAGCTTGCCCGCTGCATCGATCTCCTCAACACCGGGCGCCAGCTTTTCTCCCAGGGCCACGATCCTGCCGTCCTTGACCGCGATATCGCAGTGGGACAGGTCAGCAGCGGTTGCCACCAGGCCATTACGGATCACCAGATCGTACAGGGGTTGGGAAATAGCGGTCATTGCGCTTCCTCATTGTTATGTAATTTCTGATCCCACCATTGAAGGACTGAGCGCTAGCGCCTTCAAAAACGAAGACTCAATCCCGTGGGTTGAACTCAGAATACTCAAACATAATTATGAATGCAATATTTAATATCCATGGGTTACTAATTTCATGCGCGTCGATTATGGCTGAGACAGGAATCAGATAACGGCACCCGCAACCAAAGCACCAGCGCTTTATGAAAGTTAAAAATAGTTTTATATCAGACACATAAAAACGAAAAGATGAGCAAAAACTCAAAACTGCCGGAGAATTGAGGGACACAACGAGCAGAGTTATGGCTTAGGATGGCAGCTAAAAACCTCGCTGCGTATTAGTTCTGCGGGACTTAAACATAGCTACACAGGAAAATTATTCAACATCTAAGCTGGTAGAGATCCACGCAACACACGCATGAAGACGCACAGAATCAACCCACACCGGCCGTTTGGCATCAGGGATGCCCCTGATACCAAACGGCCTGCGGATTAACGCGTTGGAATATAGAACCACGTACTCTGCTGTCGAACAGGGTGCGAAAAGCTAGCTACGCGTTGTCCCATACCCTCTATGACAACCCTGCGGGGGATTCAGGGCGGTATATTTGGGTTTCACCCTAGGAAAAAAAGTCTACCTGAGCGCACATTTTATGGCCTTCAGCGTTCATCTCCTGACTCGCCTCCGCCGCCTGCTGAGAGACCTGTAATGTCTGATGGCAAAGCTTATTGATACGCTGAACGGACTCCGACACCTCGTGCGCGGCAATACTTTGATGCTGATTAGCGGCGGCAATTTGAATGATCATGTCATTAACATTGGTAATCGACGCCGTGATTTCGCTGATTGCCGTTAGACCGCTCACCGAAAACTCCGCGGTTAGGTCAGCACTACGCGTACACTGCTGCATCGAAGAGACGGCGGCTTCCGTACCGTTACTCAGTCGGTCGAGCATCCCTTCAATTTCAGTTGTCGATTTCTGCGTTCGTTGGGCCAAGCTACGAACCTCATCGGCAACGACAGCAAAACCACGCCCCTGCTCTCCCGCACGAGCAGCCTCAATCGCAGCATTTAAAGCCAGAAGGTTGGTCTGTTCAGCGATCGACTTTATGACATCCAGAATCTGGACGATCTGGGAACTCTGCTGCTTTAAATCATTGACCATCTCAGACACCTGGTTCAGCTCCACCCCCAACGTATTGATCTGCTCACGGGTCTGACTGACTTGTTTGCGGGATTCCTGAGCTTGCTCGGTCACTTTCTGGGAAGCCGAAGCCACCTCCTGAGCATGACTTGCCGAATCCCGGACAGTTGCTGAAATCTCCTCAACAGCAGATGCAACCTGCTCAGTCTCCAACACCTGCCTGTCGCTCAATTCGTGGACTTTATCTGTGATGGCACTTAACTTCTGGCTACCACTCTGGATCAAACCCGAAGATACCTGAATCTCCTGTACCACCGACGATATGTGACTCATGCTGCTATTGAGCGAGTGGGCCATTTGTCCCGCTTCATCACGACCGGAAGCACTACAGCGGGTGCTCAAGTCGCCGCTCTCGAGTGCTTTTAGCGCGCTAACGACCTGGCTAATCGGCATGGCAATTTTGCGAGCAATAACCAGCCCCGCAATGACAGCAACGGCAAGGCTCAAAATGAGAGCAGCGAATAGCATAGCGGTCACTTCACCCGCCCGCGCAATCATGGTTTGATTCAGACGTTCCGCGTCAGCATTGGCCCGGGCGCGAACCGACGTAAATACGGGCCACAACTGCTCACGCGAAGGTCTGACACCTTCTTCAAAGGGCTGCTGTGTATTTCCATCCGTGATAACCGCCGTAGCATACGCCTTATGAGAATCCAAAAAGAACACGCTTGCCTTATCCAGGCGCGTTAAGGCCTCTTGGCTAGCGGCAGGATTCTGTTGTAACGACTGAATAAGCTGGGAAAACTCAGCTTTAAAGTCGGCCATTTTTTGGCGCGCCTCGGCGACTTGTGCGGTGTTGTTGAAGCCAAATCCAATCTGCAACTCCCTCATCTCCAGAGATGTCCCCTGAAGAACCACCTCCATACGGCTGAGGTCCTGAACCATCTGATAGGTTTCTTGTTGAAAGCGCGACTGAAGCGCAACTAACGAATCAAACTCAACCTTCATAAAAATGCCAATGGAGACGAAGATAATGATCGGCAAGCAAAAACCGACCAATATTTTGTTCTTGATGGATCTGATTTCAAACATGATAAATCCTTAGCTATCAAACTAGTGGAGCGATTGATCTATGCCTCCTTGGCCGGTTCAATCAAGGAATTTGCATTCTGGATGGGGCACGCCAAAGAGCCCACCGGAGTGGGCCCATAATGCTTGTCATATCGTTTAACGGTCTTATCTATTGGACCGCAAAGAACTGATCGACGGCCCGCTGTAGTTTTTTCGGATAGGCCTTGCCTGAAAAAGCGGACGTATAGGGCTTGTGCTCCACGTAATAGGTACTGCCATTACTCGCGGTAAAGGTGTAGGTAAACTCATCAGCGGTGGCCGTGGTCACCTGACGATCAATGACGGCGGTGGGAGCAAAGCTGGCATTGGTAATCCTGCGCACCCTGTTGCCCTGGTCATTCTGAATGACCTCGTAATCACCATGAGCAAAACCCTGAGGCGAACCTTGTCCGGCCGCAACGGTCGCCAGCGATACGCTCAAAGATGTCACATCCAGCTCTCCAGTACGGTAGTCTGTCATCGACAGAAAGAGGAAGTGGCCATCGCGATACTGCGCTGAGCTGATGGTCCCGGCGGAGATACTGGCGTTATCAATAAAGTTAATGGACTTATCGGGGGCCCCGTTCACCTGCAGATAGATCGCGGTGGTTGCCCAGGGTGAGGCGCTAGTCAGCGCGTAGTTGGCCAATTTTTCATCCGTCAGTTTAGTCTCAAAGAACTGATCTACCGCCGTTTGTAGCGCATCGGGGTAGTCGGCCTTGCGGAAGGCCCGGTCGTAAGGCTTATGTTCAACGTGGTACTTGCTCCCATCTCCTGCGGTGAAGCTATACGTGAACTCTCTCTTCTTAGCGGTCGTAATCTCACGGTCAATTACTGCGAAAGGTGCAAAGCTCGCGTTTCTGATTCGACGGACCGCATTGCCGTCTACGTCCTTAATAATTTCGTAATCGCCATAGGCGAATCCCTGGGGAGATCCAAAACCTCCGGCGACGGACTGCAGTGAACTGACCAAGGTGTTTTCATCAAACTCACCGGTGGTAAAGTCACTCATGGAGACAAACAGAAAAACACCGCTGCGATACTGGGCTGAACTGATGGTCCCGGCCGAGATGCTGTTATCGTTGATGAAGTTGTCTGTTTTGCGTGGTTTGCCGTTGTGATCTTGGTATATGGCCGTCGTCGCCCAAGGTGTTCCTTGCGCCAGAGCCTGGTTTGCATCGACCGTTTTGGCTTCGACGCCACCAGCGACCAAAACAGCGACCGCTCCAGCACACAACGGTAATATTTTGGATAACACTACGCTTGATTTATTCATCATGATTAATCCTTAGCCCATAAAAACTCGTACCGTTACAGTATATGGCCCTCATATTTCTCAAGCCTTTCCCCAACATTACAAAGGTGTAATGTTCCTCTGTGCCCGACAACTTACAGGCAGTTCAATACAGCACTGCTGCATAGATAGGCACGCAGAATCAACCCGCCACCGCGCGTAACGGACCACTACATAGCCATAACGGGCAACGAGAGTCTGTTCTGATAGCAATCATTGCCACTTGCTGCCCCCAGAGACCACCTTGGTTTTCAACAGAGAGGCCGTTCCAGATCTGCGGTTCAATGGCCGGACAACAGCAAAGTGCGAGGGCTATTCCCTGCCCTCTGCCCCCCATTACTGCCGCGGTGTATCGGTCGGATCAACAAAAACGCCGGGGACTCCGACGCTTAATCCGCTTATTTTTAGCTCCCGTGTCAGCGCCTTGTTAGTGGTTTCTGACACCGCCAAAGCGGGGTTAGCCTGAGTGGCAGGGATCACATAGTCATTGACGATATTCCGGAAAATACGCACATTTTTGCCGTGTCGAAGACCGCCATCGATCGGCAGCATACTGGTCATGACGACCACTGTATTACGCTCGGGCAATACACTGACAAACTGTCCCTTGAACCCCATCATATCCAGGCTGAGTTCGGTATCGACGATATGGTTGCGCCACAGAAAATACCCGAAATCCCTGGCCGCGACCGGCGTCGACATCTGTTCAACCCATCCCTTAGGGACCACCTGTGCTCCTTGCCACTGCCCGGCATCCTTGATCAGCAAACCCAGTTTGGCCATATCGACCGGCCGTAACCGCAGTCCCCAGCCAGCCGATACCAGCCCTTGGTCATCCGCGCGATCCCATTGATAATTTTTCATCCCTAGCGGCTTAAACAGTTTTTGTTCGGCGTATTTTTCTATTGGCATCCCCGCCGCCGCACTCACCATCGCAGCGACAAACACCGGGTTGACATCGGTATATTCAAATTCAGATCCGGGAGCGACCTTGGGCGTGGTCGTTGAAACCAGCTTTAAGCGGTCGGGAGAGCCATAGTAGATGGGGTCGTTCTCGGGATTGAAGTCATAATGAAGACCCGAGGACATCGATAACAGATGCCGCAGTTTGACCGCTTTTTTATCGGCAACGCTGTCCTGCAGATCGGGCCGGAAGTGTCCGATTACCAAGCTAAGACTGTCATCGAGGCTTAGCTTGCCCTCAGCGATCAGTATGCCCGCGAGCAGCGAGGTCACGCTCTTGGTGATCGAGTACAGCTCGTAATTATGATCGCGGGCCAGCTCGCTGGCATAGCGCTCAAAAACCAGCTGGCCATCCTTGATCACCAGCAAGCTTCTGATATCCATCTTTTCTGCCCTTATCCATTCGGACAGCGCCACCAGCTTGCTGGAGTCGACACCGACCTGCTCGGGCCAAGCCTGCGCCAGCTCAGATTCCGCCACGGCCATCTGCCGAGCAGCGGTTTGCTCCGTTGCGTTGGCGGCAAATGACGGCAAAGCGCCGGCCACCAACACAGAGGCCAGAAAACAGGGCAGTAGAACCGAGCCTGGTTTTTTTTGGGGGAGATTTTTCTGTGTGAGAGTCTTCATCAAGGATGTCCTCATTGTTATTTTTTTACTGATTTACACCGCTGCCGCTGATTGAGGTTGCCAACCTGTTGCAATCGCTGAGCCTAAGCTGCGCACAAAAAGCGCGGCTGACCTACCCCTAAGCCGGAGACTCAGAGGGGCTTCAGAGTCTATCCATATATAATATTTAATTCAATAATTATATAATTACAAAACAGAGATCCGCTACCGGGTCCATACTGATGAGAGTTCATCACCGCACAAGGTCAGAAAACCCATGTTTCTACGCCCCTGGATAGCACTCATCGCCGGATCCCTGCTCAGCCCCTACTGCACGGCCCAGCCTCTGGTGTTTGCGGCCAACGACTGGTGCCCCTTTATCTGCGATCTGGACTCTGACAAGCCGGGTATTCTGGTAGAGATCCTGAACGCCGTTTACCCAGAGCGCGACAGGGTCAGCATCCGTCGTTTGCCATTAGCGAGGGGCATCGTCGAAACGCGCGCTAATCGCACCCAGGGGATACTCGGTGTAGTGCCCGACACGGCACCCGATCTGGTGTTTCCGCCACTCGCAGCCGTCACCACTCAGCTCTGCTTCTTTACCCTGCCTGACTCCAACTGGCGCTATGACAGCAGCACCCAACAGCATCCGGATATGCTGGTGGGCATGGTGAAATCCAAAAAGGTCAACGATCGGTTTGTTCAGGGATTTCCGAACCGAGTCACCGTTCACGGTGAAAAAGATACCGCGATACGGTTGATCCAGCTGTTGCAGCGGGGGCGGATCGATACCCTGATTGAGGAGAAGACCAGTATCGATTACATTCTGCAGCTCAATCCCAGGCTACCGCGGTTGCGCCGAGCCGGCTGCGGCGAGGAGAGGCCTGAATATATCGCCTTCTCCCCTGCAGCAGAAAACCCGCAAGCCCTGGCGCTACAGTTTGCGGAAAGACTCGAGGCTCTGAGGCGCTCAGGCCGGATAGACGCCATTCTGAACACGTATGGCGCAGGCCCCGAGACGCGTGGAGGAGTGCGTTAGCGATCCCCATACTCAGTTCGGGCTGTATACACAGGCAGGAGCAGTACCAACACGATCGCGCCCCCCCGTCGAGAAAATGGAGCGAAGCCTGTCAAAGCGATCACACCAGACCAAACAGACTCCCCCATCCTTGGATACGGCTGGGATCCTGCCCGGCGAGCAGCATCGATTTCCATACTCCGGTGGAGACGCTGTCATAGATAGGGATCTGCAACTCCTTTTCCAGCTCAGCAGCCACCCGGGCACCGTGCATATTGGTACAGAAGATAGTAATGGCATCGCAGCGCCCCTCGGCAGCGACTTCACGCACCATCTGCGCAATCTGCTGCTCGCCGTACTCGGAGAAAGAGAAGTTGCCGCGATCGTTCAGATGCCGCTCAGCCACGCAGTTAAAGCCGGCAGCAGCGTAATTGTGTAAAATTTTCTGCTGCACAGCATCCAGGTAAGGTGTCACCAGCCCGAAGTTTTTGACCCCCTGCTTTTCAAAGGCTTCGTTTAGCGCCAGTACCGAGGTCGTGGCTTCTATGCCGGTCTCGTCACGGATCGCCTGGCACAAACTCACATCGTCCTGAAATCCGCGCCAGCCGGAAGAGGTGCCGCTCCAAACGATCGCCTGAACCTTGGCGTCGGCCAGCAGACGACTCGCCTGCAGAAAAGGCTCGTTGTCGAACTGCTGCAGCGCCTTATCACTGAGGCTTATTTCGGTGACCCGCAGACGCCCGAAGTGCGCCGAGACATCGGCCAGCTCAGCCAAAATCTGTGCCGTAACCGGTTCCAGGATGGTGTTTGAAGAGGGTGTCAGCACCCCCAGTAACGTTCTATTTTTCATGCTCTGATCCTTACTTAATAGTTTGCGCCAAAACCCCGCACCGCGGCGTTGATATCAGTCAAAGGCAATCACGGGTTTCGGGCTCAAGACCCTTGCCACAGAACAGGCCTACAGATGCTCGTAACTGGGTAGGGTCAGAAACTCCACCAGTTGCTCGGCGGTCGTTATCTGATCCATGATCTGTGCTGCCTCGTCGAAGCGACCACCGTGCCAACGCACTTCGCCCAGCGTTTGGCGCAGGCCGGCAACCTCTTCGGCCAGCAGATCCCGAAACAGAGCCTTAGTCACCCGCTTGCCGTTGCTGAGAGAGCGGCCGTGACGGATCCATTGCCAGATGGAGGTACGACAGATTTCAGCGGTCGCCGCATCTTCCATCAAGCCATCGATCGGCACACAGCCATTACCAGAGATCCAGGCCTCGAGGTACTGCACCGCAATGCGGGTATTGGTGCGTATTCCGGTCTCGCTCAGTTGGCCAGGACAGGGCTGAAGCAGGTCGGCCGCAGAGATCACCGCTTCGTTATCACTCAGGAAATTGAGGTTGTTGAGTTTGCCGGCTGGAAGCTCGGCATCAAACACCGCCATCGCCTGGTCAGCCAAGCCCGGGTGAGCAACCCAGCTGCCGTCATGGCCGTTTGCAGCCTCGCGCGATTTATCTTGGCGTACCTTCGCCAACACCTGCGCCTGAAGCGCTACATCTTTAACCGGGATATAGGCCGCCATGCCCCCCATCGCCAGTGCGCCCCGACGATGACAGGTACGTACCAACAGGCGTGAGTAGGCGCTGAGAAACGGCTGGTCCATAGTCAGCTGCTCCCGGTCTGGCAGCACCCGTTCTGGATGCTCACGCAGCGTCTTGATGTAGCTGAATATATAGTCCCAACGACCGCAGTTCAGACCCACAATATGGTCCCGCATCTCGTACAGAATCTCATCCATCTCGAACACCGCTGGCAGCGTCTCGATCAGCACCGTGGCTTTGATCGTGCCCGGCTCAAGCTCGAATCTATCCTCGGCGTAATGAAACACCTCTGACCACCAGCGCGCCTCTTGGTGACTCTGCAGCTTGGGGAGATAAAAGTAAGGGCCACGACCACTGTCGAGCAATTTTCGGTGGTTATGATAGAAGTACAAACCGAAGTCCAGCAGCGCTCCCGGCACGATCCGCCCTCCCAACCGAACATGCTTCTCGGGCAGATGCAGACCACGCACACGACACAGCAACAAGGCATGCTCGGGATTGAGATCGTAACGCTTGCCCGTGCCCGGATCGCAGTGCTCTATGGTGCCGTTGACGGCATCGCGCAGGTTGATCTGCCCCCGCACCACCTTGTCCCAAGTCGGCGCCAATGAATCCTCGAAGTCAGCCATAAACACTTTAACGTTGGCATTGAGGCCGTTAATGATCATCTTCCGATCCACCGGACCGGTCATCTCCACGCGGCGATCCTGCAGCACGACGGGAATCCCTTTGATCTTCCAGTCACTGCGGCGCACGGATTGTGTTTCAGGCAAAAAATCGGGAAGTTCACCGCGATCAAAGAGCGCCTGGCGCTGCTCACGCTGCTCCATTAACTTAACCAATGGAGCGGCAAACTTAACCACCAAGTCTTCGACAAACTGCAGTGCCTCCGCAGTCAGAACGCTGCTGTACTCCTCGTTCAGATGTTCCTGAACCCAAAACTGCTCCCCTGACGGGCATTCGGCCTTACTCTGATTGATACTCACAACCCATTCCTCTTCATGTTATCTGTTGTGCTTGCCGTATTTGAGTCGTCGCCGCCAGCTGCCGGTGCCAACCCTGTTGCAGGATGAACTCCTGCCTGTCCGTCATGGCCGGCAGCAACCGCTTAACTGACTCGATACCTTCGAACAAAAACGCTCTTATCCGCCTAAGCCAGCCGTAAACCCACTTAAAAACTACCTATCCAGTCACAAAAACGCAACAACTTAATTCGTTATTCATAATTACAAATACCTTTTGTAAGATTATTCCCTTTGTTTTTAAAAGAAAAAACTTAAATATATATTTTTATAAACACAACAAACAGCAACATAAGCTTGACAGCTGAGAAGGGATGCCGTCTCATTGCATTTATAATATTTAATTACAAAACACGCCGCAGCACTCTGCCACGAACCGTCCAGGCCAGCAAACCTGCTGTGTCGCCGACAACCGACTCCTGACCTGCGATTCTTTTTTAGAGCCAGGTTTTCCCCGGTGGCCTTGCCCACCGGGGCTTTTTATTCGATGCATCAGGTGCAGGTGCAGGTGCAGACAAAGGGCAGTCGCTCTGGCCGCAAGTTCATCAACGGCTGCGTCGGATAGCCCAAACCGCTACAGACAGGAACCGTTACCGCTCAGGCGTCGACAGTTTCAACAGGAGTACCCAGATGAAGAGGTCTCAGACCCAGTCGCTGTGCTTGCGTCGCCGTCCCCTGCATGAGGAGGTGGCTGAACACCTGCGCCAATTGATTACCGACGAAACCCTAGCAGAGGGGAGCCATATCGACGAGACCGCGTTGTGCACCAGCCTAGACATCTCCCGCACCCCGCTACGCGAGGCGCTCAAAGTTCTCCAAGCCGAGGGGCTGGTCGCCATCGAACCCAACCGCGGCGCTCATGTGAGTATCATCCATGCGGATGAGCTGGAGCAGCTGTTTGAGGTGCTCGCGGGCATTGAGCGTCAGGCCGCCGAGCTGTGCTGCCTGCGCGCCGACACTAGCGGCTTATCCCGGTTCTTACGGCTACAGAAAAAGATGGATCTGGCCTACTCGGCCGACAACCGACCCGGCTATTTTTCTGCCTGCCAGCAGTCCCACCAGCTGGTGATCCAACTGGCCCGCAACCAGGTACTGACAACCACACACGGATTACTGGTTGCTCGTACCCGCAGAACCCGATTCCGCGCCATTACATCTCGACAACGCTGGGAGCTATCGATCCAGGAGCATCAGAATCTGACTCAAGCATTAGTGCATCGAGACGCTCATAGCGCTGGCGACATTCTCGCCCGCCATGTGCAAGGCTCTGGACAAGCGATCGTCAATCATCTTCGACAGCAGCAAAACAGTACATAAAAACCCAGCACACACTTCTATCTACTCGTTTTTAACGATGTTTTATACGAAACAAAAACCCTGACAATAACAATATAGAGATACCAAACCATGACCAAATCACTGCGCCAACAGGCTCTGGATTATCACGCGCTACCCACACCGGGTAAGATTGGCACCCTGCTGACCACCGCCGCAGACACCGCCTATGATCTGTCTCTGGCCTACAGCCCCGGCGTCGCCGAACCTGTCAAAGAGATCGCCCTAAATCCCGAGGCTGCCTACCAATACACCGCTAAAGGAAACTTGGTGGCGGTCATCAGCAACGGCTCTGCCATTCTCGGCCTGGGCAACCTCGGATCTCTGGCCAGCAAGCCGGTGATGGAGGGCAAATCGCTATTGTTCAAGCGCTTTGCCGGTATAGATTCCGTTGATATCGAAGTTGATAGCCAAGACCCTGAGACCTTTATCAACACCGTTGTCCATATCGCCGATACCTTCGGCGGCATCAATCTAGAGGATATCAAAGCACCCGAGTGCTTCGAGATTGAGCGCGAGCTGATCACGCGTTGCAAGATACCCGTGTTTCATGACGACCAGCACGGAACCGCCATCGTAACCGCCGCCGGATTGATGAACGCGGTCGAAATTGCAGGCAAGCGGCTGACTGAGGTGCGTATTGTCTGCCTGGGAGCCGGCTCTGCCGCCAGCGCCGGGATGGATCTGCTGAAAACGCTGGGCGTACCCTCAGCGCATATCTGCATGCTCGATCGCCAGGGCGTGATCTATCAGGGGCGCAACAACCTCTCTGCCGAAAAAGCACGCTTTGCCATCTATACCCAACTACGCACCTTGGACGACGCACTCCAGGGTGCTGATGTGTTCATCGGTCTATCGGGGCCTAATATGCTGACGCCAACGATGCTCAACAGCATGGCGCCAAATCCCGTGGTATTCGCCTGCTCTAATCCCGACCCTGAGATCCAGCCCGCACTGGCAACCGCGACTCGCCGTGACGTTATCCTCGCCACCGGCAGGTCCGACTTCCCGAATCAGGTCAACAACGTACTCGGCTTCCCCTACATCTTTCGCGGCGCTCTGGATGTCCGCGCCAGCACTATTAATCAGGAGATGAAACTGGCGGCCGTTCACGCCATCGCCAACCTTGCTAAACAGCCTGTCACCCAGGAGGTATTGCGCGCATACCATCTCGAATCCCTTGCATTCGGCCCCGACTACATCCTGCCCAAAGCCACGGATGCCAGATTACTGGAGGTGGTATCAAAAGCCGTCTCTCAGGCGGCCATCGATAGCGGTGTTGCACACCGGAGCCATACTCAGGGACTAAACCTAAGTACTGCAGAATCGCTCTCCAGCAACACTGCAATATAAAAACACAACCACTGATTGCGAAACGAGGTTAATCGATGACTTGGACTGTTTATCTATCGGGGGAGATCCATACCGACTGGCGGCAACAAATTAAGCAGGGAGCAGACGCTCTAGGCTTAGCCATACACTTCACTTCGGCCGTAACCAACCACCAAGAGAGTGACGCGGCCGGCGATATATTGGGCGCTGAAACTGACCCTTTCTGGCGCGACCACAAATCGGCCAAGGTCAATGGCGTACGTACCAAAACCCTGATCGACAAGTGTGACCTGGCCGTGGTGCGCTTTGGCGATCAATACCGGCAATGGAATGCGGCCTTTGACGCAGGCTGCTGCGCCGCGTTAGGCAAACCCTATATCAGCCTGCATGATGCCGATCTGATCCACCCGCTCAAAGAGGTTGATGCCTGCGCTGAGGCCTGGGCTCAAACCCCACAACAGGTTGTGGCGCTACTGCAGTACATCATAGCCGCCGAATAATCTGCGCTGGTGATTACACAGAACGAGGGCACGCCTCTGCCACCCCCATATTAACAGCACCCTTAACACAGAGAAAACCGATGACAATGATTGATATCAAAGCCGGCCCCTACCACTTCAAGGGCAAATTAGAAGAGGTTAAAGCACCTAATACCTGCGCACATTTCTTGAGTCTACTGCCCTACCGCAACAGGGTTATTCACTCGCGCTGGAGTGGCGAAGCGCTCTGGGTTCCTCTGGGCGAATTAGAGACCGGGCTAAGCGTTGAAAACCATACCTGCCATCCATCCAGGGGCGATATCTTGTTTTACCCTGGAGGTCACAGCGAAACAGAAATTCTATTCGCCTACGGCAGTTCATCCTTCGCCAGTAAAATGGGTGCCCTGGCCGGAAACCACTTTATTACCCTGACTGAAGGACATGATGAATTGGAGGCCTTTGGCAAGCGGGTACTTTGGGAGGGCGCGCAAGAGATTGAAATATCACTCGCCAAGGGTTCATAACACCCTCAATGAGCGGTAATGCCAGCGGGCCTGTAAGGCTACCTAAACCCATAAATATCTGATTATTTTGCAATGGCGTTGGGAGTGACCGAGTGCATCAACTGGTTCTTAAAACCTCGTAGTAATTAGACCTGCACTCGGCAATCCTGGCCTACCTGGCTGATCAACCGAATCTCTCCACAGTTAGCTTCGATAACTGCTTTTACCAGGCGGAAGGCTCCTAGACCCATACCAGGTTCATTGCGGCTTTTTTCAGCCCGGTAAAGACGTTCGAACACCCGCTGCTGATCTTCAGCGCTGAATAGGCATCCATAGCAGCAAAAATTGATGAAGACCGAACTCTTAGGCAAGTATCAAGCGCTCTTGGACGCTGTCGTTTGCAAGCCAGCCGCGGGGCGGAAATGGGTACCAAAACGCCCCCCGTTACGGGAAAAAATATGACCAGACCGCGCGCTTTTCCCTCAAACAAACGTCCCTAAAGCGAACGCCCAATGACTTCCTTCATAACCTCGT
>JBALTG010000031.1:0-40977 GCA_036964625.1 Motiliproteus sp.
GCTCACCATCTTTCGCTGATACGCCATCATCAAAGAATCGATACTCTGGGGGTGGGAGCGGGATACCAATCCGAGCACAATAGTCTTCTGCCGCTTTGAACTGTCTCCGTTTGGAATCATTACCACGCTGCTTACGACTGCTTCGTCTGCAGTAGATGTAATAATCGCCCATACTGAAACCCCCAATGAAATCCATGATCCCTTATACTATCACGGTTTCAAGCGGGTTGTGGTTACGTATCTAAGATGATCACCTCGCTGAGCCAAACCCGATACGGCGTAATCGATTGCTGCCAGGGCAGCGTTTTACGCCCATGACGGTCAAACCAACCCAACAACTGCTGCTGAAACTGCTCCGGTGTCAACGTCCGACCATCACTTAAACAACCCCTTCAGCGCCCCTTTGAGCTGCTCATTGCCCTTGAGCTTCTGCTCTAGCTGCTGCTCTAATTTCTGCTTCAGCTGCTGTTTCGCATCACTCGTAACCAACTTACTCAGCACCTTCTTGATGCGTGCCTTATCGACGCCGCACAACCTAGCGGGCTCGGTATTAAAGCCCCCCTGACAACGCAGCGGCAGGGCCAGGTTGTGCAATTTCTCGTCGATGCGGCAATTATCACTGGCGAAATCCTGCAATACCGTTAGCGCCATGCCGTAATTCAACGCCTCTGCTGGCAAATCAACCTGTCCATCGCCAGTCAGTGTTATCCCCACCAGCGCGGCTTTTAGATCGTCATTAACAACCACGCCATCGGTGATCTTGGCGGTTGCGCTCAGGTTACTGAACTCGGTATAGACCTGCGCCGATTCTGCTGGCGGCTGTTGCCCCTTGATCTGTAGAATTCCTCGACAGAGGGTATCACCCAGATTCACTCCCTTCAATCGCCCCTGCTTCAGACCGATATCCAGGCTCCCATCGAGCGAATGAACAATGTCATACACCGAATTCCCCTGCGCCTGATAGCCGCCTCGCATCGAAAACTGACCGCTGAAGCGATCGATATCGGCCATATCCAGCAACATCGCACCCAACTGGATATCGGTGATCTGCTTTTTAATATCCAGCTGCACGGGGGTACGACGGGCATCAATGATGGCACTATGAGTAAAGCTACCCTGATACAACTGTCCTGATACCTGTTTAACATTGATAAGGCCTGCATCGGCTGTCAGCAGCAGCTTTAGCTGCTCAATCGCCAGCCCCGAAGCCTTGAGCGAGGCCAACGCCAGATCGGCGTCAATATTCAACCCCTGCAAGATCTCTATCGGTAACAACGGCTCCCGGGAATAGCGCTCTCCGGTTGTTGCCGCCGAAGCATCAGCCGCTGCCTCCAGAGCATCACTCGCAGGCGGCAGGTAGCGATCAACGTCGATCGCATCACCCGCCAGCTTGATCCTCTGCGCACCGTTTTGCAGAACATAACTGAGCGACCCGCTAAAGGTCGTTTGATCCAGGGTCAGTTTAAGCGAATCCAAACCAATCACGCCTGCAGGTCCAACCAACGCCGCTTCCAACCCAACTGTGCGCAACACCGTCTCATCGTGGGTTACCAGCTCCGGCTGCCCTAACGCCGCTAACAACTGTTTCAGATCAAACCCAGGGACCTGCAGCGTTCCCGTCACCAACGGTTGCTCCGATACGCCAACGACCTTAACCCCGGCCTGCAACAGAAAGTTAGCGAGCGCCAACTTCAACCCTTTAATTTCAACACTATCTTGACTCTGATCGGCCTCAACATCCGCGCTCAGGGTCAGGTCGAGCGGTTTGCTGAAGGCAGCACCTGCCAGGTTAAGCTGCAGCTGCAGCTCCTTGGCGCTAAATTTCTGAGCCTCAAGATCCAATCGCAACCGGGTCTGTAGCTGGGTATTGGCACGCAGCTGCGGCGACGCTTGTGCGCCCTCAAACAGCGCCAACTCGAACCCCAACGTCAACGGAAAATCCCGGCCACTGACCAAGTTATCGGCGCTGAGATTGAGACCCCTGACTTCAACGCGCTGTCCCAGGGCTGGATCCGTGTAACGTATCTGGGCATTGCTGATCTGGATGTAACCGATATCGAACAACAGCGCACCCGCCGTATCTGAACCGCTGGTTGATCCCGCTGCATCTGAACCACTGGTTGATTCCGCCGCATCTGAACCACTGGTTGATCCCGTTGCATCCGGCTGCGGCTCTGCCTTGGTGCTATCAGCAGGCACCGTCCAATCCAGTTTAAGACCATCGAGGACCACGCCACTCATCTGCAACCGGCCACTCAGCAGAGGCAACAGACGCACCCCAATCTCAGCCTTTTGCAGTGACGCCAGCGGTTTGCCGTCGAGCGCGGTGACATCCAATGCCGGTAACGATAAAGCGACACTCGGAAACAGCGACCAACCGATATCGCCTTTTAATGCCAGCTCGACCTGGCCCTGGTCGCGCGCCAGGGCTTGCAACTCTGGCTTAAAGTCATTGGGATTAACCAGCAGCAGCAATAAGCCGATGCCCAGCACGATCAGCAACACCAACCCCAATAACACTTTTAGTAGTCGCTTCATCTCAAACTCCGCTTCACTGTCGCACCCGATAGCTAAGTGCTTTTAGCTGTACATCTTAGTTGCTGGAAAACACAGGTAAAGGGATATCGGCGGGATGATTCATTGCGGCCCCCTTTACCGCTATAATAAACACCTTATTTTACGCAGTCGGAGCAAATCCATGGGCGAACGCCAGGCCAGTGTTACCCGAAATACACTAGAAACCCAGATCAGCATCTCCATCAATCTGGACGGTAGCGGTGCATTTAAAGCCGATACCGGGGTGCCGTTTCTCGAGCATATGCTTGAGCAGATCGCCCGCCACGGCCTGATCGACATGGATATTAAGGCCAAGGGGGATCTGCATATCGACGCCCACCACACCGTAGAAGATATCGGTATCACCCTGGGCCAGGCTTTTTTTAAAGCCGTAGGCGATAAAAAAGGCCTGAGTCGTTACGGTCACGCGTATGTGCCGCTCGACGAAGCCCTATCCCGGGTAGTGATCGATTTCTCCGGCCGTCCCGGGCTGGTAATGAATATCCCCTTTACCCGCGCCATGATCGGCTCCCTGGATACCGAACTGTTCAGCGAATTTTTCCACGGCTTCGTCAATCATGCCCTGGTTTCCCTGCATATCGACAACCTCAAGGGGGCCAACGCCCACCACCAGGCTGAGACCGTATTCAAGGCGTTTGGTCGGGCACTGCGGATGGCGCTAGCCGAAGATCCGCGCATGGCGGGGATGACCCCCTCCACTAAGGGCTGCTTGTGATCCCGGCGGCAACGATTAACAGCGAGGACGAAGCATGAGCAGCGTAGCAGTTATCGATTACGGCATGGGCAACCTACACTCGGTCGCCAAGGCACTCGAGCACGTACAGCCCGGTGTCGAAGTGCGCGTCACCGCCGACCACGACCAGATCCTCAGTGCTGACCGGGTGATACTGCCCGGTGTTGGGGCTATCCGTGACTGCATGGGCGAGATCCGGCGTTTGGGCATAGACAGCATCGTTCGCGAGGTGATTGAGTCCGGCAAGCCGTTTCTGGCGATCTGCATCGGCATTCAGGCGCTGATGACACATAGCGAAGAGAATGGCGGCGTCGACTGTCTCGATTACTTCCCCGGCAACGCGCTGTTTTTCGGCACCGAGATGAAGGACAGCGAGGGCGAACGCCTAAAAGTCCCGCATATGGGCTGGAACCAGGTCTGGCAGAGCCGCCCCCATCCGCTCTGGGCCAACATCGAGGATGGCTGTCGCTTTTACTTCGTCCACAGCTACCACATTACATCGGCGCAGCCCGAGCAAGTGACGGCTCGCTCAGAGTACGGGGTCGAGTTCGACGTTGCCCTGGCTCAAAACAATGTGTTCGCCGTGCAGTTTCACCCGGAAAAAAGCCAGAAGCCCGGACTGCAACTGTTAACTAATTTTCTCACCTGGGACGGCCAGAGCTAATCTGACCCGCTCAGCCAGAACTCACGACTAAAGGTTTTTTCGATGCTTATCATCCCCGCCATTGATCTTAAAGACGGAAAATGTGTCCGCTTACGCCAAGGCCGCATGGACGAATCCACCGTATTCTCCGACAACCCGGTGGAGATGGCGGCCAAATGGGTCGAGGCCGGTTGTCGCCGCCTGCATCTGGTCGATCTTAATGGCGCCTTCGCTGGCGAGCCGGTCAACGGCGAGATCGTCCGTGCCATCGCCAAAGCCTACCCGAAGCTGCCGATTCAGATCGGTGGCGGCATCCGCAACGTCGAGATCATCGAAGCCTATCTGAACGCGGGCGTCAGCCATGTCATCATCGGCACCAAAGCGGTTAAAGATCCCGACTTTGTCACCGCCATGTGCAAGCGCTTTCCCGGCCGCATCATCGTCGGTCTGGATGCCCAGGACGGCTACGTCGCTATCGACGGCTGGGCCGAGATCACCGACGTCAAGGCGGTCGACCTGGCCAAGCGCTTCCGTAATGATGGGGTCGAATCGATCGTCTATACCGATATCGCCCGCGATGGCATGATGCAAGGGGTCAACGTCGAAGCGACCGTCAACCTGGCTCAGCAGGCCGGCATTCCGGTGATCGCCTCCGGCGGCGTCACCAATATCGACGATATTCATGCGCTCTGTAAATTTGCCGATCAGGGTATTCTCGGCGCCATCACCGGCCGTGCAATCTACGAAGGCACCCTGGATGTCGCCGAAGCGCAGGCGCTTTGTGACACCCTGAGCAACGTTTGAACCCATAAATAAGAGGTTTCCATGGCGCTAGCAAAACGCATCATCCCCTGCCTTGATGTCGAGAACGGCCGGGTGGTCAAAGGGGTTCAATTCCTTGATATCCGCGATGCCGGTGATCCGGTCGAGGTCGCCAAGCGGTACGACGAACAGGGCGCCGACGAGATCACCTTTTTGGATATCACCGCCACTCACGAAAACCGCGACACCATGGTTCATACCGTGGAGAAGATGGCCAGCCAGGTATTTATTCCGCTCACGGTAGGGGGCGGTATCCGCACCTGCGCGGATATCCGGACGATGCTTAACGCCGGTGCCGACAAGGTCGGGATCAATTCGGCGGCGGTATTCAATCCCGATTTTGTCCGCGAGGCCGCCGAACGTTTTGGCTCGCAGTGTATCGTGGTGGCGATCGACGCCAAGAAGGTCAGCCTGGCAGGTGAGATCGAGCGCTGGGAGATCTTTACCCACGGTGGCCGCAAACCCACCGGGCTAGATGCGATCGAATGGGCCAAGAAGATGACTGCGTACGGCGCGGGCGAGATCCTGCTCACCAGCATGGATCAGGATGGGGTCAAAAAAGGCTACGACCTGGGCGTCACCCGGGCCATCTCCGAAGCGGTATCGGTACCCGTCATCGCCTCGGGCGGCGTGGGCAACCTAGATCACCTGGTTGCAGGCATCACCGAAGGCAAGGCCGATGCGGTACTGGCAGCCAGCATCTTCCACTTTGGCGAATACAGCATCCCCGAGGCCAAGCGCTACATGCGCAGCAAGGGGATCGAAGTCAGGCTCTAAGGGATCCCTACAACCTCTACAATACAACCCCTACAATACAACCCTCGGTCCAGGCCGCCTCAACAGAAACGGTGAGTTTATGAATATAGTCATCAGCGGTAGCGGCCTGTTCACCCCGGCACACAGCATCAGCAATGACGAGCTGGTGATCGCCTTCAATCAGTACGTGGATCTCTACAATGCCGAACACCGCGATGCGATCGCGGCGGGCGCAGTAACCGCACTGGAGTACTCCAGCAGCGAATTTATCACCAAAGCATCCGGTATCAAAAGCCGCTACGTAATTGAAAAAGAGGGCATCCTGGACCCCACCTGGATGCGCCCCAGGCTCAGTGAGCGCCCCGACGAGGCGCCATCGATCCTGTGCGAAATCGGTGTTGCCGCTGCGCTAGAGGCGCTAAAAAATGCCGGCCGCAAGGCCGCCGATGTCGACCTGGTTATTGTTGCCTGCTCCAACCTGCAACGCGCCTATCCGGCCATTGCGATCGAGATACAGCAACAGCTGGGGTGCACGGGATACGGTTACGATATGAATGTTGCCTGCTCCTCCGCCACCTTTGGCATAGGCGCCGCCGCGGATGCGATCCGCGCTGGCAATGCCCGTTGCGCCCTGGTGATCAATCCGGAGGTCACCTCAGGACACCTGGATTTTCGCGACCGCGACTGCCATTTCATCTTTGGCGATGTCGCCACCGCCGTGGTTATCGAAACAGAAGAGGCGTGCTGCTCCGAGAATGCGTTCCGCATCCTCAGCACCCAGTTTCGCACCCAGTTTTCCAACAACATCCGCAATAACTTTGGGTTCCTCAACAACTCCAGCCCCGAGACGCGCGACAGCAGTGACAAACTGTTTAAACAGAACGGCCGCAAGGTCTTCAAAGAACTGCTACCGCTGGTCACTGCGACTATCAGCGAACACCTGCAAAAACAATCGCTACAGGCAACCGACTTCAAACGCTTTTGGCTGCATCAGGCCAACTTAACCATGATCCTGTTTGCGGCCAAGAAATTGCTGGGGCGCGAGCCCAGTGCGGAGGAGGTGCCGATCATTCTCGATCGCTACGCCAACACCAGCTCAGCGGGCTCGATCATCGCATTCCACCTCCACAGCCGCGATCTCAAATCAGGCGACAGAGGCCTGCTGAGCTCGTTCGGGGCCGGGTATTCGGTGGGCAGCATGCTGCTGCAGAAGCGCTAACCAACCCCGGCAACGCTCATCAACAACACATCTGAGTCAACGCTGTCGATTAGAGGAGCGGTTATACCGCCACGCCTCGCGGAATAGCGCCCTGCCTAGATCGACCGGCAACAGCAAATTACTGCCCTGCTGATCCACACCAGAAACTGCAGCCAGGGCGGTATAATCCGGATTCGATAATTGATACTTGCGCTTCAACTCAACCGATAGATTATTGCGACCGATCATGCGGTAGCACTCAGAGTGGCGGCAGACCATATCGGCGCTACGCAAAGGCTCTCCACCCACCACTACATTTTTCCAACGCTCACCCCGGACCAGGGTATAAGCATCAGATTCAGCACCCATCGAATACCCCCCGCCCTGGCAACCCACAATCAGCGCGGTCACACTTGCTAACAATAGCACCCTCACAGCGAATCTCCTTTCGGTGCATTTGAGCCCCGAAATAATTTGCGTAGATAACTACTATGAGGCCAAGTGGAGCGCCAAGTTCCTGAAACAGACTAGGATCAGATACCGTAAGCCTGACGGTAGGCCCGGATCGATTCGACCTCAGCCGAGCGATCGCCCTGCTGCTCTAAATACTCGAGCAGATCTCCGAGTGAGATAATACTGATCACCGGCATGCCGAAATCCCGCTCGACCTCCTGGATCGCCGACAACTCGCCCTTGCCCTTCTCCTGCCGATCCAGTGCAATCAGGGTCGCGGCGGGCGTTGCGCCAGCCGTTTCGATCAACGCCATCACCTCGCGAATGGCTGTACCGGCGGTAATCACATCATCAATAATCAGCACCCGACCCTCGAGTGGCGCCCCAACCAGATTGCCGCCCTCGCCGTGAGTCTTAGCCTCTTTGCGGTTGAACACATAGGGCACATCACGGCCATAATCATTCGCCAGCGCCACACAGGTCGTCGCTGCCAGCGGAATCCCCTTGTACGCAGGCCCGAGCATCACATCATAAGAGATCGCTGCGGCCTGAATCGCCGCCGCGTAGAAGCCACCCAGCCTCGCCAGCGCCAGGCCGCTGTTAAAAAGCCCGGCGTTAAAAAAGTAGGGGCTGACCCGACCCGACTTGAGCGTAAATTCACCAAAACGTAACACTCCTCGTTCGATGGCAAACTCAATAAATTCACGCTGATAGTCTTGCATCTCGTCTCTCTCTGTTAATTGCGGAGTCATGGTTTAAGGACTGCTATCATACATCGATGCCACGCTAGGCTCTAGGAACCAGGCTCCAACGACCCCAGGCAAACAGGCGCGGCTATAAACTGTTTTAATCTGTAACAAACAAAGTATTCAGTTTCGGCAGCATTAGACATACAATCCGCGTTCAATCATCCAACAAGAAACAACAAGGTAACCCATGCGCGTCATCACCCTTAATGTCCAAGGTATCAAGCAGGCAGCAGAGAAAGGTCTGTTCGACTGGATGGTGAAGCAGGATGCCGATGTTTACTGCTTGCAAGATATACAAGCCAAAGAGTATCAACTCGATGATGCCATCTACCATCCAGATGGCTACCACCCCTATTTTTTCGACGCCTTTGAGGATGATTACAGTGGCGTCGCGCTCTATTGCAAAAAACCTCCCAAGGCCATCATGACCGGCCTGGGCTTTGAGCTATGCGACTTTCACGGGCGCTTTATCCAGGCGGACTACGACAAGGTCAGCATCATATCGATGGCTCTTCCCTCAGGACTCAAAGACGACGAAGCACAGTCACAAAAATTCCACTTTATGGAACACTTCCTCAATCATCTGCGCAAAACCCTGCGCAAAAGACGTCAGTTTATCTTCTGCGGCAGCTGGAGTATCGCCCATAAGACCATCGACCTGAGTAACTGGTACGTAAACCAGAAACACTCCGGATTTCTGCCCGAAGAGCGTCAGTGGCTGGATGTGATTTTTAACGAGCTGGGATTCATCGACGCCTTTCGCGAGATCAACCATGTCGATCACCAGTTCACCTGGTGGCCGCCCTACAATCGTGCCTGGAGCCTGAACGAGGGCGCCCGGTTAGATTACCAGGTCACCACCAGCGAGCTACGCAAGACCATCCAGGCGGCAGCGATCCTAAAGGATGAGCGTTTTAGCGAACACGCGCCGCTAGAGATTGAGTACAACATCGAGCTCTGATCCAGAGCTCGATGTGGCTGTCACGGGAGAGCTGCTAAAACAGCTCTTCCGAGGTCACTCTCTGAGTGGCTGTTGTCTGTTTGACCGCCGCACTTCGAGGCACATCCTGCTCGCGAAACATCTCGAATATTGCATCCTTCTGACCCGGGTAGGCTAACAACCCGGTAACAGGATCTATGCGTACACTGACGATCCCCTCCGGCGGGATCAATGCTTGCTCCGGCACCCCATCAAGCGCTACAGACATGAAATCGATCCAGATCGGCAGCGCCGCGCGGCTGCCAAACTCGCTTCGCCCCAGGGTTTTGGGCTGATCGAAGCCCACCCAGACAGACGCGACCAATTCCCGGTTGAAGCCGGAGAACCACGCATCTTTCAGATCGTTGGTAGTTCCCGTTTTTCCTGCCAGATCGTTACGCCCCAGAGCACCGGCCTTACGCCCGGTTCCACGCGTAATCACATCCTGCAAAATATTGTTAATCAGATACGCCGTCTGCTCATCAACAATCCGCGGAGCCAATGGCAGCGAGGTAACCTCAGCACCCTCAGCACCCTCAGCACCCTCAGCACCCTCAGCTCCCTCAGCTCCCTCAGCTCCCTCAGGCACATCCGCCAGCGCCAGCTCTGCAACGGCCAAATTCGGTGATTGTAGCTGCGGTTGATAGAGACAACCTTCGCAGACCGTGCCCGGAGTTGCCTGAAACAGCAATTCGCCGTTGCGATCTTCAACCCGCTCCAACCAGTAGGGCTCTACCTTAAAGCCGCCATTAGCCAGGGTCGCATAACCGGTAACCAGCTCTAAAGGAGTAACATCGGCGCTGCCTAGTGCCAGCGACAGATCATTCGGCAGCCGGGTGCGGTCAAAGCCGAACCGAGCGATATAATCCAGCGCAGGTTTAACCCTTAGCGTCCGAAGTATCCGAATCGATACCAGGTTGCGGGATCGGTACAACGCCTCACGCAAACGAGTCGGGCCAAAAAACTTCTTACTGTAATTTTCCGGCCGCCAGCTACTTTCTAAATTATCATCCTCAAACACCACCGGCGCATCATTGATGATCGATGCCGGGGTAAAGCCGCTGGCTAAAGCCGCCGTATAGACAAAGGGTTTAAAGTTAGAGCCGGGCTGGCGTGTACCCTGGAAAACCCGGTTGAACTTACTCTGTTGAAAACTAAAACCTCCCACCAAGGCCCGTACCGCGCCGTTCTTAGGAGACAACGCCACCAGCGCACTCTGCACCTGGGGCAGCTGCCGCAATTGCCAGCCAGACTCGGTTTCAAGCAACCGCACCAGATCACCGACAGCCAGCACTTCCTCGGCAATCAGGGGCTCAGGGCCACGACGGTTGACCGAAATAAAGCGCCGTGCCCAGCTGATACCTTCCCACGCCAAATCGACTATTTCACCATCACGCCTTAATACGCGCGCGCTTTGCTCTGCAACCTCAACAACAACTGCGGGCTCAAGCGAGGCATAGACAGGCACCTTACGCAGCCGCTCAAGCAGCGCATCCTGATCAAGCTCCGGAGCGAACTGCTGCTCAGGTCCGCGGTAACCATGGCGCAACTCGTACGCCATCAGCCCCTGCTCTACAGCAGTATTGGCAGCCTGCTGATCAACACTGCGAAGGGTGGTAAAAACGCTGTAGCCATCCCTATAGATCTGCTCACCATAGCGCGCCAGCAGATCACTACGCACCATCTCCGCAACATAGGGGGCGTAGAGCTGAACATCGGCGCCATGATAGGCAGCGGTAATAGGCTCATTAACTGCCGCCGCAAACTGAGTTGTGTCGATATACCCCAACGTGCGCATGCGCGACAGAATCCAATTGCGCCGCTCTAACGCCCGGGGGGGATTGACCAGCGGGTTATAAGCGGATGGCGCTTTAGGCAGACCCGCGATCATCGCCAATTCCGCCAGCGTGAGATGATCGATAGCACGCCCATAATAAACGTTAGCAGCCGCCTGGATACCATACGCCCTGTTGCCCAGGTAAATTTTGTTAACGTAAAGCTCTAATATCTCGTTTTTGCTGAGCTGCTGCTCCATCTGCAATGCTAGAAAAATCTCCTTAAACTTTCGTAAAAAAGTTCGCTCCAGGGTCAACAAATAGTTGCGTGCCACCTGCATGGTGATGGTGCTACCGCCCGTCTGAATCCGCCCGGTACTGACCAGCTGAAACACCGCTCGAGCCAAGCCAATGTAATCAATACCACCGTGACTATAGAATCTGCCGTCTTCTGCAGCTAGAATCGCTTGCACAAAGGCTTCAGGAATTTCATCGAAGCCGATGGGAGAACGACGCATCGCACCAAACTCAGCGATCAGTTTTTGATCAGCCGAATAGATACGAAGAGGGGTCTGGAGTTGAATGTCGCGCAACTGATCAACATCAGGTAGCTGCGGCTTCAAGTAAAAATAACCGCCAACGATGAGCAACAACCCGAAAAAAGTGCCAATAAGACCCACTTTTATTAAAAAGCTGAGAAGAGTTTTAATTTTGATCATGTTAACCTAAAGCTTGTCCGTTAAAGGGCGATATATAATAATGCCAGTAATAGTGATAAAAGCGTATCGATGTTTTATCCTGCATCCCTCGAAGCAACTTTTCGAGATGATTTTTTACTCACTGAATTTAAGGATTAGTCGGTGATAAGCCTTTTTAAGACCGGTTCCAAATCATTACTAGGTGTCGATATTGGCTCCTCTTACGTAAAGCTACTGGGGCTCTCGAAGCACGCAGGCAACCCCCACGTTGACTGTTACTCCGTCGTCCCCCTCCCCGAAGGCGCTGTAATCGACAATAATGTGCAGGATGTGCCTGTCGTAGCAGAAGCCTTAGAGAAAGCTTTACGGCTAGCCAATACACGCATCAAACATGCCGCAACCTCGGTTCCGACCTCCGTTGTCATTGTCAAACAACTTGAATTCAGCAAGTCATTCTCCGAGGACGAGCTCGAAGATCAGATTAAAGTTGAAGCCGATCAATTCATTCCCTATCCACTGGATGAAGTCGCAATCGACTTTCAGATCCAGGGCGAATCAGAATCCAGCCCTGAGCTCAATGAAATACTGCTGGTGGCCTGCCGCCAAGACAGCATCCAGTCGCGTGAAGACTCGGTTAATGGCTCCGGAATGATCTGCGACGTGATCGACGTTGACACTTATGCAATCGAGCGGATATTCCCGGTACTGTCAGAGACTCACGACCTGCTACAAATGACGGTAGGACTGGTCGACATCGGCGCCAGCAGCATGACCCTGTATGTACTTGAACAGGGTGAGGTGATCTACAGTCGTGAGCAGGCTTTCGGCGGTAACGACCTGACACACAGCCTGACCCAGGTGTCAGACATGTCCATCGATGAGGTCGAGCGTGCTAAAAAAACCAACACCCTTTCCGATGAGCTGGTGCAGGGGTACATCGCCCCGTTCAAACAAACCACCGCGCAGCAGATCTCACGTTCAATTCAGTTCTATTACTCTTCGGGGACTCACGGGGAGATCGATACTCTGCTATTAATGGGTGGAATTGCGGCGCTGCCCGGAATCGATGCTGCGGTATCCCGTGAGCTAGGGATCAAAACCGAAGTAGCCGACCCTTTCAGTGCAATGACCATCGACTCCCGAATCAACCGCCATAAGTTTGATCCAGAAGCCCCCTCATTGGTTCTGGCCTGCGGCTTGGCATTACGGAGTTTTGCGGAGTAATTATGGCCTCCATCCTGATCAACCTAAGACCCTGGCGTGAAGACCGCCGCCGTGACCGCCAACAACGCTTTGTTGCCTCCGCCTTTGCTGCCGCCTTGCTGGGCACCCTTTTAGTATGGGGCACCGGCACCTACATCGACAGCAACACGCTCAAACAAAAACAGCGTAACGACTACCTGCGCCAGGAGATGTCGAGCCTGGACTCAAAAATTGCCGAAATCAAAGAACTTCGCGCCAAGCGAGAACGACTTCTGGAACGGCTGCGGGCGATTCAGGAACTGCAGGGAAACCGCCCCGTTATTGTGCGCGTATTTGACGAACTGGTCCGGGTTCTTCCAGATGAACTTTACTACTCCTCCCTGACCCGGCAAGGACAATCGCTGCACATCAATGGTCGAGCCCAGAGTAACGGTAACGTTTCAATGTTAATGCGTAGCATTGATCGCTCCCCCTGGTTTAAAGAACCCAATCTGAGCTCTGTAGGCAAAGGCGGAGATCTGTACAAGAACTTCGATATGCGCGTTGAACTCAGCAAACCCAAACTCGAAGACGGAGGCTCCTGATGGCTCTTCAGGATAGTTTTAACAACGCCTTCCGCGGCTTTGATATAAACAATCTGGATTTCAATACGGCCGGTAACTGGCCGATCGGAATCAAAGCTATTTTTTATCTGATTGTCATCGTTGCCCTGTCAGTCGCTGGTTACCAGTTCTATATCAAAGACCTGCAAACACGCCTGGAACTAGAGGTGAGCAAGGAACCCGAGCTGAAGCAGCAGTATCAAGCCAAGGCATACCAGGTCTCCAACCTGGAAGCGCTGAAGCGGCAGATGGCAGATGTTGAAGAGACTTTTTCCGAACTGCTGAAGCAGCTGCCCACTGATACCGAAGTGCCGGGTCTATTAGAAGATATCACCGAAATTGGTCAAAACAGCGGCCTGAATTTTGACGTGATATCACTGGCGCCAGAAAAGAAAGTTGCTTTTTACATCGAGCTACCCATAAACATTCAGGTCAAAGGCAGTTACCACCAGCTAGGGGAGTTTGTCAGCGGCATGGCAGCATTACCACGGATTGTAACGGTTCATGACTTTTCTATTAAACCCATCACAGAAAGCGGCGATCTCAGCATGTCTATATCCGCCAGGACTTATCGTTATGACGATGAAAACTGATCGCCTAGGCAAGCAATTCGCGGTCGTCGGACTCTGCGCTGTGGCGCTGTTACAGGGCTGCAGCCAGATCAATGACAGCTCTGATCTGCAGCAATTTGTCCGCGAGACGCAGGCGCGCCCGAGCGGCCGGATTGACCCGCTACCCGAGTTTAAAGCCTATGAAAGCTTCCTTTATCGAGCCACCAGCTTACGCGGCCCCTTTGAACAGCTTGTTCGGATTGAACTGAACGATGAAGGTGAAGCACTGGGCCCCAAGAACGATTTCAAGCCTGATTTTGAGCGCCCCAAAGAACCTCTCGAAGCCTTCAAACTAGAAAATCTGCGCATGGTTGGCACCATTCACATGATTGACCAAGGCAATTTGACCGCCCTGATTCGCGATGGTAACGACGAGATTCATCGCATAAAGAAGGGCAGTCATGTCGGCAGAAATTACGGTGAAGTGATTGTTGTGAACGAGACCCAGCTTGATGTGATGGAGATCGTTCAAGATGGCAGGGATGGCTGGATGAAGCGACCTCGTAACATTGTATTAGTTGAACAGTAGAAATAGGCGTAAAAGGATATGGCGAAGATTTTCTCTTCAACGACATGGCTAACAGCTCCACTACAACTGGCTCATGTAAGCCGCATGTGGCTGGTTACTTTAGCCTGTTTACTACTGACTCAGACCGCCCTGGCTGAGGTTAAAATCATCAGTACTGCGTTTGTCGCCCTCCCCGGCAACAAGCTTGAGGTACGCATCGACTTTAGTGATGCACCACCACCACCGCGCACTTATATGATTGAGAAACCCGCTCGGGTGGTACTGGACCTGCTGGGCACCACTAATGGCTTAGACACCAAAAGCGTCGACATTAAGAGCGGCGTGGTCGACAACATTCACTTAGCTCAGGTTAAAGACCGGGTCAGGGTGATCGCCAACCTTTATGAGTCAACAGAATATAGCACCTATATTGAGGGAAACAGCCTTTACGTGGTATTCGGAGCTGGTGCTAGCGACACAACTGCCAGCAAAGCCACGTCAGGGAACACTGCTGGCACTTCCTCCCCCGTAACTACTGCTCAGAGTACTGCTGACACAGCCACGCCCGAGAGTACTGCCGCTGCATCCACGCCTGTGAGCACATCCACGCCAGAGAATGCCGTCCAGGTAAGCAAAACCTTCAAGCCCAAACGCACCCAGGTCACCTCTATCGATTTCCGCCGCGTTGAGGGCGATATCGGCCGGGTCTTTATCAATATGAGCGACAACAAAGCCGGTGTAGATATCATCGAGGAGGGCAGCAACATTATCGTCAACCTGATCGGTGCACAGTTACCCGCCAGCCTTGAGGAGCGTATCGATGTGCAGGATTTCTCGACCCCGGTGACCTTTGTTGATGCGATGGGCGACGGCAATAACAGCTCCATTCTGGTCAAGCCATCCGCACAGCCTTATGACTATCTGGCCTACCAATCTGAAAACCAGCTGATCATCGATTTCAAGCCGATCACTGACCTTGACGCCGATGAGCGGCTGCGCAAGCGCTTCCCGTATACCGGTGAAAAACTCAGTCTCAACTTCCAGGACATCGATATTCGCTCGGTACTACAGATAATCGCCGACGTTACCGACATGAATTTGGTGGTCAGCGATACCGTCAGTGGCAATATCACCCTGCGCCTGAAAAATGTTCCCTGGGATCAGGCGCTTGAGTTAGTGTTAAAAACTAAAAGCTTGGATAAGCGAATCTCCGGTAACGTAATGATGATCGCACCCGCTGCCGAGATTGCTGAACGCGAACGGTTTGAAATCGAAACCAACAAGCAGGTCAAGGAGCTGAAAGAGCCCCAGACCGAATTCATTCAGGTCAATTACGCCAAGGCGACTGAAATTGTTGCTTTGCTCGGCACCGACCAGGGCTTGCTGTCTTCACGTGGTAAGATTCAAGCAGATCCTCGTACCAACACCCTGATCGTGCGTGATATCGACACCAGCATTGCTAAAATCCGCAAAGCTCTGAAAACACTAGACATACCCGTGCGCCAGGTGATGATCGAAGCCAGATTGGTAACGGTCCGCTCCGATATCAGCAGAGAACTCGGGGTCAAATGGGGCTTCGGCTATCAACGCACCGGCAGCAATAACCGCGTGGTATTGGGCTCTAACGCTCCCGGCGATACCGCACAAGCGGGTAGCCCCGGCCTGGTCACGCCATCTGGACTCAATGTAGATCTGGGTGCCACAGGTGCCAACGCTTCAAGATTTGCTATTGGACTGGGATCGAACAGCACCCTGCTGCAGTTAGAACTGTCAGCGATTGAAAGCGATGGCAACGGCGAGATCATCTCTCAACCCAAGGTTATCACCGCCAACGGCAAAGCCGCCAAAATCCTCTCTGGTGACGAAATACCCTTCCAGACCGTTGAAGATGGTGAAGTCAGCATCGAATTTAAAGAGGTGGTTCTTTCACTGGACGTCACCCCGCAGATCACGCCTGACAACCGCCTAATCCTCGACCTTAAGATTAATCAGGACTCCATCGGTGAGACGCTCGCTAACGGTGAAGTAGGCATCGTTACCAATGAGATCCAAACCCAGGTACTGGTCAACAACGGTGAAACCATTGTTCTCGGTGGTGTGTTCCAAAAAGATGCGACCGAGTTTGTCAGCAAGGTCCCTCTGCTCGGCGACATCCCATATATCGGGCGCTTATTCACCCAAACCAGGCACAGCAACGTCAAGAAAGAACTGCTAATTTTCATCACCACTAAAATCATCTCAGAAAGTCTCAGCACTTACTAAGATTATTAAAAAGGGTCGTGGTTTGAACCTGTTTTTGATCGGGCCTATGGGTGCTGGAAAAAGCACCCTGGGTCGCCTTCTAGCCCAAGATCTGCAACTCTCTTTCGTCGACTCCGATAAGGTGATCGAGGAACGAGCGGGGGCAGATATACCCTGGATTTTTGATGTTGAAGGCGAGGCAGGGTTTCGTAAACGTGAAGCCTGTGTCATCGATGAACTGACCCAGGAAACGGATATCGTACTGGCAACCGGAGGTGGCGCTATTCTAGACCCTGAAAACCGACGCCGACTGCAAGCCCGTGGCACCGTTATCTATCTCTACGCCTCCTTACAGCAACAAATAGAGCGCACCGCAAAAGACCGTAATCGGCCTTTACTTCAAACTGACAACCCCTCTAAAGTGCTGGAGGAGCTGATGCAGAACCGAGATCCACTGTATCAAGACTGTTGTGACCTGCTGATCCATACCGACGGTCGACGACCCAAATCGGTAGCCAGAGAGATCACCTTGCAACTCGAGCAACTCGACATACTTCGTTAGCCACACTGGACACACAGACACCATGACTCTTCGCTTGGATGTTGCACTCAACGAGCGCAGCTACCCCATATTTATCGGCCAGGGTCTACTAGATCGGCCAGAATGCTGGATCGATACCATCCGCAGCAACCAGGTCATGATCGTTACCAACACGACCGTGGCACCCCTCTATCTCGAACGCATTCGCCTGGCACTGACAGGCAAGCAGATAGCGACAGTAATACTGCCCGACGGTGAACAATTCAAGAACCTGGACACCCTCGATCAGATTTTTACCGGGCTGCTGCAGGCGCGCCATAACCGCACTACCACGCTCGTTGCCCTGGGTGGTGGTGTCATTGGTGATATGACCGGCTTCGCGGCTGCCTGCTACCAGCGCGGCGTTGATTTCGTTCAGATCCCGACCACCCTGCTGGCGCAGGTGGATTCTTCAGTCGGGGGCAAGACCGGAGTTAACCACCCCCTAGGGAAAAACATGATCGGTGCTTTCCACCAGCCCCGATGCGTGGTTATTGATACCGACACCCTGAACACCCTGGCCGATAACCAACTGGCGGCAGGACTGGCAGAGGTGATCAAGTACGGGCTTATACTCGACCTGAATTTTCTGCAGTGGATCGAAGCTAACTTAGACTCACTGCAAGCCAGAAACCCCGCCATTCTGGCCGAGGCGATCCAGCGCTGTTGCGAAATCAAAGCGCAGGTAGTAGCCGAGGATGAAACCGAGCAAGGCAAGCGGGCCCTGTTAAATCTCGGCCACACCTTCGGTCACGCGATTGAAACTTTCTCCGGTTACGGCAGCTGGCTGCACGGTGAAGCCGTCGCCGTAGGCACACTGCTTGCCGCAGACCTGTCGCAACGCTCAGGCTGGTTAGCCGAAGCCGATATTGAACGGATAAAGCGCCTGTTCCTGCGCGCCCAACTCCCGCTAACACCTCCGCCAGCAATGACGTCCGCTGATTTTATGCGATTGATGGCTGTGGATAAAAAAGTGCTTGATGGCCAGTTGCGTCTGATTCTACTGCGGCAACTGGGTGATGCCCTGGTCACAGAGCAGTTTTCGACCACCGCGCTCGCGGCCACCCTCGACGCCGCTATACTCGACGCCACGGCACTTGCCACCCAAGCCCTTGATACCTAAACGACGAGCAAGCAGAAAAACCCATGGATAAACAGCCACCTGAGACGGACACTATCGAAGCGCTACTCGGCGATGCGGTGCCAACCCTTAAGATACAAAGTGGCGCTGGGGACTATTATCTCCCCGCGTCGCATATTCAACTGCTCGAGCAGATTGAGCACCTGAGTCGTTACAGTCATTTCATTCAAATTATCACCGGCGTAAGCGGCAGTGGAAAAACGACGCTACTGCAGCAGTTTTATCCTAATGCTGGTGACAGCTCGGTTCATGCCTGCTTGATCCAGGCACTCCCAGAAATGAATGCCGAGGCACTGCTGGCCGAGCTGGCCCAGCAGCTCAATCTCAACACCGATCAATTTAGCTCCGCCCCCAGCCAGCTAAAGGCCCTGGTGGATCATGCAGAGCAGCTCCAGCAACAGTCACGACAGGTGCTGATCGTCATTGACGATGCCGAGCATTTAACCCTGGATGCACTGGAGCTGCTGTTCAACCAACTATCAACCCTGGCTGACGATGATTTCCGTCCGCATATCGTGCTCTTTGCGACCCCGCTCATTAAGCAGACAATAGCAGCCCCCAGCCTGAGCGAAATAGTAGAAACCAGCAGTCACTTTATCGAAATCCCTTCCCTGGACCGGGCTTCGCTGGACGCGTTGTTAGCACAATGCTTTAGCGCCGTTGCCATACGCCTCAATGACACCCAGAAGCAGCGCATACACACCGAGTCTTTAGGCTTGCCAGGACGCGTTGTACGAGCACTGGAGGCTATGAGCATTACCAAGACGGAGCTTGAGACGCCACCCGCGGCTCCAGTAAAACGATCCTCCAAGCCCCTGTTTTTAATAACCTCCGCCGCGGTAGTCACGCTTCTCGGGGTGGGCGTGGGACTGCTGTTACCGGCATTACAGCAGCCATCCGAGCCCTCTCCGCCGCTAGCCGAGAGTAACGATCGCGTCCGCCTGGAATTACCGGTTAAACCCAAACCAGAGCCCGCGCAGGTAGCCGCCACCAGCGCCGATCCCCTTCAGGAAAACAGCTTCGAACAGCGTCTGGCACAAGCACGTGCAGTTCTCGAAGCCGAGCAGCAACGCCAGGAAGAACCCGCTAGCGCCGAAGGCGTCGGCACACCACTCGCTAATACCGATCAAACGGGCACCGCTCAAGCTGATACTCCACTCCCGAGCAGCGCGCCACTTGGCACGGCAACTCTTGGCACGGACGCTCTTGGCACGGAAATTCTTAGCACAACAACATCTCGCGACGTCTCCAGTAGTGCGAATACTGAGATTCCGGCTGCGGCAACAGCGACCCAGCTGCTTGATGTAGCACCGATGAAAGAGCCCCTCCAAGCAGCACCGAGCGCAGCCCCAACAATGGTTAGCGTTGCGACACAGCCACCTGCAGCCACACTCGTACTCAAGCTCCCTAGTGGAGCCGACCTGGAAGCAGAACAGCCAGAGCCCCTCACAGATCCAATCACGCTTGAGACACCTACCCCAAGCGTAACCTATTATGGCGATGGTCAGACCCTGCTCGGCTGGAAACCACAAGGCTATACCCTGCAGGTGCTCGGAGTCCGGCGCCAGAAAAGCGCAGTTGAGTTTATCGCCACGATGCCAGATCCAGACAAACTGCGTTCTTTTTCAACCATTTACAAAGAAAAACCCTGGTTTGTTGTCATTTACGGAAACTTTTCCTCGCGCAAGGCCGCCATGAACGCAGTGGGCGAACTCCCTTCCTCATTGCGCACCCGTCGCCCTTGGGCACGGAGCATAAAAGGGGTACAGAATGATATTCAAAAGGGGGTGCTGTAAGGACTGATTTCCTGTTACACCCTCGTTTTAGAGGAAAAAACACTCCTCCGATTTGTTCTTAACCGCGTTCGCGGGTAGAATGCCTGTCCCTTTTTGGCACTTGGTACTTGGTCTGAACTTCAAAAGACACAACTAAGCGATTGTTTATAAAGACTTATTATATCGAGGTCTGTAAATGCATACAGGACTATATCGCCCTGGCGAATTCAAGGATAACTGCGGCTTTGGCCTGATGGCCCACGTCGAAGGTACTAGCAGCCATCAGCTGCTGCTCAAAGCGATCCAATCGCTCACCTGCATGACTCACCGTGGCGGTATTGCCGCCGACGGCAAGACCGGCGACGGCTGCGGCCTGCTACTGCAGATGCCCGATAGTTTCATGCGCACCCTTGTCCAGGAACAGTTCAACACAGAGCTGAGCCGTCATTACGGCGTCGGTATGATTTTCCTGTCTCAGGATGAAACCCAGGCCCAAATTGCACGGGATCAAGTCAATAAGGAGCTTGCTGCCGAGGGCCTGACGCTAATCGGCTGGCGCCAAGTACCCACAGACCCCTCTTCATGCGGCCCGATCGCACTGGAGACAAGACCCAAGATTGAGCAGGTTTTTGTTACCGATGGTGGCAAAGAGCCTCAGCAGCTGGCCGTTAGCCTGTTCGTGGCCCGCCGCAAAGCGGAAATCGCACTGGTGCAGGACCCTGACTTCTACGTCTGCAGCCTGTCCAGTACCGTACTGTCGTACAAAGGCCTGGTGATGCCTGCCGACCTGACCAGTTTTTATCAGGATCTGGGCGACGAGCGCATGGCCACCGCCATCTGCGTCTTCCACCAACGCTTCTCAACCAACACCGCCCCCCGTTGGCCGCTGGCTCAACCGTTTCGGATTCTGGCCCATAACGGCGAAATCAACACCATTGAAGGCAACCGCAGCTGGGCTAACTCACGTGCCAGCAAGCTTGAAACCGAGTTGCTTCCCAGCCTAGATAATCTAATGCCGATCGTGAATACCACCGGCTCTGATTCCTCCAGCCTGGATAACATGGTTGAGCTGCTACTCACCGGCGGCATGGATCTTTACAAGGCGCTGCGGCTGGTGGTACCCCCGGCTTGGCAGAACGTCGAAATTATCGATCCCGACCTGCGCGCGTTTTACGAATACAACTCCATGCATATGGAACCCTGGGATGGCCCGGCTGGCTTGGTGATTACCGACGGCAAAACTGCGGTCTGTATGCTCGACCGTAACGGCCTGCGCCCGGCCCGTTGGGTATTGACCAAAGATGGCATCCTCTGCACAGCGTCGGAGATCGGCACCTACGATTACCAGCCCGAGGACGTGGTCGCCAAAGGCCGGGTCGGCCCGGGCCAGATGCTGGCCATCGATACCACCACCGGAGAAGTACTGCACACCGACGATATCGACCAACGCCTGAAGAGTGAACACCCCTACAAGAAGTGGCTGCGGGATAGCTCATTCCGCCTCCAAGCGACCCTGAACGACCGCGACCAGGCATTCCAGCAATTCACCCCGGAGCAGCTTAAAGTTCATCAGAAGCTGTATCAGGTCAGTTTTGAAGAGCGCGACCAGATCATCCGCCCGTTGGCCGAAACCTCGCAAGAGGCCGTAGGATCGATGGGGGACGACACCCCGATGGCAGTGCTATCTCACCGGATCCGGCCGCTCTACGATTACTTCCGGCAGCAGTTCGCCCAAGTCACCAACCCACCGATCGATCCGTTGCGCGAAGCGATTGTAATGTCACTGGAGACCTGCCTGGGTGCAGAGCGCAACGCGTTCGATGATTCCGAACAGCATGCACAACGGATTATTCTCGGCTCTCCGGTACTGTCTCCGCGTAAATACCACAAGTTGTTTTACAACGAGATCCCTGGATTCGAGACCCACTCGCTAAGCCTCAATTATGATCCGATACTGGGACTCAAGCAGGCGTTGGAAGTGCTGTGCGAAAGCGCCGAGAAGGCGGTCCGCAATGGCACTACGCTCTTGATTCTATCTGATCGCAACATTAAAGACGGTCTGCTGCCGATCCACTCCCTGATGGCGACCGGTGCGGTCGACAGCCACCTGCGCGCTCAGGGCCTGCGATGTGACTGCAACCTGATTATCGATACCGGTACCGCCCGTGACTCGCACCAGATTGCCGTGCTGCTCGGCTGCGGTGCCAGCGCAGTTTATCCCTACCTGTCATACCGTATCATCAATGACATGGTGGCGAGTGGCGAGATTCTCAGCGATGAGATCACCTGCCATACCAACTACCGCAAGGGCATTAATAAGGGTCTGATGAAGATCCTATCGAAGATGGGGATCTCCACCATCGCCTCCTACCGGGGGGCCAAGCTGTTTGAAGCGGTGGGACTGAGCTCCGAGATCGTCGATACCTGCTTTCCCGGCATCGCCAGCCGGATTCAGGGCGCCAACTTTTACGACTTCCAGCGCGATCAGCAACTGCTCGTCAACGATGCCTGGAAGGTGCGCAAGCCTATCGAGCAAGGCGGCCAACTCAAGTACATCCATGGCAAGGAGTACCACGCTTACAACCCGGACGTGGTGCGCACCATCCAGCGCGCGGTACAGAGCGGCGACTATGGGATCTATAAAGAGTTCGCGGCGCTGGTCAACGAACGTCCGGTCGCAACCCTGCGCGACCTGTTCAAGCTCAAAGATGTCACCCCGGTGGCACTGAGCGACGTCGAGCCGATCGAAAGCCTGTTCAAGCGCTTTGATTCAGCGGCGATGTCGCTGGGCGCCCTGTCACCCGAAGCGCATGAAGCACTGGCGATGGCAATGAACGACCTCGGCGGACGCTCCAACTCCGGCGAAGGCGGCGAAGATCCGACGCGTCACGGCACCAACCGACGCTCCAAGATCAAACAGATCGCCTCGGGGCGCTTCGGAGTCACGCCGCACTATTTGGTCAATGCCGAAGTGCTGCAGATCAAAGTCGCCCAGGGTGCTAAGCCCGGCGAGGGCGGCCAGCTACCTGGCGGCAAGGTCAACAAACTGATCGCCTCACTGCGCTATGCAGTACCTGGGGTAACCCTGATCTCGCCACCGCCGCACCACGACATCTATTCGATAGAGGACCTGGCGCAGCTGATCTTTGACCTTAAGCAGATCAATCCGGAAGCACTGGTGTCGGTCAAGCTGGTCTCGCGTCCCGGCGTCGGCACCATCGCGGCGGGCGTTGCCAAGGCCTACGCGGATCTGATTACCATCTCCGGTTACGACGGCGGCACCGCCGCCAGCCCGATCTCGTCGATCCATCATGCCGGATCGCCCTGGGAGATCGGCCTGGCCGAGACCCACCAGGCACTGGTGATCAACAACCTGCGCGACAAGGTACGGGTACAGACCGACGGCGGCCTGAAAACCGGACTAGATGTGGTCAAAGCCACGATCCTCGGTGCCGAAAGTTTTGCCTTCGGCACCCTGCCGATGGTGGCGCTGGGATGTAAATTCCTGCGCATCTGCCATCTCAACAATTGCGCTACCGGCGTTGCCACCCAGAACGAATACCTGCGTTCCAAGCACTTCATCGGCACGGTCGAGATGGTCAAGCACCTGTTCACCTTTATTGCCGAAGAGACCCGGGAATGGATGGCCAAGCTAGGCGTGCGCACCCTGAATGAGCTGGTAGGCCGCACCGACCTGCTGCAGATCTTGCCGGGAACTACCGAGAAGCAGAAGCGTCTTGATCTGACCCCGATCCTGCGCAATGATGCTATGGATACCAGCAAGCCGCAGACCTGTCAGCAGCAACGTAACAACCCCTACGATCTGGGCGAGTTAAATCTGAGTATTCTGGACGCCACGCGCGCGGCTATCGCCACCAAGAGTGGTGGCGAATTCAGTTTCAACATCACCAACTGCGATCGCTCGGTCGGCGCCCGGATTTCAGGTGAGATCGCCAAGCAGCACGGCAATCTCGGCATGTCTGAGACACCGCTCAAGATCAACCTCAAGGGTGTTGCAGGTCAGAGCCTGGGCGTCTGGAACGCCGGTGGTCTGGAGCTAATCCTCGAAGGCGATGCTAACGACTACGTCGGCAAAGGGATGGCAGGCGGCAAGATTGTCATCTATCCGCCAGCCGGGAGCCAGTTTGAAACCCAAAACACCTCGATCATCGGTAACACCTGCTTGTACGGCGCTACCGGTGGCAAGTTGTTTGCTGCGGGCTGTGGCGGCGAGCGCTTTGCGGTGCGCAACTCCGGAGCCCACGCAGTCATCGAAGGTGCTGGCGATCACTGTTGCGAATACATGACCGGCGGACTGGTCACCGTACTGGGCAACACCGGTTATAATTTCGGTGCCGGTATGACCGGCGGTTTCGCCTATGTATTGGATCTGGATCGCACCTTCGTGGACAAGTACAACCACGAACTGGTCGAGATCCAGCGCATCAGCAATTACCACATGGAGGAGTATCGCAACCACCTCCAGGCAGTGGTAACCGAATTCTACAATGAAACCCAAAGTGCCTGGGGTCAGCAACTGCTGGAAAACTTTGATGATTACATCAACAAGTTCTGGCTGGTAAAACCCAAGGCGGCAGGTCTCGGCGAATTGCTCAACAACATACGCCAGCGTCCTGAGTAATCAGGCCTGAACAGGTTATCCCAATGGTTCGCCCCGGCGCCTAACGGCCCGGGGCAGATAGATGAGGACGAGGTGTTATGAGTGAACGCCTGCACAACAATTTTCAGTTTGTCGAACTCAAGCGCGAGGAACCCAAAAAGGTTCTTGCCCGCACCCGTAAAAAAGAGTTTGCCGAGATCTACCACAACTATGAGCCGGACCAGGCTGCTGGCCAGGCACATCGCTGCCTGGAGTGCGGCAACCCCTATTGCGAGTGGAAGTGCCCGGTACACAACTACATTCCCGACTGGCTCAAACTGGTAGCCGAGGGCAACATCCTCGAAGCCGCCGACCTATGCCACCAGACCAACTCGCTACCCGAAGTCTGTGGCCGGGTCTGCCCGCAGGATCGTCTCTGCGAAGGTGCCTGCACCCTCAACGAAGGCGGCTTTGGAGGCGTCACCATCGGCGCAATTGAGAAACACATCACCGATACCGCAATGGCGATGGGTTGGAAGCCCGACATGTCCGGCGTCATCGCGACCGGTAAAAAAATCGCCATCGTCGGCGCAGGTCCCGCAGGCATCGCCTGTGCGGACATCCTGGCGCGTAACGGGGTCCAGGCTATCGTGTTTGACCGCCACCCCGAAATCGGCGGCCTGCTCACCTTCGGCATCCCCGAATTCAAGCTAGAAAAAAGTGTCATGGTGCGCCGGCGCAAGATCCTTGAAGAGATGGGCATCGAGTTCCGGCTCAACACCGAGATCGGCAAGGATATCGGTTTCGACACACTGCTGGAGGAGCATGACGGCGTATTCCTCGGCATGGGCACCTACACCTCGATGAAAGGCGGCTTCCCCGGTGAAGAGCTTAACGGGGTTTATGATGCCCTGCCGTTCCTGATCTCCAACGTCAATAACTGCCTGGGTTACCCGCAGGGTGACAACGGTTTTATCGACCTCAAAGACCAGCGTGTCGTGGTGCTCGGCGGGGGGGATACCGCCATGGACTGCAACCGCACCTCCATCCGCCAGAGTGCCGCCAGCGTTCACTGCGCCTATCGCCGCGACGAGGCCAACATGCCCGGTTCGCGCAAAGAGGTGATCAACTCCAAGCAGGAGGGGGTAAGCTTTTTGTTCAACCGCCAACCGGTGGAGATCATCGGCGAAAACGGTACGGTCAGTGGCATCAAACTGGTCTCCACCGCGCTGGGTGAACCCGACGCCAATGGCCGCCGCCACCCCGAAGTGATCGAAGGCAGCGAAGAGATAGTCGCCGCCGATGTCGTTTTGGTCGCGTTCGGCTTCAGCCCCAGCCCCGCCCCCTGGTTTGAACAGTTCGGTATCACCCAGGACCCGAGCGGTCGGGTGATCGCGCCGGAAACCAGTGACTTCGCGTTCCAGACCAACAACCCCAAAGTTTTTGCCGGCGGTGATATGGTGCGCGGCTCAGACCTGGTGGTAACCGCGATTGCCGAGGGCCGTAAGGCCGCCGAAGGGATTCTGGATTATTTAGACGCCTAAACGCCTAAATCAGCCTCTTCACAAAAGGCACGTCATAACGTGCCTTTTTTTTGCTTGAAGCTTTATACTACGCTGCAAATTTATTGGCTAGCAAGATAGGGACCTCACATATGTCTGAACAGTTTCCAGAACTGAAGAATGATCGTTTTCTGCGCGCGCTAATGCGCCAACCCGTCGATGTCACCCCCGTGTGGATGATGCGACAAGCGGGCCGCTATCTGCCCGAGTACAAAGCGACCCGCGCCACTGCCGGTGACTTCATGAGCCTGTGCATGAATGCTGATTTCGCCTGCGAAGTGACCATTCAGCCGCTCGAGCGCTACGCGCTGGACGCCGCAATTCTGTTCTCCGACATTCTGACCATCCCTGACGCGATGGGACTTGGACTCTATTTCGAAACCGGTGAAGGCCCTAAGTTCAAGAAAGTCGTCCGCACCGCCGCAGATGTCGCCGCGTTACCGATTCCGGACGCCGCCACCGACCTCGGCTACGTGATGAACGCCGTCAAGACTATCCGCCATGAACTCAATGGCCGGGTGCCGCTGATCGGTTTCTCCGGCAGCCCCTGGACCCTGGCCACCTATATGGTCGAGGGCGGCTCCTCAAAAGACTTCCGTCACGTTAAGCGGATGATGTTTGAGACCCCGCAAGTGATGCATGAACTGCTCGACAAGCTGGCCCAGACCGTTATCGCTTACCTCAACGAGCAGATCCGTTCCGGTGCCCAAGCAGTACAGATCTTTGATACCTGGGGCGGCGTGCTCAGCACCTCGTGCTACAACGAGTTCTCACTCAAGTATATGCAGCAGATCGTCAACGGTCTGATCCGCGAACACGACGGGCGTAAAGTACCGGTTATCCTGTTCACCAAGAACGGCGGCCAATGGCTGGAATCTATCGCCGCCACCGGTGCCGATTCGGTAGGACTGGACTGGACCACCGATATCGACAACGCCCGCGCGCGTATCGGTTCGCAGGTCTCAATTCAGGGCAACATGGATCCCTGCGTACTGTATGCAGGTAAAGATCGCATCCGTGCCGAGGTCGAAGATATCCTGTCACGCTTTGGCAACAACCCCGGCCATGTGTTCAACCTGGGTCACGGTATCCACCAGTTCGTCGATCCTGCACACGCAGGCTACTTCGTCGAAGCGGTACACGAGCTGAGCGCCAAATACCACGTCTAGCACGCTACATGCACTCAGGCATTGGCCTGGGTGCATGTGCCTGAGAACTCTTTTCTGAGAACTCTTTTCTGAGAACTCTTTCCAGAGAGCTCTTTCCTAAGACCACGGCGTAGCCTCAAAACCGATTCAAGCCCATCTGTTAACAGTTCAACTGGATAACGGCTGGGCTTTTTTGGGCTATGTAGGAATTAGCTGTTGCGGAAGAGGTGAGAAGGACAGCGGCCCCTATCGACTCGATATCGATGTTTGCGCCCTCTCGGGCACCTTAAGGATATGCGCCGCCATATCCTTAAGAATCTAGGCGCCCCGACAAATCCGCCCTAAGCATTCATACGAGTTAACCTAGCAGCCTGTCGGACTTAACGCTGATCTACTCCGGAAAAGCCGACTTTGGCCATTTTTCACCCTCTTTTTCGTTTAATAGAACCACTATTAGCCTCAAAAGAGTTCAAAAACTTTCTCAAATCGGCCTTCCCCTCGCTACGACCGGTCAAGTCCGACAGACTGCAAGGGCGGCTTTTCGAATTCAGCCGGGCGTGCTATTAATCCCTTATCGAACCGGAGATCAGTACGCGATCTTACAGAATTAATAAAGCTCGCAGGGGCTGGCTGGCTAAGGGTAGTACATCCATGTGCCACCCTATGAACCCGCCGGGCTAATAGCAGCCAAAACCCAACTCGGCACGCTGTTGATTAATACAGATCAGGCCTCCGCCAGCGCCGCTTTCTGCAACTCGATCAACTCTTTGATCCCTTTTCCTGCCAGCGCCAGCATGCTGTTGAGCTCGTCCTGGCTGAACGTTGCACCCTCGGCGGTGCCCTGAATCTCAACGAAGCCACCGGCCTCGGTCATGATCACGTTCATATCGGTTTCAGCCTTGGAGTCTTCGGCATAATCCAGGTCCAGCACCGGCTGGCCCTTGTACACCCCTACCGAGATCGCCGCCAGCATCCCTTTGATCGGGTTGCCTTTCAGCGCTCCGTTTTTATCCTTTTTGAGGAAAGCGACAGCATCCATCAATGCCACACAGGCACCGGTAATCGACGCCGTACGAGTACCACCATCAGCCTGAATGACATCACAATCGATCACGATGGTATTCTCACCCAGCTTTTTCAGATCCAAAATAGCGCGCAACGAGCGGCCGATCAGGCGCTGAATTTCGACCGTGCGCCCCCCCTGCTTACCCCGTGCCGCCTCGCGATCCATCCGCGAACCGGTTGAACGCGGCAGCATCCCATACTCTGCCGTCACCCAACCCGAACCACTGCCGCGCAAAAAGCGCGGCACACCGCGGCTCACCGATGCAGTACAGAGCACCTTGGTATTGCCAAATTCAACCAAAACCGAGCCTTCGGCATGCATGGTGTAGTTGCGGGTAATGCGAACATCGCGCAACTGGTCATTAGTACGACCACTAGGACGCATCGCGTCGACACCGAGATTCTTGAGTTGATCAGAGAGAGTAGAGCTCATCGAAAGACCTTAGATAGAAAATGAGAAGCAAACAATTCTAGTCCCCGCAGTCAGCGGATTGCTCGCAGTCTGTCGGACTTGACCGATCGTAGCGAGGGGAAGACCGATTTGAGACAGTTTTCGAACTCTTTTGAGGCTAATAGTGGTTCTATTAAACGAAAAAGAGAGTGAAAAATGGCCAAATTCGGCTTTCCCGTAGTAGATCAGCGTTAAGTCCGACAGACTGCTAGTATGAGGGACAAAAACAGATAACCGATTTTAATCGAGAACCGCGCCCATGACACGCAGTATGACCGCTTTTGCCCGTCAGCAGAACAACCAGACCGAAGGGACGCTGGTGTGGGAGATCCGCTCCGTCAACCATCGCTACCTTGAGCCTCACCTGCGCCTGCCTGATACCTTCCGCGCACTCGAAGGGCCCTTGCGTGATCGCCTGCGCAAAATATTACAACGGGGCAAAATCGAATGCAGCCTGCGCTTCCACCCGAGCGACCAGAGCAACAACCAGCTCAACGTTGATCTCAGCCTTGCCGCACAGGTCCGCGATGCCGCGCAACAGATCACCGAACTGCTGGTTAATCCGGCCCCGCTCGACGCCCTCGAGCTACTACGCTGGCCCGGTGTGCTGCAGCAAACCGAACTCGACATGACCGCGCTGCACCAGAGCGCACTAACCCTGTTCGATTCCGCCCTGGACGAGCTGATCGACAATCGCCACCGTGAAGGCCGCGAACTCGCCCTGTTGATCAACCAGCGCCTCGATGCCATTGCCGAGGTTTTGATCCAGGTCCGCGCCCGGCTGCCTGAAATCCTGGCCAAACAGCGCCTCAACATCCTTAACCGACTCGAAGACGCCAAGGTCAACCTGGACCCCAACCGCCTCGAGCAGGAGATGGTACTGCTGGCCCAGAAAGCCGATGTCGATGAAGAGCTCGATCGCCTCGACACCCACATCACCGAAGTACGCCGGGTGCTCACCCAGCAAGACGCCTCCGGCCGCCGCCTCGACTTCCTGATGCAGGAACTCAACCGCGAAGCCAACACCCTGTCATCCAAATCGATCGTCGCCGAAACCACCCAGTGCGCGGTTGAACTCAAAGTATTAATTGAACAGATGCGGGAGCAGATCCAGAATATAGAATGATGTTTCAAAGCTATCTCAATCAAACTGAAAACCCACTAATATCCCTTTTTATAAGGGATTAGTTTTTCAAGTCGTTCTCAATCAAACTCAGCTGTTGCTATACTAGTGGTAACCATAACGGTAACCATAACGGTAACCATAACGGTAACCACAGTGGTAACCAAAGCCTATTTGATACGACGCATCGGGTACGACGATGGGAAAACTAACCGACAAAGACATCAAATTCATCATCAAATCAGAGAGGTTTGGTCGCCATGCTGACGGGGATGGACTCTATCTGTGCGTACGCAACAGCGGCAAACCATACTGGGCATTACGATACACCCTGAACAGCAAACGCAAGCTCTACACCATAGGCAACTACGGCCATACTTCGCTGGCTGACGCACGCGCTGAAGCGGGGTTGTTGCGCGCCCAAATCGCAAAATCTGGATGCGATCCGGTTGCCGAACGTCACCGCGCCAAACTAATTCCCATCAAGACAACTAATGACCTGTTCAATGATTGGCATCAAGATCGCTCTCATCGCCTTAAGTACCCCGATATTCCGCGCCGGCAGTATGAGCGCGATGTTAAGCCCTTGATCGGCAGCCTCGCCTTAGATGCAATTTCGCCCCGTGATACGCGTGCTGTCATTCAGAAAATCGTCGCCAGTAACCGTCCTACCATAGCGAACGATGTATTGGCTCTGATGAAGCAACTCTTCAACCACGGCATTAAGCTGGACGTGATGAATGGCAACCCTGCCGCCGCGTTTACTGTAAAAGATGCGGGCGGTGTCGAAAAAAGCAGGGATCGCATCCTCGATCAAAATGAGATAACCACTGTTTTCGAAGCATTCCGGACAAACAGCGATCAGTTCACTAGGGAGAATTACCTAGCCTGCGCCCTGCTACTCGCCCTAGGTGTTCGCAAGATGGAGCTGCTGGCCGCCCAATGGCAGGAGTTCGATCTAGAAAACGGTCTTTGGAAGCTGTCAGCCAACAACAAAACGAACTCTCAAATTACTATTCCACTCTCTGAACTAGCCCTCACCTGGCTAAAGGAGCTAAAAGTACGCGCATGCGGTAGCCATTACGTATTTCCCCGTCGCCGTGCCAGCAAACGATTTTCCCATATGGGACCAGACACCTTAAATGCCGCGATCCAAAAACTTATCAAACAAGGAAAAATTGAGCCGTTTACGGTTCACGACTTGCGCCGCACTCTACGGTCGCTGTTATCGCAGGTAGGTACACTCCCCCATATCGCTGAGCGCTGTTTAAATCATAAAACACAGGGCGTGGAAGGCATTTATGACCGGTATGACTACATCGGTGAACGCCGGAAAGCACTTAACAAAATCGCTAATTTACTAGCCCCTATCGTGGATAAACCTTATGCGTGATACCCGCCAGAAAGCGCCAAATTGCCGTAGCACCACAAAACACCGACGACCCATTTCGCCGTCGTTCCCGGGCCTCCTTTCCAGCCATGCCGCGCAATGGGAAATATATAAGTTATCAACGGTGCGAAATGATGACTGAGACATCTGATATTCCAACCACCTCTCCGTTATCAGTAGAAGAAGAACAGGTCCTAAGAGCTGCGATTGAAAGCGAACAAACTCAACTTAAGGATAACGAATTTAATGGGTTATGCCATCAGGTGTCGATGTTTCGTATGGCACGGGCATCCTATATCTCACTAGAACCGCCTGCTGCTGGCAGAGATACCGAGATATTAGGAAAAATGCTCAATGATTTAAAAAAGGTAACGGAAAGGCTCCCATCATTAACGGGAAGTGCTAGGGATTACCTCCGAGACTATGATTTCGACCAACACCTTGAAGCTGGAAGTCATGCGGATGAATTGGGATTCTCTTTATCGCCAGACGGAACTGCCGAAATATTTACCGATGACATTAATCACTTAGTAAATAGAATTGAGTTTGCACAGCGTCGGCTCGACAAAGAACCAAAATCAAAAGGTCGAAATATTGACACCCGATACTCTTGGTTAATCCAATCTATTGCTATGTATGTCCAGAAAAAAATACCTTGGATGACACTGAGTTACCAACGAGAGACCCCATTTTATTGCCTGATAACAGAGGTTTTATACCTTTTTGGCGAAGGTTTTGGCGACCGACAGCGACACATAAAAGCGGCTTTATCAAAGCTCCCAGGAAAAGACGATGTCGAGCAAGAGCAGCACTTAGATGCAATTTTTCAACAAACAAAATACGAAACGCCTGAAAATAAGGAGATTTCGCCGGGTTCATTTCCGTCTTAAAAAAATCCACAGTCGTTCCTGAACCGCCCTAGCCATGGGCCGACGATGGAGAAAGCAGCCACCAAAGTCGGTCCTGGCCAAACAACACAGGAACCGACGAAAATGAAGAAATTCACCTCTCCAACCTCCGAGCAACGCCCAGCACTACTCGCTGAAGCAGGCGAGAAAGAAGCGTTGTGCCGCGACAACGACCGCAAACTCATTACCTCTCTGAGCCGGTCCCGTACTTGGCAGCTGGAACGCGAAGGTAAGCACCCTAAACGAGTCATTCTAGGCCCCCAGTCAGTGGCATGGCGCAAGTCAGACTTGCTGGCATGGATAACACAGCAGCAAGAGAGCTGTGTGAAAAGCACGGAGGTGGCTCGATGATAAACCCATCATCAGCTTTCGACGCAGACAAACAAACCTGCAAGACAAAGAAAGGCGACATCTCCACCGTGCTCGGCCATCCTTTCGATGCCACCAAATACCCACAGAATAACTGGTCAGTGGCAGCAAATGATCCCACATCAACGCCCCCTATGGATGCGTCAGGCCGGAGTGATATCTGCACTGCACCAGTCCTGCTTTTTAATCCCGATGGCGTCCCCGAGGAGATGAAAACCCACCCTCAGCGGCTGGTCTGGAAACTTATCGACAAGCCCGGCCAAAAGAAGCCTACCAAAGTCCCCTACGACCCGCTGACTAAGCACTCATGCAACGGCGCTTCCGGCACCGGCCACCCGTTCGATGTAGCTTATCAATGCTTTCTGGATGGAGGCTTTGCCGGTCTGGGGTTTGCCCTTGGTGGCGAAGACGGACTGTGCTGCATTGATCTTGATAATGTGGATTTGTTGAACCCCAGCCCACTCACAGTTGACCTGGTCTGTGCCGCCGGCAGTTACACCGAAGTGTCTCAGTCTGGCAAAGGGCTGCATATTTTCATACAGGGAAAGCTGCCTGATGACTGGCGGCATAAACACACAGATCTGCATATCGAGCAGTATTCCAGCAAACGCTTCATTGCAGTGACCGGTAACTTATTGGACTGGCCCGGCGTAACCAACGGCATAAACCCGGTCAGTGACGCTTTGATTAACATTCTGGCCCCGTTACTGAAAAAAACATTGCCGGACATACCGAAAGCACCGGAACCGGTACTAACGGTATCGGCCGGACAGCTCCCCCCGGTTGAAGAAATAGAACGTGTTTTCAGGCTCACCAGCGACCGGGCCGATCTGCTGGATTACGCGCCAATTGATTCCGATGACTGGTCATCGCTGGATCAGGCACTGTGCAACCGCCTTGCAGGTTACTGTCACGGTGAACCAGCCCTGATAGAAGCAATGTGGAAGCGCTCACCACTGGGGCGCCGGGCGAAAGCCTACCGGGAGGACTATGTTGCCCTGACCATTCAGAAGGCTATAGCGTCGAATTCATGGCGATTTGATTACGGCTGGCAACCTAAACCTTCCGACCCGGATTTTCCGAACAAGCATGTAATTGCTTCAATGCAACTCCCCCAACCAACCAAAGCTCCGTTCCCATTTTCGACCGTCGCCGCCAACTTTGATTTCAATGATATTCAGCCACGCCGATGGGTGATTGAAGGACTGCTGCTCCGTAAATACACCACGGCCATCCTCGCACCCGGCGGCACCGGAAAAAGCGTCTATCAGCTGGTACTGGCTGTCTCCATCGTCACCGGCAGAGACCTGCTTGGCAACGGCATATCCACAGCGGGTAACGTTCTGGTCGTCAACAACGAGGATGATAAAGAAGAAATTTTCCGTCGACTGGCAGCGGACTGTATTCACTACAACATCGCCCCTGCGGACCTCCATGGCCGCTTGTTTCTGGCCTGCGGTTACGGCCGCGCTGTGAAAGTACTGGTGCAAACGCCAGTGGGGCTGGCTCAGTCAGAGGACGTCCATGATTTGGTCTCTCTGATTAACACGCACAACATTATCGCGGTGTTCTTAGACCCGCTCGTCAGCCTGCATGAGGCCGGTGAGAACAGCAATGATGAAATGGATCGGGTGGTGAATCAGTTCCGCTACCTCGGCGAGCAAACCGAGGCTGCCATTGCCGTCGCTCACCATACCCGTAAAGGCGGCACAGACTCGGAGGCCAGTGCCGGTGATGTGGAAAGTTCACGGGGGGCAAAGGCGGTGACGGATGGTTGTCGGAGTGCACAGACAATGGCGCGTATGAGTAAAGATCGGGCGAAGAAGCTGGGCATCCCCCCCGAACTGGCACGACGTCTTATCCGTGTCGATGACGCTAAATCGAATTACGACCTTATGTCTGAAGAGGAATGCTGGCTAAAGATGGTCAGCGTGACACTACCTAATGGTGAAGACGTCGGCGTCCCCGAGCCCTTCGATATCACCCCGTATCAGGATATTGCAGACCGGAAACAGCAAGATCGAAAGCGCACCGCCTATGACGTAATTCCTGATCTGGAGCCGGTGCTGTTAACACAGCCAGACCCTTCGCGAGTCCGGCTAAACGACATCCTCCCGAAGTTCATGAACATCACAGGGGTGCAATCGCGAGCAGCCCGTGACCGTATCGCCCTGTTATCTAACGACCCATCTAAGCCTGACCGGATAAAAGAAAGCGACGGCCAGCTGATCGAATACTGGCTGGAAAAAGACGGCAAACACGGCACCGCACCGGTGCTGATCTGCCGCCGAGAATTATAACTATGCACTGTGCAAAAGCTTGGCAGTGCAAAGACTGCATAGCCCGTGGTTCGGGCGATGCAGAGGAATTCAGGGGGGGCTATGCACTATGCAGACTATGCACCCCTAAAGGGGGGATTAGTCACTGCATAGTTCCCTCCCCCATTAGGGGGGGGGGAGGTAAAACAATAACTGATAGGAATATAACCATGAAAGATTTTAACGATTTAGTAAACCGGTGCGAACAAGCAAAGAACATCCTTTGGGAGGGGCTAGGTTTTCGCACGTTTATCAGCATCCGCCAACCAGACGCATCGGGCAGGGTTGATTCGTTTCATTTTCGCGCTGAAATGGATTCAACAAAGGAGGTAGGAAGTGATCCTGGCGACTTTCATGCCTGGATTGATGAAGACAGTACGCGTAAGAGGTATCACAAAACGCCAGAGGAAGCGGCAGGGCATTTAATTACGACCTACCTCAATTGGACGTATCAAGGAAGTCCAACACCAGAAAGGATCATGTAAACAACCCACTAAATACCAGGGGGGGCGGGTCTAAACTCTGAAGCTTTTGCCTCAGTACCGTCCCCCAAGCTATTCAGACACGCAGCCAGTTCAAACCCTAGGGGGGATCAACCAATGCCTCTGCCTAAGAAACCCACCAACGTGAAAATACTCACCGGCACCGCCCGAGCGGACCGGCTTAACCCGAACGAGCCGAAACCTGATATCGCGATACCCAGTTTCCCCGACCACCTCAGCAAGCCAGCTAAAGCCGAGTGGCGGCGTGTGACAAAAGAACTCAAAGATATGGGGCTGATCTGCCGCCTTGACCGCGCCGCTATGGCTGCTTATTGCTCAGCCTATGGGGCATGGGTAGACGCGGAGAACGCCCTTCAGAACGATGGAATGGTAACGGTAACGCCTAACGGACTAGTGGTTCAGTCTGCATGGCTGCAGATACGCAACAAGAGCCTGGAGCAAATGCATAAATTTGCTGTCGAGTTCGGCTTTACGCCGGCAAGCCGATCCAAGGTGAGCGCCGCCAAGCCCGACCCCGTCAACGACGAACTGGCTGAGTACATGGCTCGAGGACAACGAAACCGCAAAACGCTGTGACAACCATAATAGAGGACATAACATGGGTACATTAATTCATTTGTCAGATATGGGCTATATCTCTCGAATTCATATTTTAAACATAATCGTTTGGAAACTTCATAGACGGTATATTTCGGGGATCTTAGAGGTTGAAGATGGGGTTTGCACCTATACATCCACTGAAATTGCAAATAAGAGAAACGCCTATACGACGGCCATGGATGAGCTTGATCGAACATTAGATGAGTTCCGTATGCGCTAAACAGGCGTACTTTCAATCTGTATCATCTTAATGCCTGAGTAAGGCATCCATTTTGTAGAACATGAGGGGAATCGCAGGATGCCTCCCCTCAGGATTCATCGAACCACTACACGCTGGCGTCGACCAAGAGTCTCCTTCACGGTTTCCTGACAGTGCATTATTCTGCGAAATTGCTACACTCCCCGTCCTGAATTCATTCCCCCCATGTGGACCTGATCGCCATTCTACGGCCCACTGATTCGGTCAGCCTGTATCAGAAGATCGTCGTGCGGGGCTTGCGTCTGAGCGAGGGGAAGACCGACTGTCTGATATTAGAATATGCAGGTACAGTGACGATCTGCATGCCCCTGAAATGGTTCTGAAAAGGCTTCCACTGACTCCGAACCGGTGACGACCCTCTTGCCCCCATGTGAATTTGCTAACACCTTCAGGGGCAAGCGAGACCCCATGGCGAGCTCTTAGAGCACTACGGACGACGCTGTCAGGAAATTGTCACCGAGCAAAGCAAACGAGATCAGTGTGACTACCGATTCCGGATCAAAGAATGTGCGCATTGCAATGCTCAGAACGACATCGCTGCCCGCCGCTGTCACCACTGCCCCGCTGTGATTATCGATCCAGATACCAAGCTACGCGAAGCCCTAGCATTGAAGAATGCTATCGTGCTGAGCTGTGCCTGTATGACATTGACGACAATGCTGGGCAAGTCGGGACGGCCGCAACTGAAAGCCATCTGCCATGATGAAGATGGAACTGAGCTGGCAGAATATTTTAGCCTGGATACCACCGCTCACATGAAGGCCTTTGATATCCACTTCCTGAAGCAACAACTGCGAAATTCAGAAACAGCATTCCAGCCACAAAACGCTGATCAGGTGGCTGCTGCAAAAGAGATTTTACGGGCTCTGGATTTTGTTATAGCGAGTAAACAAAAACATTATGGTCGGTTCAGGAAAAACTGTTCGACTACGAAGGGCATTACCGTCAGCCAATCAACGATAGAGCCCGCGCGCGTGAGGACAAAGACAGGGCGCCTCTCGTGGCTTAATTGGCGGCCAGATCTCCAGAACAATCGCACTTGGTCTGTCACATTGGGAACCAGTCAGCGGCTCTTATCGACACAACGTGGTCGTTCAGTTTCTCCGAGAATAGAGCTCCTGTTGCCCAAGAGAGGGCATTGCGGGGATGCTGAAGCGAGGTCGGTAACAGGTTGCTACCGACACACAGAAGACTTTAAGGGAGGTACATCCAGATCACCACCGTATTATTCTTATTGTGGTGGAGTGGCTCCATATTTGTTCTTATTGAGAAGCTGCGACATATTAGCTGTATGGCCTACTCAATAAAATTATCCTAAAGGCGAACGTCAGCCCGACATAAGACTGGCTGCTACCGCTCACATCCTCAGACCAGGATCCTCTGCTAAAGACCACAGAGCGGTCACACCCCCCAAGGAAATTGGCTAGGCAAAACGCAAGACCTGCCCCTTCGCTTATGAATTTGTCATATGCCCCCAGGGCTTTCACTGTGTGCTATACAGGGTAGATACTATTGAGGTAATGAGGTGGTCTGGTATGGCACTTTATCTCGTTCAGCACGGCCACAGCCTGTCAAAGGAAGTTGATTCCGAGCGTGGGCTCTCTGAGCAGGGCTTCAGAGAAGTTCAGCTGATTGCCGATATGGCTAGGGATCACAATATCAACGTATCCCAGATTGTGCACAGCGGTAAAAAGCGAGCTAGTCAAACCGCCCATATTTTCGCCGACGTGTTGCAGCCCCATGGTGGGTTGGCGAGAGCGGATGGGCTGAATCCCTTGGATGACGTGACGACTATCGCCGATACACTTGATATGAGTAAAAATTATATGCTTGTTGGCCACCTGCCATTTTTGGATAAGCTGGTGAGTTATCTGATTACAGGCTCAACAGAGAGTCTGATTGTTCAATTCCAAAACGGAGGTTTGGTGTGTCTTGATCAGGTTGCCGAAGGAGAGGCTCGGTTTATCAAGTGGACGCTGTTTCCGGTTATCGATGGGTCTTAGGGTTCTACTTTGGGCCGTACTTTCCCCCTAGTACCTGAGACAGTAGGGGCGCTTGTCGACACTTTATAGCTGCTAACGATCCCTCCGCCTAGACTTCCCAGTATCAGCCTAAGTTCCCTTAAGCGGACATTTCGCTGAATCGCAGGGTTAGACGGGAATGCGCACTTTGCAGACCGTAAGGCCTTTCTAATGTATATAATAGAGCCAGGTTATTTTCAGAGTTGAAATACAGAGCGGTCATCAAAACGACTTCCGCTACCGGCAGCTGTATCTACGAAGACGACATCAGCCAGCTCGACCAAGATGCCCGCTTCTGGCGTGAAGGGGACTCTTAGACGGGAGATACTGAGCGACGACAAGAGGCTCTTGTCGACACATTCCGGTCATTGAGGACAAGCTGGTTTGGTCATCGCCCATGGTTTTTCCCGGCCCATATACCCTCACTAAAAACTTGTCTAACAGCAGTGGTCGGCCCAGTACTGCCATGAGGTATGCGGAGGCGTACCAGTACCAAGTCGTCTACGACCTCGGTACGCTACTGATCCCTATACTTAGTATGCCATGGGAGACACCCTGAAGTACTGGTTCCATCTGGAGAATCACCTCCCCTTTTTAGTCACTGTCGCTAGCAGGAGACGGGTAATGAGAAAAGCAACAGAGGCGATGTTGATTGCAGGTTTGATCGCGCTGGCTACGCCGGTTTTTGCCACGGATGGCGCAGTGGCGTATGCCCATTACGCACGAGGCGACTATGCCGCCGCCTACCGGGAGTACCGCGCACTGGCGGAGGTCGGCTATGCCCACTATCAGAGCCAAGTGGCACACATGCATGCCCAGGGAGAAGGCGTGGCAAAGGATAGGGTGCAAGCCTATGCATGGTATGCGTTAGCCGCTTCACAGGGTGATCCCATAGGGCGCCTGCATAGTGCACGATTGGTCCATGAGTTGAGCCGCCAACAGCTGCAGCACGGCAATCAATTGGCAGAGCAATATGGCCGGTTGTATGTGGCCCCTTTCCGGCCGCACTGGCGGCTTAAATAACGCCTGCCGCAGTTATTTATCTAAAACCCCGATCGCTATTTTTTTTGCGGTGGAACACGCAGCCATGTGATCACAACAAGCAAGCCGAAAGTGTTATAGGCCACCACAAACCACCAGTCTGGCACGTCATAGTAGAGCAGACGTTGCAGCCAGTACTGCATAAAACTGCCATCATACCGTATATTGCCCGCCTCCGGTTTGGCCCCGCAGCCACATTTCCAGGGTGGTCAGGGGGCATAACAGCCCTAACCAAGATTGCGCCACGATCACCGCGATAGCGACCAAGTGAACCAACCTAAACCACCAGTTACGAACCCAGCGCCAGCGGCTATAGCCGCCAACGACAGTCAACAGTAATGCGGCGACCACAAACACTACAAGCAACGCGTGTAGCAACAACACGAGATCGGCAAGGTTTTGATAGAGGTGCTCCATGCTCCGACAGCTGACTATTCGATGAAATGTTGCAGGAGGGCGTAATATTCATCGCCATTGGATAGGCTGTTGTGCCCGGCACCGGCAATGATTTTTACGCTGACCTGTTGTTCCGGAAATGCGTCGATTAACCGGGCGGAATACTTTACTGGGATCACCTCGTCGTGCTCTGCCAGAATAACCAGGGTTTTCGATTTGATCGCTGGGATTCGGTCCACCGAGTTATATCGGTCTTTCAATAACAGCGTCATCGGATACAATGGGAACCGATCCTGAGCGATCCGCTGAATACTATCGTAGGGCGTAATCAACACCAATTGGCTGACCTCCCGGGTTGAGGCCAGCAAGGTGGCGACGCCAGAGCCGAGGCTGCGACCGATGACTGAGACATTGGTATGGCGGTTCTCAACGGCATCGTAGATAGATTGCGCATCGGAATAGAGCGCCTTTTCCGTCGGGCTGCCACTGCTGCCGATATAACCTCGGTAATTGACTAGGTAGAGCGTATGTTCCGGCAACGCTTTGGCAAGACTGGGCGCATTATCAAACGCCGCTTCGGCATTACCACCGAAGTATAGAATCGCACTATCGTTGCCCGCGTTGAGAACTACAGCTTCGATACGCTGCCCCTGATTTGAAAACGTTTCAATCGTTAAGCGATGAAGCGACTTAGCTGTGAGGAAATATAAAAAGTCACGCTGGAACACAAAAAGCAGAATACCCACCAGCAGGTACGTTGATAGGGCTACTGCTACGAGACTATTAACTTGCACCATACTCGCCGACACCACGACTGAATCCGAGTCTCCTTAGACTAGACTGATTCAGATAGCAAAGCTTGTAATCTTCCAGGGACAAGCTACTGTGTTAGCGGCTGCTGTCGGCCCAAGAGCGTAAGTTCGGTAGATCGTGAAGAATGGTCTGTAACAGGCCACTACCGACACTTTGCAGACGCTCACCTCTGGCCAGAGTGGGCTGTCGATGAAACCGACCTTCACTGCGCCGTGAGCGCTACCAATCCACTGCTTGCTCCTACGCAGGCATAAGGCAACCTGACCACGCCCGTTTTTAGACCCAAAAACATTTTTGGAACTCATGGCCGAAATTAGTGCCTTAAGAGCACTATTGCCATACCCTCCAGGGTCGGCATGGCAATAG